>CAXTPL010000135.1:0-8114 GCA_964246065.1 uncultured Acidobacteriaceae bacterium
GGTGAGGGAAAAAAGGGCAGAAGCCAGAGGCAGGTGACGCCAAGGTCCTGGAGGTAGTCAAGCTTTGAGAGCAGCCCGGGGAAGTCTCCGATGCCGTCGTTGTTGGAGTCGGCAAAGGCGCGCACGTGCAGCTCGTAGATGATCGCGTCCTTGTACCAGAGCGGGTCGGACGCGCTGCCTTGCCGCCTTCCGGCCGTCGCCGCTTGCGAATAGGTGCCCATTAAACGGCCCTCACAACAAAGATATGAGCCGGAGTCACTTCCGGGTCGAGGGCGACAAAGTTGCCTGGACCGCGCCAGGTGTACGTTGCGCCGTTCAAAAGGTCTTCGACGGTATAGGTGGACGTATCGGTAAGGCCGAGCTGCTCCATCCAGAGATAGAGCCAGCCGGTCTGGCGACGCACCGGGTCGAGATTGACGATTGTCAGGATGACATTGTCGCCGTCCGGCGATCGCTTGCTGTAGCAGATCAGTTCCGGATTATCGACCGAGTGGAAATGAAGCGAGGGATCGATCGTCTGCAGCGCGGGGTTTGCGCGGCGGATCGAGTTCAGCGTTGCAATCATGGGCGCCAGGCTGGTCGGCGAAGAACGGTCCCAGTGCTTCAACTCGTACTTTTCGGAGTGGAGATATTCTTCCCGTCCGGGCGCGTTCGGAACGTCTTCAAGCAGTTCATAGGCCGCGCCGTATATGCCGTAGTTGCTGTTCATGGTTGCGGCAAGCACGAGCCTGAGTGCAAAGGAAGCGCGTCCGCCGGTTTGCACATTGAGGGGCAGGATATCCGGCGTGTTTGGCCAGAAGTTGGCGCGGAAGTATTCCCACTGCGGGGTTTGGGTGAGCTCCCGGCCGTAGGTTTCAAGCTCTTCCTTCGTCGTGCGCCAGGTGAAGTAACTGTACGACTGCGAAAAGCCGACCTTGGCGAGCTGCTCCATTACGCGCGGGCGGGTAAATGCTTCCGCCAGAAAGAGCACGTCAGGATACTGGGCTTTGATGGAAGTGATAGCCCACTCCCAAAAACCGAAGGCCTTGGTATGCGGATTGTCGACTCGGAAGATCTTGACTCCCTGCTCAATCCAGTACAGGAAGACACCAAGCAAGCCATCCCACAGGGCTTCCCAATCGGCAGATTCAAAGTCAAGCGGGTAAATGTCCTGATACTTCTTTGGCGGGTTTTCCGCATATTGGATAGTTCCATCGGCACGCTTTTTGAACCAGTCCGGATGCTCGGAGACCCAGGGGTGGTCCGGCGCACACTGGAAGGCGATATCGAGCGCAAGCTCAATGCCGCGCGCCTCAGCCGAAGAGCGCAAATGCTGAAAGTCAGCCAGGGTGCCAAGCTCCGGCAGGATGGCGGTATGGCCGCCTTCTGCGGCGCCGATGGCCCAGGGGCTGCCTACGTCGCCGGGCTCGGCAGTCACGGAGTTGTTCTTGCCCTTGCGAAAAGAGCGTCCAATGGGGTGAATGGGCGGCATGTAGAGCACGTCGAAGCCGAGATGTTCGACGTAAGGGAGCTGCGCTTCAACATCGCGAAAGGTGCCGTGCACACCCTGGACAGCCGCAGTTGAGCGGGGAAAAAGCTCATACCAGGAAGAGAACCGCGCGCGCTCGCGGTCGACAACAACCTCGAGTTCGCGGCCGTAGCGGGTTTCAAGCTCCGTGTCGGGGTAGCGGGCCATCGTCGCGGCAAGGGCCGGGTCGAGTGCTAGTGCCAGCGCGGCGGGGACCGCAGGAGGCGCTTCGGCTGCGGCAGGCATTTCGGGCGCCGCGGGTGTGTCAAGTGCCGCGGCTGTGTCAGGCGCCGCAGGCGCTGCCGCGACGCTGGCTGCGGTCTTCCTGGAGCCTCCCGCGGCTTTGCCGGCCTTGCCTGCGGGCTGCGTCTTGCCGGCGAGCGTCTGCGCCCAGCCCTGCAGCGCGGCTGCGTCTGCGCCCTGTGCGCGGGCGGCGGCCTGCTTGACCAGTTGCGCTCCGTTGAGCAGCTCGACCGACATGTCCTGCCCGGCGGCCTGCTTCTTTGCAAAGCCGCTGCGCCAAGTATCAAAGTGGTCGATCCCGGCAGCAAGGGTAAAGCTGTATCGGCCTTGTTTGGAGACGAGAAACTCGCCCGCCCAGCGGTCATTGCCGAGCGGCACCATCGGCACGCTTTGCCAGACAGGCTCACCAGGGGAGCGATACAGCAGCCGGGCGGCGACGTGGTCATGCCCGTCGCCAAAGATATCGGCTGTCACCACGAGGAGATCGCCTACGATGCGCTTGGCCGGAAAGCGCCCCGCATCGATCTCCGGTTCCACATGCTCGATGATGACTCTCTGCCTGCCGCCTTCGGGCTTGGGAAACACCTTCTCCGCTGCCAAATGCTTACCTGCCCTTTCATGCGCCGGTTGTGACGCCCTCTACCCGCCGCGAGTCTAGGTGTGCATCCGGCGAGTACCGCGCCTCTCGGGTATACGCCGCGGACGCACCTTCGGAGAGATGCAGAAAGCGCGCCGGGCGTTTGGCGGATTGCCGGCCCGGCGTCAGGCGCCCGACTCCGGCTCCAGGTGAGAAAAGATGGTGTTGAGCGACTCCGCCCAGGTGGGATGCGCGAAGACACCGTCGCGCAAGGCGGTGTACGGCAGCTTGCCGGCCATAGCCAGCTGCAGCATCGCGGCAATCTCGCCGCCCTCGCCGGTGAGCACGGCCGCACCGAGGATATGATCGGTTTCGGCATCGACGATGACTTTCATGAGCCCGCGCGTGTCGCCCGTCTCGTTGGCACGGGCGATGGCGCTGGCAGACATCTTTGCCACGCGGATGCGCTTGCCCGCGGCACGAGCCTCGGTCTCGCTCAGGCCGATGCGGCCAAGCTCAGGGTCGGTAAAAACCGTGTACGGCAGTGGCCGGTCGTGCGTGGTGCGGCTGCCGCCTTCGAGCAGGTTGGCGGCCACGATGCGGTAATCGTCATAGGAGATGTGGGTAAAGGCCGGCCCGCCTTTTACGTCGCCCAGGGCATAGATGCCTGGAACAGCAGTCTCCAGCCGCTCGTTGGCCGGCAAAAAGCCGTGCTCATCGGCCTGGAGCCCGGCGGCGGCAAGGTTGAGCGCAAAGGTGTTGGGCTTGCGTCCGACGGCCAGCAGCAGGTGCGTGCCGGCCAACTCCCGCTCGCGGCCGGTTTCAAGCGCCACATGGAGGGTGATGGTCTCGTCTTCTTCCTTGGCGATCTTGGCCGTCGCGCCGAGCACGAACTCGATGCCGTCCTCAACCAGGATCTTGCGCAGGCATTCGGCTACGTCGGCATCTTCGCGCGGCAGCAGATGCTCAGATGAGCTGACGATGGTGACTCGGCTGCCGAAGCGGCGGAACATCTGCGCGAACTCGACCGCAATGTAGCTGCCGCCCAGGATGAGCAGGTGCCTGGGCAGCTCGGCGAGCTCCATGATGCTCTCGTTGGTCAGGTAAGGAATGGTCTCAATGCCCTCGACATCGGGCGTGACGGAAGAAAGACCCGTGTTGACAAAGATCAGCGGCGCAGAAAACAAGCGCATGCCGCCCTCGGCAAACCGGACCTGGACCGAGGTGGGCGAGGTAAATCGGCCGATGCCGCGCACCAGCTCCACGTGTTCGGCCTCGGCAATGCGCTTTTCACTGCTTGAGCGCCACTGGTCGACGATCTGGCGCTTGCGCGCGCGTACGATCTCCATGTCGACCGAAACCTCGCCCGTGCGGACACCGAACTCAAGGCCGCGACGGGCCTGCTCGGCGGCTTTGGCAGAGGCGAGCATGGTCTTGGTAGGGGTGCAGCCGGTGTTGACGCAGGTGCCGCCCACGGCTTTCTGCTCAATGAGGATGGTGCGCTTGCCGGCCTTAGACAGGGCCGCAGCAAGCGGATTGCCGGCCTGGCCGGAGCCGAGGATGATGGCATCGACGGGCTCGACGCCATCGGCGCCTGCGGAGGAAGGCTCGCCATGTGTAGGAGCAGGCTGGCTGGGGGAAGGGTCGGGTATCTGGTCGCTCATGATTCTCCGTGTGTGGCTCTTAACAGAGCGTACGCGACTGGGCGTGACCTTTAGAAGCGCGAAGCCAGGAACAAGCCGCCGCCGACGGCGACCACATCCTCAAGCAGGGCCACAGGAAGGTCAGGAAGCCCGGCACGGACGGTAAGCGCGCGCCGCAGATGGTAGCCGGCAAAGGCGCCGGCCATGGCGCCGACCGCGCCGGCAACGATGCCCCCGGCAAGCGGCGCGCCCGCGGTAATGGCGAGCGAGGCGCCCGCAAGTGCGCCTGAGACCAGCCGCGCTAGCAGCGGAAAGGCGGAAAGCCGGCTGGGCGTCTTGGGGAGCTTATCGCCAATCCACTCGCCGATTGCGAGGAGGGTAAAGATGACCAGCGATGCCGTGTAGGTAAGGAACGCAAGCGGCGAGTGGTCGAGGCTGAGCCAATGGAAACGGGCAGCCCAGCAGACGACCGCCGGGGCGGTCATGGTGCGCAGGCCGGCCGTGGCGCCGAACAAGAAGGCGAGCAGGAGCAGAAGCGTGATCGGCATACCCCAGTGTGATGCAGGGGGCTTGTGGAAGATGCGCCAAGCGCAGGATTGCAGGCAGGATGAACGCGCGGGCGCTTTGAACGGGTGTTCGGTTCGAGCGGGTGTCGCGGAAAAATGGCGTCGCGGCCAGCCGGGTCGCGGCGGACCGGGAAGCGGGTGGAAGGCTGACAACAAGCCGAACAGCAGCTGCTGGGGAAGGCTGGTTCAGATCTCGCGCAGCATACTTGGCTCTTCCGGCGCACGCAGCCGCACGAGCCGATCAATGGCATAGGGAGCGCGCTGGCCCCCATGGTGGTAGTGGCGGACCTGGAGTTCGCCCAGCAGGCCGATAGCGAGCAACTGGATGCCGGCCAGGATGAGGATGCCGGCGACAACAAAGAGTGGACCGTGCTCGTCCATGGTGTGCTGATGGGTAAAAAGCTTGAGCGCCAGCAGAAAGACCGAAACCGCGCCGCCGCCCACGATCGAAAGCGCACCGATGGTTCCAAAGAAGTGGAGCGGGCGCATCATGTACTTGAGCAGAAAGCGGATCGTGAGCAGGTCGAAGAAGACACGAAACGTCCGACCGATACCGTAGTGGCTCTTGCCGCGCTCCCGGTTGACGTTTCGGATCGGGATCTCGCAGATGGACGCACCGTACCAGGAGGCTAAAGCCGGGATGAAGCGGTGCATCTCGCCGTAAAGGGGGACTGCGTGGATGACCTCGCGCCGGTAGGCCTTGTAGGTAGTGCCGAAGTCGTGAATATCGACCCCGGAAAGCTTGGCCATCAGCCAGTTGGCGATGCGTGAAGGAATGCGGCGCATGACGAAGTTGTCGATCCGCTCCTTGCGCCAGCCGGAAACCACGTCGTAGCCTTCTTCGAGCTTTTCGAGGAAGTTCGGGATCTCGTCGGGGTCGTGCTGGAGGTCGCCGTCCATGGCCAGGATGAACTCACCCTGCGCATGGTCAAAGCCCGCCGCGAGGGCAGGGGTCTGGCCAAAGTTGCGACGGAGCTTTACGACCAGCACACGTGAATCCACTGCGGCGATCTCTTCCAGCAGCTTGTAGGTGCGATCGCTCGATCCGTCGTCCACCAGAACCAGCTCAAAGGTGTCGCCGATCTGCTCCATTACGCTCTTGAGGCGGTCGTAGAGGACGGTGACATTTTCTTCTTCGTTGTGGAAGGGAACGACGATCGAATACTTCGGCATAGTTTCTCCAGTTTATACCTGTTCGATGCGGGAGCCGGTGTCTGGATGCGTGGCATGTATGGCGCGAAAAAGGGCAGTCCCTCATCAAACGGGAGGAGAAGAGCAGGCTCCTCCGAGCAAGGCGCTGAAGCTTTACGTAAAAAACCCGCGATGCCAAGCAGAAGCAGGGGCGCACCTTGCGCCGCGCTTTCCCATGCTTGCGGATTGCGCCGAGATGCATGGCGTGACTGGATTGGACCGCGCACGAGTAGGCCGACCGCATCCCCCTGCCCCAGGGGCCTGGTCGACAACGCCGTCCGGCGTATCGAGTGACCTTCCAGCGAATGTGGGATGGGCCCAGGCGGCGGGTGTGCCACAGCGAGTTTCTGGCAGTGCTCCCGGTCTACTCCTGCTTGGGAAAGCCTTCTGCTTCGGAGTAGCCGCCGTCGATCTCGAGGAAGGCGCGGTCGGCCCGGCCGGCATCATCAAGCGCCCGCGCTACATCGGCCTGCGCCGCGCCTTGGCCGGTCAGCCAGCTTTCTGCATCGGCGCGGCTGGCCGCCTCGTGAACCGGCTGGTCGGCATGGTAGTTCGAGCCGGCCTGCTCCAAGATAAGGAAGCCTTCCCCCTGTTTGCGTACTTCGAGGTTTTGGATCATCGCTGCACCTTTCCGGAGCATCTTTCAGGAGCGTTCGATGCAGGGTAGACCGCCTGCGCGGCCTGCGGCCACTTCCGGGCAGGTTATCCGTGCCTGCGGCGCCCGGCGCTTGAACCTCGGACCTCGAACCTCGAACTTTGGATCTCGGACCTCGAACTTTGGATCTTGGATCTCGGACCTCGGACCTCGGACCTCGGACCTCGGACCTTGGACCTCGAACTTCGGACCTTGGACCTCGAACTTCGGACCTCGGCCCTTGGAGTGCGTCCGCTGCCGCCGGGGCTGCTTACCCTTCTGCGATCACCGCAGAGGCAATGCGTCCGGCCTCCAAACAGGCAGCGCGATCGACATCATGATGGGTGACGAAGCGGACCGCGTGCGGCCCGACCGACCCGGCAAGCACGCCTCGGTGCCTGAGCCTGCCGACCAGCCCGGCAGCATCGCCGCCTGCGCCCGTGTGCGGATCGCGCAGCCTGAAGATGACGATATTGGTTTGCACGCGCGGAAGCGCAAGCTCTACCCCGGGCAGCCCGGCCACAGCATCGGCCAGCAGCCGGGCATTGGCATGGTCTTCACCCAGGCGAGCCGTCATCTCCTCAAGCGCGATGAGCCCGGCCGCCGCCAGGCATCCAGCCTGGCGCATGCCGCCTCCCAGCGCCTTGCGCACCGCCCGCGCACGGGCGACGAACTCCCCTGAGCCGACCAGCAGCGAGCCCACCGGAGCGCAAAGCCCCTTGGACAGGCAGAACATGACTGAGTCAAAGCCGCGGGTGAGCTCGGCTACCGGCAGGCCAAGGTAGGTAGCGGCATGGAAGATGCGCGCTCCATCAAGATGTACGGGCAGGCCTGCCTCGCGCGCCCCCGCCCAGATCTCCTCAAAAACGCCGAGCGGAGTCACTACCCCGCCGGCCATGTTGTGCGTATTTTCAAGCGAGATGAGCCCCGTCGTCTGCCGGTAGTAGAGGCCGGGCGCGGAGATCAGCGGCTGGATGTGCTCCCAGGTGAGCACGCCATCGGCGGCTAAGGCGGTGCGGAGATGGCAGCCTGAAAAGTCAGCCACCATGCCCATCTCCCAGTCGACCAGGTGGCCGCGCGACTCGCAGATTACATCCTGTCCGCGCTGGGTGTGCAGGCGAATGGCTATCTGGTTGCCCATGGTGCCGGTCGGTACAAAAAGTGCCGCTTCGCGACCGAAGTGCTGCGCCGCGCGCGCTTCCAGTGCGTTGATGCTCGGATCCTCGCCATACACGTCGTCACCCACGGCAGCGGCGGCCATGGCGGCGCGCATCTTTGGGGTGGGGCGGGTGACCGTGTCGCTGCGCAGGTCGATGGTCGCGGTCGCAGCAGGGTCGAGGTTCTCCTGCTCAGGAGCGAGGATGGTGTGTGTAGCCATAGATCTCCTTGTCGGGCGCTTGAAGGGACTCGCAGGGCCGCTGCGCCGCGTGTCTCTTCTACTTTATCGCGTGCAGGCAGCCATCTCGGGAGCTTGTTCGGCTTCGGCGAGGCCGAGCAGGCCCGAAAAGACACTGTTTGAGAGCAGGCGCCCGCGTTCGGTCAGCCGCACCGTTTCGGCGGCGAGCTCGAGGAGCCCGTCGTCGGCAAAGGAGGCAAGCACCGGCAGAAAAGGCCGGCAGGCGACATCGCCGAACTCCTGGCGCAGCTCCGGCAGCGAGACCCCGGCGTTGCAGCGAAGACCGAGAAACCAGGCCTCTTCGAGCTCCTCAGCGGGGGAAAGGCGATGCAATTCCGTGGACGAGGGCCCTTGGGT
>CAXTPL010000135.1:8124-9469 GCA_964246065.1 uncultured Acidobacteriaceae bacterium
GGCAGGTCGAGATGGGGTTGAGGCAGGTCGAAATCGGGTTGAGGCAAGTCGAGATACAGAGGAAGCGAGTCGCCGGTGCCGAAGCGGACAGCGCGGCCATTGGGGTCGCGGAGCATGGAATGCGCATCGATGCCGATGCCGAGGTAGGGCTGACGCCGCCAATAACGCAGGTTGTGCCGGGACTGGTGGCCGGGGCGGGCGAAGTTCGAAATCTCATACTGCGCCAGCCCGGCCGCTGCGAGAGCCTGGCAGGCTTCCGTGTAGAAGTCGGCGATCGCGTCTTCAGACGGGGCGAGTGCGGCTCCATAGCGTGTACCGCCAAGCAGCATCTCTCCCCCCAGCCGTGAGTCGTGATCGACCTCGAGCATGTAGATGCTGGCGTGCTCCGGCGCCGCCTCGGCGAGCACCTCGAGCGAGTGCCGCCAGCTTTCGCCTGTCTGGCCGGGAAGCCCGGCGATCAGATCGACGCTGGCGGAAAGGCCCGTGCGACGGACAGCAGCAAGATCGTCAAGCGTCTGCGCGGCGGTGTGGAGGCGCCCGGTCGCCCGCGCTTCGCCGTCGACAAAGGTTTGCACGCCGAAGCTGATGCGGGTGACGCCGGCGAGAGCGGCAGCGGCGAGCAGCTCTTCGCGCAAAAAGCCGGGAGCCGCTTCAAGGGTGATCTCCGCAGCGGGCAGCAGGCAAAAATGCGCGCGGATGGTGGAAACAAGGTGAAGGAGCTCGACCGGCTGCAGCAGGCTGGGCGTTCCGCCGCCGAGGTATACCGTATCGACAGCCTGGGGCAACGCGAGGCCCCAGCGTGCTGCGCGGTCGCGCGCGGCGGCCAAATCCTGCGCGAGTCGATCGACGTAGCGGGGCAGATCGCCGGCCGGGTACACGCCCGAAGCAAAGTTGCAGAAGGTGCACTTGGAGCGACAAAAGGGAAAGGAAAGGTAAAGCCCGAGCGGCTGGTCGCCTTGCGCTTCGCGTGCCATGCTTTCATCTTCGCACTGCGGGGGCCTGGAGGCCGAGCGAGCGGAGGGCCAGGCGCGCTGCATGGTAGCCGCACATGCCGTGCACTCCAGCGCCTGGGGGCGTCGAGGCGGAGCAGAGAAACAAGCGCGGATCGGGCGTGCGGTACCCCCGCCAGGTGGGACGGAAGAGTGTTTGGCCGACACTCATGGCGCCGCCTGAGATGTCGCCGCCGTGCAGGTTGGCGTCGGCAGTCTCGAGCGCGCGCGGAGAAGAAACGGTGCGGGCCAGCACGGTCTCCGCAAAGCCGGGAGCGAAGCGTTCGATCTGGGCCTCAATGCGTGCTGCTGCGTCGACCGGGGAACTGTTTGGCAGGTGGCAGTAAGCCCAGGCG
>CAXTPL010000136.1:0-9452 GCA_964246065.1 uncultured Acidobacteriaceae bacterium
CTCCCACCCTCAGTTCCGCTTACGGTCGGCCGAGCGGCCGAAGCAGCAAGAGTAGCCACCTCGGCAAACACTCAAGCGCCGTGATGCTCCGCTGCAGGTGTTTTCTCTTCTGCCGGACGTAGCACCTCGTTCTGGACCTCGAGCACGCAGGCTTCCAGGATGTCGAGCGCTACCGTCGCCTCATGCAGATGCACGATCAGCGGAGGCGCGAGGCGAATGGAAGTCTCGCCGCAGCCGAGGATCAGCAGCCCTCGTTCAAAGGCCAGTTCAACGATGCGGTCGCGCCACGCTCCGGCCGCCTCGCGGGTCTTCTGGTCTTTTACGATCTCGATGCCGATCATCAGTCCGCGGCCGCGTACATCGCCCACAAGGGTGTGCATGCCGGGCCAGCTCCGCAGCCGCCGCAGCATCTTTGCGCCCACGGCCGCAGCATTGGCTACGCCTTCACGCTCCAGCACGTCCAGTGTCGCCAGCGCGGCGGCAATGGCCACCGGGTTCCCGCCGAAGGTAGAGGCGTGCGATCCCGGCTTCCAATCCATAATCTCGGCGCGGCTCATGCATACGCCCAGCGGCATGCCGGAGGCGATCCCTTTCGCCATGCAGACGATGTCAGGCTCCACACCCGTGTGCTCGATCGCCCACCACTTGCCTGTGCGGCCGGCGCCGGACTGGACCTCGTCAGCCACCAGCAGGATGCCGTGCCGGTCGCAGATCTTTCGCAGCTCCTGCATAAAGATCGTAGGCGCGACCACGTAGCCGCCCTCTCCCTGGATCGGCTCAACAAAAATGGCGGCTACTTCTTCCGGGGCCACCGTCGTTTTGAAGAGCTTTTCTTCAATATAGCGAGCACAGCCAAGGGCAAAGGCTTCTTCCTGCTGCGGGCCGCCGGAGCAGCCGCGATAGGCATACGGGTAGCGCACATGCGTCACCCCCGGCACCATCGGCGAGAAGCGGCGCTTTTGCTGCGGCTTGGACCCGGTGAGCGAAAGCGCACCCATCGTTCGGCCATGGAAGGCGCCGAAGAAGGCGATTACCTGCTGGCGGCCGGTATGGTAGCGAGCCAGCTTGAGCGCGCACTCCACTGCCTCGGCGCCAGAGTTGCCGTAGTAGAACCGGTGCGGCCCCGGCATGGGCGCAATGGCCGAAAGCCGCTGCGCAAGCTGCGTCATCCCTTCGTAGTAAAAGTCCGTCCCGGACATGTGGATCAGCTCGCCTGCCTGTTCGCGAATGGCCGCCACCACCTCCGGATGGCAGTGGCCGGTCGAGGTAACGGCGATGCCCGCGGCAAAGTCGAGAAAGGTGTTGCCGTCTACGTCCTCGACGCGGACGCCGCGGCCCCGCTTGGCCACCAGAGGGTAGGAACGGGTGTAGCTGGGGGACATGTAGCGGTCGTCCTGCTCAACGATGCGCCGGGCCTCAGGCCCAGGCAGCGAAGTGGCGAGGTGGGGCCCATACTGGGCATGGAGCGAGGCATCGCAGGCAATGGGGCTGGTCTCAGCCTCTTCAAGGATCGGCATGGGATCTCTCCTGACAAAGCGCACGGCCGGGCAAATTGCCGGGGTGTACCTGGTCGGTTACAAGCGGAAGGAGAAAGCGGCAAAGCGCGCAAACAGTTCGCCCGCGAACGCGCCGCTGAGAGTACCGCATGCAAAGAAGGGCCGGCTAGGCGCTGCCGAAGAGAAAGGGCCGTGCCAGCGCAGGGTGCGTCGGGGAGACGGTGGTCGCTCTGCCTTGTACGGCAAGAGCCGGACCGGGCAGCCGAAGATGCAGCTGGGCTGCCGGCCGTCGTTGCGCGAAGGGGCGCTCCCTGAGATGCCTGCAAGGAACCATCATTGCGGACGAGCGTAGCACGGAGGGGGCTCACTGCGGAACAACTGTGTGCACTCGCCGCGGGTACCAAGGGCATGTGCACCCCACTCTAGCCCCTTTTGCATGAACCTGCGGTCTGGGCCTGGGCCTGCGGGTGCGCCTGGGCCTGCGGGTGCGCCTGGGCCTGCGCGTGCGCCTGGGGCCTGCGCCTGCGCCTGGGCTCAGAAGATTCGGAAAACCACCCCCGTGCTGCCAATCAGCGGGCTTACACCCGGGCCGGTGTAGATGTGCGTGTACTGGACATCGACCACCCGCCACTCAAACCGGTGTGTCAATCGCAGGTCGGTACCGAATGCGAAGGCATAGGCGAGGCCATATCCGCTTCCCAGCGTATTTTGCGGCGTATGGTAGCCGGAGTGGCCGAGGCCCCCCATGAACTCAGCATAAGGCCGCAGACGCCAGACGGGGTACTGCACGCGTGGACCGAGCTCGCCAAGAAAGGTGTGGAGCGCGACCCGATTGTTGACGATATACCCGCGCGCATCGAGGCCGAGCCAACGGTTGCGCTGGGCAAAGATGCCGCCTCCTTCTCCCACAGCCTTGCCATAGGTTTGCTCGTCATCCACCACCGTCGCCGTGCCATACGCGTAAAGATTGAAGGGGCGCTCGGAAGCGGCGCTTACCTGCGCACCGGCTGGGGCTGCGTAGACCATAGCGCAGAGCACCAAAAGAAATGAAGCAAAGCGTGACATAAATCTATTCCCTCTCATGTACAGTGGCCTTTTGAGTTCATCGTCCAAACCTCGCATGGCCATCAGCCGTGCGCTCAAACTTCACTCCAAAAAAGGACCAGCACATCCCTATGCCAACTACTTTCGGAGCTATCTTTGTTCTCGTTGGAACCTTTCTGTGCGCTATTTTGTGGGCAACGCGCGGCAAAACCGATGCCGCGGACAAGCAAGGCGATGTGACCGGCAAGCCGGGCCAAACCTCCTGAAGCTTAGTTGCAGTTTGACGCTTTCGAGTGGCGTTCGGCTCCCATCAAACGCCTCCGGTGGCTCGACTGGGAAGGGCCGCTGCGAAGCCGCCGGGAACCGACCGGAAACGTGCCCGTGAGGCGCACACACCGCTCGATGACACAGCGCGAAGACAGCGTGGCGCGATCCCGCCCTCGGCGAGTTTTTTGGTCTTGACAGGGGTCTTGAGGGGTTTACGAGCTCTCAGCAGCCCTTATCGGTTCCGGGCAGCCTGATGCAAAAGGGCCCCGCAGAAACAACGCTCCGCGGGGCCCCATCGGTTTTCTAACGCGCGCAAGGGTTACAAGCGAGCAGGGTTCGCGCCCTCGGTCTCGACGCCAAGCTCGGCAAAGGCGGCCTGGGCTCTCCCTTTGTCGAAGGCCCCATCCCGTGCAAGCCGGGAAAGCGTCGCCGCGACAATCGACTCGGCGTTGACCTCGAAGTGGCGCCGGAGGTGCTCCCGGTTATCGCTTCGTCCAAAGCCGTCCGTACCCAGCGAGAGGAGCCGCGCGCCCAGCCAGGGTGAAAGCTGATCCGGCATGGTCTTCATATAGTCGCTCGCCGCGATGATAGGACCCTTCGCCTCGCCCAGCGCGGTAACCACGTAAGGCGTCCGCTCGGGCTCGGCCGGGTGCAGCCGGTTCCAGCGCTCAGCCTCGAGCGCATCCCGCCGCAACTCGTTGTAGCTGGTCACGCTCCACACGTCGACACACACGCCGTACCGCTCGGCAAGCATGGTTTGTGCGCGCAAGGTCTCGTTCAGGATCGCCCCTGCGCCAACGCGCGGGGCCACGGGCGGCGCAGGCGCCTGCTCCGCCGGAGCGGTTCTTCCCTTCTTCCCGGCCGGCGTCGACGCGCTTGCGGCTGCGGCCGGGGTGGCCGGCGCTTCCCCGGCGCGGAATTTGTAAATACCGCGCACGATGCCCTCGCGGACTGCTTCGGGCCCGCTCCCGTGTTCCGGCATCGCAGGCATGGGGTAGTCCTCGTTGTACATGGTGATGTAGTAAAAGCAGTCTTCGCCGTCGGCATACATCCGGCGTATGCCGTCCTGCAGAATCACGGCGAGCTCATACACATACGCAGGGTCGTAGCTGAGGCAGGTGGGCACGGTTGATGCAAGCAGGTGCGAGTGTCCGTCCTGGTGCTGCAGGCCCTCACCGAGCATGGTCGTGCGCCCCGCCGTGCCGCCCATCAGAAAGCCTTTGCCACGCGAGTCGGCGAAGGCCCAGATCATGTCGCCCACCCTTTGAAAGCCGAACATGGAGTAGTACATGTAGAACGGAATGGTCGGCAGGTTGTAGTTGCTGTAGGCCGTGCCCGCAGCGGTAAAGCTGGCCATCGATCCGGCCTCGGTGATCCCTTCTTCAAGAATCTGCCCGTCCTGCTCTTCGCGGTAGTAGAGCATTACGTCGGCGTCGTGCGGCTTGTACTTCTGCCCTTCGCTCGCGTAGATGCCTACCTGGCGTACAGCCGACTCGAGCCCGAAGGTCCGGCCTTCATCGGGCACGATCGGCACGATCAGCTTGCCGATGGCGGGATCTTTCAACAGCGCCCGCAGGATAGAGACAAAGCCCATGGTGGTTGAAACTTCACGGCCCTTGGACCCAGCGGTCCACTCGGCAAAAAAGCTGAGCTCGGGCGCCTTGAAGCTGCGCGCAGGCGCCTTGAAGTCGGGTACGGTTCGCGCAGGAAGATAGCCGCCCAGTTCGCGCCGGCGTGCCTGCAGGTACTGGATCTCCGGCGCATCCTGGCCAGGATGGTAGGGCTTGGCTTCCTTGGCCGCTTCTTCTGACAATGGCAGGTCAAACTGCTTCACAAAGGCGGTCAGCCCGTCGTCGGTCAGCTTCTTTTCCTGGTGCGAGGCGTTCCGGGCCTGCGTCGAGCCCAGGCCATACCCTTTGACCGTTTTGGCCAGGATGACGGTCGGGCCGCCCGTGTGCTCGGTTGCCCGCTTGTACGCGTTGTACACCTTGGCCGGGTCGTGGCCGCCGCGGTGCAGCCGCGCCAGCTGCTCGTCCGTCATGTCGGCAACCAGCTCCAGCAGCTCCGGGTACTTGCCGAAGAACTCGCGCCGCAGGTACGCGCCGTCCTTGGCCTTAAAGGCCTGGTAGTCGCCGTCCACGCACTCTTCCATGCGCTTGAGCAGCAGCCCGGTGTGGTCGCGCTCAAAAAGTTTGTCCCAGTCCGAGCCCCACACCACCTTGATCACGTTCCAGCCCGCACCGCGGAAGACGCCTTCAAGCTCATCGATCACGCGCATATTGCCGCGCACCGGGCCGTCCAGCCGCTGGAGATTGCAGTTGACGACAAAGATCAGGTTGTCGAGCTTTTCACGCGAGGCCATGGTCAGCGCACCCAGCGTGTCGACCTCGTCCGTCTCACCGTCGCCCACAAAGGCCCACACCTTACGCGGACTCTTCTCGAGCAGCGAGCGATTCTCAAGGTAGCGCATAAAGCGTGCCTGGTAGATGGCATTCAGCGGCCCGATGCCCATGGACACGGTTGGGAAGCGCCAGAAATCCGGCATCAGCCAAGGGTGCGGGTAGGACGAAAGCCCCGGCTTGCCGCGCAACTCGTGGCGAAAGTGCGCGAGGCGCTCGTCATCGAAGCGACCCTCAAGATACGCGCGTGCATACACGCCCGGCGAGGCGTGGCCCTGGAAGTAGATGAAGTCGCCCGGCTGGTCTGCTTCGCGGCCCGGATACTTTGCGTGGAAGAAGTGGTTGAACCCGACTTCCAGCAGGGTGGCGAGCGAGGAATAGGTCGCGATATGGCCGCCGATGCCGGCATCCTTCTTGTTCTGCCCGTGCACCATGGCCATGGCGTTCCAGCGGATGAGCGACTCGACCCGCCGCTCCAGCTCGCGGTCCCCTGGATAGGGCACTTCTTCGTGCCTGGGGATCGTGTTCTTGTACTCGGTGACGAGCTCGACAGGGGTGGCGATGCCAGCCTCCCGCGCGCGCTTTTTCAGCGCCAGCAGCAGCTCGGCTCCAAGCTCCGGAGTCTGCGAGACGGCGACCTCGTCAAAGGCTTCGATCCACTCGGCGATCTCTTCTTGAAACTTCGACGAAACGGGGGCGACGGACACCTTGGTAGCCATACTCAGCTGACTCCTGCAAACGAGGGATAGGAGGGGAAGGACGAAGCGGCAGCCGGGGCGATCGAGCTGCCGGCGCGGCCGCAAGACCGCACTCCCGGGAGGCGAAGGGGCACGCCGGAAGGGCCTTGCTGCGACAAAAAGCACCCACGCTTCACCCCTCCCACTTTACCAGACCACACCCGCACCGGACTGTAGACTGGAAGGAGCTTATGCGCCGCGTGTACATGGACGCGAATGCCACCACGCCCCTGCTGCCAGAGGTCTTCGAGGCCATGCGCCCCTACTACCTCGACCGGTTCGGCAACGCGTCCTCGATCCACCAGCATGGCCAGGCAGCCCGCGCCGCGGTAGAAGGCGCGCGGGAGCAGGTAGCCGCACTGATCGGCGCGCGGCCGGCGGAGATCGTCTTTACCAGCGGCGCGACGGAAAGCGACAACCTCGCGCTCTTCGGCATCCTCGGGCAGCTGCCGAGCGGGGCGCACCTGGTCACCACCGCCATCGAGCACCATGCCGTGCTCCACGCGGCAGAAGCGCTGGCTGCACGCGGAGCCAGCGTGACCTACGTGCCTGTTTCGACGCAAGGCGTCGTCGATCCTGAGGATGTGCGCCGTGCGCTGCGGCCCGAAACCCGTCTGATCAGCGTCATGCATGCCAACAACGAGACCGGCGCCGTCCAGCCGGTCGAGGCGATCGGGCAACTCGCCGCCGAGGCAGACGTCCCCTTTCACATCGACGCGGTGCAAACGGCGGGCAAGCTGCCGATCGAGGTCAACCGGCTGCAGTGCGACCTGCTCAGCCTGTCGGCGCACAAGATGCATGGACCGCAGGGAGTAGGCGCGCTGTACGTGCGGCGCGGCACCCGGCTGGCACCGCTCTTTTTTGGCGGCCAGCATGAGCGGCAGCGCCGCGCCGGAACGGAAAATCTGCCCGGGCTGGTCGGCTTTGGCACAGCGGCTGCCCTGTGCGGCGCGGCTCTTGCGGATGGCACCATGGACGGTGTGGCCGGGCGACGCGACCGCCTTGAGCAAGGGCTGCTCGCCCGGATCGACGAGGCAGGGGTAAACGGGCCGGTCAAGTGCAACGCGCGAACACCCAACACGACGAATCTATGGTTTGATCACCTCGAAGGCGAAGCGCTGGTGATCGCGCTCGACCTGAAAGGGCTGGCGGTCTCCGGCGGGTCTGCATGTGCCTCGGGCGCGACGGAACCCTCGCATGTGCTGGTCGCCATGGGCTTGAGCGATCATCGCGCGCGCGCCAGCCTTCGCTTTTCGCTGAGTCGCGTGAGCACGGAGGAAGATGTGGACTTCGCGCTCGCGCTTGTACCTGAGGCGGTCGCGCGGCTGCGCAGCTTGAGCCCGGTGTATGCCGGACCGGCGGCTGTGCACTCCTGATCGCAAGCCTCAACCGGTGCCGCCTCAACGCCGCCCTGCTCTGCTGAGCGCCGCCAAGGGCGCACGGTTGTTGCCGGTTGTTGCCGGAAGAAAGCTCAGTGAGGAGCCGAAACGACCCCGGGCACCCTCGGCTGCGGTCAGGATGGCAGGGGTAGCCGGCCGCCGAGAAAGGCCGTCTGCGCCGGACCCTGCTCCGGGGCGTTAGAAGCCAGGCAAACGTCCGGGCACCTCGCGCGGGTTTCGCTTAAGCCGCGCCGCCGTTTCAGGCGCTGTACAGGTTTTTCTCCAGGTACGCGTTCCGCAGCTTGCCTTGCGGATCGTACTTGGCCGCCAGCGCCAGAAACTCCGGCATGCGTGCATACTGTTGCCGAATACTCGCCGGAGCAAGCGTAAACAGCTTGGCCCAGTGGTGACGCACGGCAAACGGCGCCAGCTTCGCTTCAATCTGCGGCAGGATCGGCTGCACCGCTTCCCACTCCGGCTTCCAGGTAAAGTGCAAGGTCATCGCGTCCCTCCGGTAGCAGGGGCTCAGCCAAAGGTCGTCCGCCGCAATGGTGCGGAACTCGGTTACAAACAGGTGCGGCGTGATCTGGTCGCGGAGCTCTTCTACCGCGCGAATCGCCGCATACCCGTGCTCGCGAGGCACAAAGTACTCGGTTTGCAGCTCCGCCCCGCTGCTGGGGACAAAGTTCATCTTGAAGTGCGGCAGCCGCTCAAACCATGGGCCCGGCACGCCACCTTGCTCGGTGCAGCTTTCGGCCGCGTGCCCGGTGATCGGATGCAGCTTGCGTGTGGCCGCCCTCCCGCCGTAGAACTCTGCCGGCAGGCTGGTCTTCTCCCCGGCATCGACCCGCTGCTTGATCCAGACCTGGGTCGCCCGGCCGTGCTGCCAGTCGGTAAACAGGCTTACGCTGTAGCCGCTGGCAAACACGGCGTCCAGGTGCTGCTCAAGCGCGGAAAAGGGCAGATCTTCATACACGGTTTGTTCGACGTCGAAGCGGGGCTCGACCGCCAGAGTGATGCCCGTGACGACACCGAGCGCGCCCAGGCCCACCACCACGCCCGGAAAGGTGTCGCCCAGCGTTTCCCGCGAAAAAGACCTCCGCTCGCCATCCGGAATCACAATCTCCATTGCCCGGACGGCCGTTGAAAGATTGCCATTGCGACTGCCCGAACCATGGGTGGCGGTCGCACACGCACCGACCACCCCGATGTGCGGCAGCGAGGCCAGGTTGTGCACGGCGAACCCGCGGCTGTCGAGAAAGGGTGCCAGCTGCCCGTAGGTAACGCCTGCGCCGACCTTGACCAGCTTCGCGCTTGAGTCGAGCTCCATCCCATCCAGATGCTTGAGCGAGATCTGCGCCCCGGCCGTATCGGCTATGCCGTTGAAGGAGTGCCGCGCTCCCAGAGCCTTTACCTTTGCCTGCGATGCGAGAATCTCGTGCAGCTGGCCGATGCCATCCGGCTGTTCGAGCTCGGCAGCCTTGTAGGTGTAGTTGCCGGACCAGTTGGTACGGGTCTGCTTAGGGAGCTCCGGAGCCTCGGCACCGGCGTAGCGCGAAAGCATGGAGCCGGCGAGCAGCGCGCCTGAGCTTCGGTTGTACCGGTCTACGCCAGGCTTGCCCCGGAGAACGAGCGCGGCCGCCTCCGATCATGGCAGCCGCGCTCGACCTTTCGCAAGCGGGGCCGTGCTGCTGCCTGCACTCCTCGTAACGAGACTCCGGCGCAAGGGGCAGGAACCAGGATCAGGCGCGGAAACAAAGCTCCAAAAGGTTAAAAGGCAGGCTGAGGCCGCAACTTTTTCAATAGCTTCAGGTCTGCGTCGAAGCCTCCCTCCATCAACTCATCCGCCCTGGCCTTGAGCTGTTGCAGGGGCGGGGTAGCCAGGTGGGCGTCCAGCGCTTCCTGCGAGATCCACTGCTCGTAGATCACAAAGGTAGCTGGGTCGCCGGCAACCTCGTGCAGCTCATAGCTGATGTTGCCTTCGTCGTGCCTCGATCCGGTAATCCCTTCGACCAGCGCTTTGCGCAGCTCCCGCTCCTTGCCCGGCTTGGCTTTGGCTGTGTACAGCACCACAACTCCATCGGTATTGCCTGCCATGTATCTGCTCCTTTTGAGGGTGAGGGCACCCCT
>CAXTPL010000137.1:0-9447 GCA_964246065.1 uncultured Acidobacteriaceae bacterium
CTGGAACCCTCCGGCTGGTACCCCTGGCCTCCTCGTCTGGAAGCGTGCTCGGCATCATCGCTTTCTTTCTCCGGCACCAGAAAGGTCGCAGCGCGATTGAACATCAGCTCTGGGAGATAGGCACAAGCGTCTGCGACTGGACGCGCCTCTGCATGGAGCACCACCAGCTGCATACCCAGCTCATCCGCCAGTCTCAGCAAGACCATCTGACCGGTCTGCCCAACCGTTCTTTGCTGGAAGACCGTCTCGACCAGGCGATCGCGCGGGCCAAGCGGAACGAGACCCAGCTGGCCGTCTGCTACGTCGACCTGGATGCGTTCAAGCAGGTCAATGACACGCTCGGCCACAGCGCCGGGGACGCTCTCCTGAGGCACGTTGCTTCCACGCTGCGCCATAGTCTCCGCGAGATCGACACGGTCGCCCGGCAGGGTGGGGACGAGTTCATACTCCTGCTGCCTGACCTCCGAGACGAGCTAGAAGCGCAACAGCTCTGCGAACGCGTGCTCGCCAATCTCCGCCGCTCCGTCACGATCAGCGGGCAAACACTTGTCCCCGCTGCCAGCATCGGTCTCAGCTTCTTTCCTTCGAGCGGAGAGACGGCCCTCAGCCTGATGCAGCACGCCGACCTGGCCCTGTATGGCGCGAAAGGAGCCGGGCGCGACCGTATCGAAGTCTTCAACTCCGTCGCAGGTGACCGCATGAAGCGCCGCGTCGCCATCGAGCGGGAGCTTCGCTTCGCCCTTGAACGCAACCAGCTCGTCCTTGAGTATCAGCCCCTCTACCGGGCCGATCTGCGTCTCGACGGGTTTGAGGCCCTCCTCCGATGGATCCATCCCGCGCTCGGCCGCGTCGGACCTGATGAGTTCATCCCCGTTGCTGAGCAGACCGGCTTTATCGTCCCGGTGGGCGAATGGGTGCTCGGCCAGGCGTGCCGACAAGCAAGCGCGTGGAACCTCCATGCCCCCCACCCAGTGCGGATCTTTGTCAATGTCTCCGGCGTTCAACTCGCGAGTCGCTTGTTAGGCGAGCATGTCGCCCACGCGCTCGCTGCATCCGGCCTGAGCCCGCACCTGCTTGAACTGGAGATCACGGAAACCTCCATCATCGCCGACCCGGAGACCGCCTCTGCCAGGCTGAGCGCGCTGCGCCTTCTCGGCATTCGCATCGGCATCGACGACTTCGGTTCCGGACACGCGACCTTTAGCTATCTGCAGCAGCTTCCTATCGATACGATCAAGATCGACCGCTCTTTAGTCTCGTGCCTGGATGGCAGCGCCAAACAATCGGCCGTGCTCAGGGCTCTGGTCAAGCTCGCCGGGGAGCTCGGCCTCCAGACCGTCGCAGAAGGCATCGAGACCGCCACCCAACTCTCAGAGGTGCGCACCACCGCCTGCGGCATGATGCAGGGCTTTCTCCTCTCCAAACCCGTCACCGCAGAAAATGCGCGCCTGCTGGTAGGTTTTCGCGCTCCCCACTCTGCCGAGATCGGATCGGCCACGTGCTAGACAGCCAAAGGAGCAGTTCGCCTTTCCCCCTCGGCAATCCTCTTCTAGGCAACTCGCTGCCGCGCACCCCCGCGTACGGCTTACAATTCCCTCATCGCGGGGTAGCAAACCTGTCCCATACTGGCCCGGAGAGTTTGACTATGCTTACGCTTCATCCGTCCGGCACGTTCCGAGCAGAGGGTGCAATGATGACCACGCATGAAAAAGCGCTTCGTATCAATCTCGATCCCGTGCGCTACGGCACCTTCGCCGAAATAGGTGCCGGCCAGGAGGTTGCGCGTTGGTTTTTTCGCGTCGGCGCCGCCGCCAACACGATTTCTAAATCCATCTCGGCCTATGACATGGCCGTCAGCGATGCGATCTACGGCCGCTGCAAGCGTTACGTCTCGCGAGAACGCCTGCAAAGCATGCTCGATCTCGAGCACCGCCTTAACCTGGAGCGGCTGCAGCCTTCCCGCGGCAACACCACAGGATTCTTTACCTTTGCCGATACTGTTTCGGCCCGTAACTTCAGCGGCACCAACGAGTGCCACGGCTGGCTCGGCGTCAAGTACCAGGCCCACCCGCGAGACGCCGACTCGCAGATCGTCATTCACGTACGCATGCTCGATGCGGAAAACGGCCTGCAGCAGGAGGCCCTGGGCATCATCGGGGTAAACCTGCTCTATGCCGCCTGCTTTCTGCATCAGAGCCCGGAAAAAATGCTCGAATCCCTGCTCGATAATCTGACCACCGATCGCATCGAGATCGACATGGTCGAGTTTTCCGGCATCGAGTTCCGCCACGTTGACAACCGGGTCATGAGCCTGAAGCTCGTGCAGCTGGGGCTGAGCGGCGCCGCCATGTTCGGACCCTCCGGCGAAGTGCTTCAGCCGTCGGAGATCCTGCGGAAGCGTCCGGTGCTGGTCGAGCGTGGCAGCTTCCGCCCGGTCACCCTGGTCAACATCGATATGCTGGACCGAGCCCATGCTCGCTTTGCTGCCGAGCTTGAAGTCGAACCCCCGCAGATCGTCGAGCTCATGGAGCTGACGATGCGTAACCTGCTCTCGGCAGGCGAGATCGACCTGAACGACTTTCTCGCCCGGGCTGACCTGCTCGCCGCCGCCGGAAAAACAGTCCTCATCTCGGACTACTTCGAGTACTACCGCCTGGCAGCCTGGCTCGGCCGGTACACGACCGAGCCGATCGCGCTCACCATGGGCGTGCCCAGCCTGGAAGAGCTCTTCCTGGAAAGCCGCTATGCCAATCTCGAGGGCGGCGTCCTTGAAGGCCTCGGCCGCTTGTTCACCAAGGATCTGCGCATCTACGTGTACCCCTATCTCGAGCCCGCCAGGCAAACGCTGCGCAAGGTAGAAACGGCGGAAGTCGCACCCGAAATGCGGAGCCTCTACCGCCACATCGTCGAGCGCGGCCGCATCAAGCAGCTTGAGGAGTTCGACGGCAACGCACTCCATATCTTTTCGCGCGACGTGTTGAAGCGGATTCGTACTGAGGACGTGAGCTGGGGAGAGATGGTGCCCCCGGAGATAGCCGCCATGATCCGGAAACAAGGCTTCTTCGGCTACCGAGGCCCGGCCGGACCGGGTACTGCTGGCCGTTAGGCACCGCCCACCCCCAGGGCACTGCGAAGCATGGGAGCAGGATGCGATACTAACCGGAAATGCCCATCGCCGATCTCAGTGCAGCCGCGCAAACCATCGCTGACTTCTTGAAGCTCCTTACCGCGACCGGAGGCCTGCGCCTTCGCTACCGGATTACCGCGGGGCCCGGCGCGGCCGACCCGGACGGCTTTGAGGCCCGCGAAATCTACGTTGAACTGGCCGGCCCCGACGCCTCCCTGGTGACCGCCCGCAATGGCGAACTCCTGCGTGCCCTTGAACACGTTGCAGCAAAGATGATCAGGCTGGAACCGGAGGAGCATGATCGCCTGTCCTTTGACGCCGCCGGCTTCAAAGCGCTCCGTGCGCGCGAGCTCAAGCTTTCCGCCGCTGAAGCCGTTGAAAAGGTGCGTCGGCTCCACCAACCCTTTGCCTTTGCGCCTATGAGCTCGCGCGAGAGGCGTATGCTGCACCTGGCATTCAAGACCTACGACGACGTAGAAACCGCTTCTGTCGGCGAAGGCATGCAGCGGGCGCTGGTGGTCTTCCCCAAGGCATATGATCGCGCCTCGTACCGGCCTCAGCCACCGGCATCCGCCAGCCCCATGGGCTACCGCTCAGCAGGTCGCAGCTAAGCCCGAGTCCACCCTATGCCTGGCTCGGAGACTCTTCACTCCACCCACGACACCATCGTCGCCATCGCCACCCCGCCCGGGCGCGGCGGCATCGGCATCGTACGGCTCTCCGGACCCGATGCCGTAGCGCTCGCCATGCCTTTGCTGCGCATGGCCGGCTCTCTTGAGCCAGGTCGGGCGCGCTTCTGCGATATCGTTGATCCCTCGACCCGTACCCCGCAGGGCGACGCGTCCAAACTGGATCAAGCTGTCGCCACCTACTACCGCGCGCCGCGCTCCTATACCGGCGAGGACGTGCTCGAGATCGCAGCGCACGGCGCCCCCGTCATCCTCGAGTTCCTCCTCCACGCCACGCTCGCGAACGGAGCACGGCTTGCCGGGCCAGGCGAGTTCACCGAGCGCGCCTTTCTCGCCGGACGCCTGGACTTGACCCAGGCCGAGGCCGTCCGCGATCTGATCGAAGCCCAAACCCTCTACCAGGCGCGCGTCGCAGCCAGCCAGCTCGACGGATCGCTTTCCCGCCGCGTGAAGCCGATCAAAACCGCGCTCCTTGCCGTCATAGCCCAACTTGAGGCAGGCATCGACTTCGCTGAAGACGATACCCCCACCCTGTCCACCGCTGCCATCATCCACGCCTTGACGATCATCCTGGAGCAGCTTTCCACCCTCGCTGCCTCGTTCACGCATGGGCGCCTGGTTCATCGAGGAGTCACGCTCGCGATCGTCGGGGAGCCCAACGTCGGCAAAAGCTCGCTCTTCAACCGGCTGGTCGAGAGGGAACGAGCCATCGTCACCAGCATGCCCGGAACCACTCGGGACCTGGTCACCGACCGTATCTCGCTCGCCGGCATACCCGTTGAGGTCGTCGACACCGCGGGCATCCGCCGCTCCACACCCTCGGCGCCGCTGGACGAGGCAGAACGCATCGGCATCGGGCGCTCCCACGAGGCTCTGGCTGAGGCCGACCTGGTGCTAGTGGTCCTTGAAGCTGCGCAGTTGCTGGAGCCGAACGATACAAGCGCGGCGCCCGCACTCCCAGTGACGCTGCCCGGGGGCCGCCCAACCATTCTGGCGCTCAACAAGAGCGATCTGCTCGGCCCGCCCCAGGAAGGAGAGCAGACCGCCCTCCGCAAACAACTCCTCAGCAATGTCCGCGAACACTTCCCGGCCGCAGAGATCGTGCTCACGTCCGCATCGCACGGCACAGGCATCAGCGAGCTGCGGCAAGCGCTCGAGCAAACGCTGGGAACGTCCGCAATCAGCGACCAAACTGGAACCCTGACAAGCCTGCGGCAGCACCGAGCCGTCAAGGCGGCAGAGGAGGCCACAAGCAACGCGATGCTGGCCGCCAAGGCCGCCACCCCGGAGGAGATGCTTCTGCTCGACCTGTACAGCGCGCTGCGCGCTCTCGATGAACTCACCGGGCAAACAACAACAGAAGACATCCTGCGCTACATCTTCTCTACCTTCTGCATCGGCAAGTAAATGCGAATCCGAGCAGAGCCAAGCGCGTCCGGAATTTTTGTCAGTACTTCCGTAAATACCGAGGATCTGCATCCACTGCTGTTCAAGGAAGTTTGAGCGGACTTGAACGACTCTTGTCCACCAAGGCGTACACTCCTTCCCGCAGACCACCTTTATGCCTGCTGGTGGACGCTCTTAGTCTCATTCAGAAGGAACCGCAAAGACGCCACGCACCGTGAGCGAACCTGCGGTAGGGAGGGAAAAGCTTTGGAGTACTCGCCGCTATGTTGCGCCAGGAGAGAGCGCTCGCCTAGTTCTTAGCAAAGGAACCGCGCGCACCACGGCAGTTAGAAAAGGGCAAGTTGCGGAAGGCGCTCTTCATCAGCGACGCCGCCCTGATTTTTCCGAGCTTGTCGGTCCCCTCTAAACTCACGCAGAAAAGGCTACCAAGCCTCAACACTGGCGCTCTTCCAAAGCTGCGGTGCAGCTGTTGAGCGATGGCTTGGCACACTTAAGTTGCATGTGGAGTTATGGTGGATCGCTCAAGGAGAAAAGGTAGCCTCCACGCTTTCGAACGCACGGGCAAGCGCCTCCGAGGCATTGAGCGCACCCTGATGAAGGTCGCTGCCTTTCGCGATGCGAAAGCAAGCAATGGAAAGCACAAGGATTGGAGAGTTGGTTTGGAGCCGTTTTTCTACAATGCCTGACCGTGCCCTCAGAACGCGTCGCTCATAGGTACCGGTTGCGGACTTTTCGTCGGATTGCGGTGGAGCCTTCGCTGCCGGGCTGCGAGGGCGAGTGCCTGTTGCTCGAACTGAGTTGTGCTGAGATAGCCGAGGGTGGAGTGCATTCTTGATCCGTTGTACCAGAGCAGCATCGAGCGTGGCGTCCTTCGCCTCCTGTAGATGTGGAACTCCATGCCATGCAGCCGCTCGGCCTTCAGCGAGCCGAACAGGGTTTCCGAGCAGGCGTTGTCCCAGCAGTTGCCCTCGCGACTCATCGAAGCCTTGATTCTATGTCTGGCGAGAAGGTCCGTGTAACACGACTGGCATGCTGCTGACGTGACCCCATTTTCCGTCAAAGTGGGTGTCTGAGATCATAGCGTTATTGTTCTTTCTGTTTCTTCCTTGTGGAGGTTTTGGTCTCGGCAGGCGAGTTCCTCTGGAATCGCCTGGCCCACCGACCAGCCCACGATACGGCGGCTGAACAGGTCCAGCACCACGGCCAGATACAACCAGCGTTCGCGAGTGGGAATATAGGTCAGTCCCCGGCCCAGACGGGGTTCGCCCGGGCCACGGTGAAGTTGCGCGCCAGCAGGCTGGGTGCGATCGGCAAAGCATGATTGCTGTCGGTGGTCAAAACGAGAGAACGCCGCTCGCCGCTTGCTGCGCGCCCGGATGCCGTTCTGCCGCATCGTCGGCTCGACGCGGCGCTTAGCAACGCGCACTCCGCCGGCCTTCAGTTGCCGCCAGACGCGAGGCCATTCCTAGGCCCGCGCGCCTCGGTGTATACCGCGCGAATCTCAACCAGCAAGGCCGTCTCGCTCAGATGGCGGCGCGTGAGAATCTCATTCCCCGCGCCCGGTGCTGACGATATCCCGATGCGCTCACGCCCAGAATCCGGCACTGCAGGCACCGGCCAACTCAGCTTGTTTTGCTCGATCCAGGCGTACTTCATCGCTGCGCCTTCGCGAAGTACGCCCGTGGCTTTTCCAAAGATGTCGCGCTCCATCGTCACGCGCGCCAGCTCCGCCCGCAGACGGTTGTTCTCCATCCGCTCCGCGCTCACCTGCTCGCTCTTCACGCCACGCAACTGGTCAACCTTCTCCGCCTTTACCCAGTTCGCAAGCGTCTGCTCCACGATGCCCAGCGATTCGCTGCCGCCGCCACCTTCTGCCCGGAGAACATCAAACGAACCGCCTCCCGCTGTACTCCAACGTATACCGCCGGCGGGTCAACTTCTCCATTGACACTCTCCTCATCGCGATTACAACAGCTTGTTGGGAGAGACGTTTTCCGGGGGCAAGCTCATCTGCACGGCGCCTTCCGCTTTCAGTGCGCCTGCGAGAGGAACCATCCTTAATGCAACTTACCCCCTTGTTTCACTCCGACGAAGCGGGGCGCTTTGCCGGCGAGCGGCTGCAGTTGGACCCAAACGACCGTGACAACCGGCATTTCCTGGTCGCCGCCCGTTTCTTAAATTCAAGCGTGATTGTCGCCGTGAAAGTGGCGGACTCCCCAACTGAGGCCCTTGCCGATTTCGACATCGAAGCCTAGCAGGCTGGCTATTTTGAGTGGCGTCTTGGAAGCAGCGAAGGCCGATCGCGCTAGTCTCAGAAAGCATCCTAGTGTGCTGTCCCAGGTATTCGCGAGCAAAGTCTTGCGAGCTTCTGAAGGATTGGGTCTGCTGTCGCGGTCCACGCGAAGGGACGGCAGTTGCTGTTGTAATGCTGGACGAAGTTGTCGATTCTGGCGATCAGGTGTTTGACGCTCCTGAAACTCTCTGTGCGGATCGCCTGCTGGGTGATGAGGCCGAACCAGCGTTCCACTTGGTTAAGCCACGACGAGTAGGTCGGAGTGTAGTGGATCTGGAAGCGTGGCCGTTGTGCCAACCAGAGTCGTACCTTTGCATGCTTGTGGGTGGCGTAGTTGTCGACGATCAGATGAACATCAAGTTTCTGCGGCACGGCCTGATCGATGCGCTTGAGGAACTCAAGAAACTCCTGATGACGGTGGCGTTGCTTGCACTCCGTCAGCACAGTGCCGGAGGCGATGTCGAGAGCGGCAAACAGGGTGGTGGTGCCATGGCGAACGTAATCGTGGGTCACTCCTTCGACATATCCGAGGCCCATGGGCAGCACGGGCTGAGTCCGGTCGAGGGCCTGGATCTGAGACTTCTCATCGACTGAGAGCACGATCGCGTGGTCAGGAGGGTTCAGGTAGAGCCCCACCACATCTCGTACCTTTTCGATAAAGAACGGATCGCTGGACAGCTTGAAGTTCTTCGTGCGATGAGGCTGAACGGCAAACGCCTGGAAGACGCGATGGACAGTAGACTTGGAGAGTCCACTCGAATCGGCAGCTTGACGAACACTCCAGTGGCTTCCTGCCGGAGGCTTGTTCTTCAAGGTGCGGCGGAGCAGCGAAGCCACCTTCTCATCAGAAATCGAACGGGGCCGGCCAGGTCGTAGTTCATCGTAAAGACCACTTAAGCGTCGCTCGATGAAGCGCTGGCGCCACTTGCCGACCGTCGCCTTGGTCCACTTCAACTGGGAAGCGATCTCCGTGTTGGACTTGCCCTCAGCCGACCATAACACCAGCTTCGCACGCGCCACGAGAGCGTGAGGCAAACTACGGGAAGAAGAGAAGCCGCGCACTGAGCCTCTTACTCAACACTCAGTTCCAGAGCTGTCTTCGGTCGACCGGTCACCATACGAGAGGTTAACGGATCTTGACCTGTTTACTAGTTATCTCTGGGACATCACACTAGGCCGCGCCCGTAGATTGACGTGTGCTGCCGGTTCCTTGCCGTCTCAACGCAGTTAGATGGGTCGGGCCGCGTTTGTTGCCCGGCTCCCGCTTTTCTGCAGCGGTCCATCGGTTGCGCCGGCAAGAGGCACCAGCGCGAGTGTAGGCTCCGAAGAAGAGGCTTTCACTTGGGTATTGGGCGATGGCCTAGGCGCCACCAGCGTTGCAGTCTCGGGGGCGAGGCTCAGACTCAGGAGATCGCCTACCTGCGTCTCAGTGCGCGCGATCACCCCGGCACTCAGTTCAAGAACGCTGCGCGTCCTCAAGCTCAAGCCGCGAACACGCCACGCAGGTACCGCGCTCCAGCTCCCTATCACACGGTTGCTGCGATCGAGCGCCAGAATGTCGATAGGGAATCGCATTCCCCAGGTGTGAACGCCAGAGGAAGGTTTGATCCAGAGGCCGCCGCCTTGTGGGATGCACTTGCTGCCAAGCAGCCCGCAGAGCCTGGTCAGCGATGTCTCCGCCAACTCTGCCCGCGTGCAAAGGCTGGTACCGCGACTGGTGTTTCGCACGTGCCATGTTCTTTGAGTGCGCAAAGTTGAGCGAGCCTGCTTTGTCCTGGCCTAGGGTTTCCGGCGCTGGGGAGCGGGGAAGGAAACGCCTTCGCGCCGGGATGGGAGCCAGAAGTTGAAGTCCGGGAAGCCGGACAAGAGAACGGCGTTGCTAGGCAGCCTTTTTGCGGCGCATCACCAGGACAGACAGAACAACCACGAAC
>CAXTPL010000138.1:0-956 GCA_964246065.1 uncultured Acidobacteriaceae bacterium
AGTAAGGGCTGGGTCGGGGCGCTGGTTCTTTGAGCGCGGTGGCGCGGTAGGGGCAGGGCACCGTGGCGGCCCCGTGTCGGCGAGAGGTTGTCCGGTGGGCAGCAGTAGCTTGCAGCGCTGGGGCTGGTTCAAGGCAGGGTAAGTTTGAGGCGGGGCGGCTGGTAAGTCGCCCGGCAGAAAGATAGCGAAGCGATGGTAGGACAGAGAATTCGTATTCGGTTGAAGGCCTATGACTACCGGGTACTTGATACGTCGACGGGCGAGATTGTGGACACGGCCAGGCGCACCGGTGCGCAGGTAGCCGGGCCGATTCCTTTGCCCACAGTGAAGAACAAGTACTGCGTGCTGCGCTCTCCCCACGTCGATAAGAAGTCGCGTGAGGCGTTTGAAATTCGCACGCACAAACGGCTGATCGATATTCTCGAGCCGACACAGCAGACCGTCGACGCTCTGATGAAGCTCGACCTGCCGGCTGGTGTGGACGTCGAGATTAAGGCCTTTGAAAAGTAAGGCTGGCTCCGCCTATCAGACGCGCTGGTTCATCAGGAATCGGGATAGGTAGCGCGAAGCGGGAGCAGGCGGCAAACGCAGGACCGGCAGTGCGCATGTTCGAGGAAACACGAAACATAGTCTGGCGCATGATGAGGAAGGAAGCGCGATGGCAGTGACAGGGATTTTGGGCAAGAAGATCGGGATGACGCAGGTTTTCGATGACAAGGGTGAAGTGCACCCGATCACCGTGCTGCAGGCAGGGCCTTGCGTGATCACGCAGTTGAAGACGATGGCAAAGGACGGCTACGACGCAGCGCAGGTGGGGCTGGTCGAGTTTGTCAAAGCGTCAAAGGTGACCAAGCCGCAGGCGGGCCACTTCGCAAAGTCGAGCGTGGCGCCGGTTCGGCTGATCAAGGAGTTTCCGATCGAGTTCGCCAAGGCGCCGGCTGAAGGCGAAGCGCAGG
>CAXTPL010000138.1:966-1381 GCA_964246065.1 uncultured Acidobacteriaceae bacterium
TGGCAACGGACAAGGCGGGCGACCGGGTACTGGTCGATATCTTTTCTGACGAAAAGTATGTCGATGTGATCGGGACGAGCAAGGGTCGCGGCTTTGCGGGCGTGGTGCGGCGGCATGGCTTTGGCGGCGGACCGAAGTCGCACGGACACATGTTCCAGGTGCAGGGTTCTATCGGCGCCTCGTCGTTTCCGTCGCGCGTCTTCCCCGGGCAAAGGATGCCGGGGCACTTCGGCGATGAGCGGGTGACGGTGCGCAATCTGCGGATCAGGGGCATCGACGTCGAAGAAAACCTGATCATGGTCGAAGGTGCGGTGCCGGGGCCGAAAGACGGCTACGTGATGATCTCAAAGTCGAAGGCGCCTCCACGTGAGCGTCGCGGCTTTGCCGGCTCCAGCACGGTCGATCCATTGAAGGC
>CAXTPL010000138.1:1391-9436 GCA_964246065.1 uncultured Acidobacteriaceae bacterium
GTAACGACCGGCGGGCGGGTGCGGCGTTTGGCCGCAAGTGCATGGGGCGTACGAGCGCGGTCCGCAGGGCGCGGCTCCAGAAAAGAAAGAGTCAAAACGATGGCAACTGTAGATATACGCAACCTCAGCGGCGAAACGGTCGGACAGCTGGATCTGGCCGATGAGGTCTTTGCGCCCGAGATGGTGAACGAGGCGCTGGTGTGGGAAGCGGTCAAGCACTACCGCGCCGCGATGCGCCAGGGCACGGCGGCGACCAAGAACCGGAAGCTGGTCTCCGGGTCGGGCAAGAAGCTGTGGAAGCAGAAGGGTACCGGCCGCGCCCGCGTGGGCTCGGTGCGCTCGCCGATCTGGCGTTCGGGCGGTACCGTTCACGGACCGCAGCCGCGCTCCTATGACTATGCGTTTCCGAAGAAGAAGGTGCTCGGTGCGCTGCGCTCCGCCCTGGCGGCAAAGCTGCAGGAAGGCAAGCTGACGGTGGTCGATACGCTGTCGCTGGCAGAGCCGAAGACGAGGCTCTACCGGGAAGCGCTGAACAAGCTCGAAGCGCATCGGACGGTTTTGATCGTCGAAGCGGGAGCGGAGTTGACGCCCAGCCTGATCCTAGGCGCGCGCAATCTCGATCGGGTGGAGTTGTTGCTGTCAACCGAACTGCACCCCTATGACGTGTTGAAGGCGGAGCGGACCATTGTCTCCAAGGCCGCCATAGAAGGGCTTGAAGAACTGCTGAAGAAGAACATATCCAGGCGCAAGCTTGTAGCGCGCAAGGCGGAGGTGGCCTGATGCCGACACTGCATACTGTGATCCGCAAGCCCGTGATTACCGAAAAGGGCCTGAACGCGAAAGAAGCCGAGTCAACTCTGGTCTTCGAGGTAGCGACCAAGGCGACCAAGACCGAGGTCAAGCAGGCCGTCGAGCATTTGTTCAAGGTAAAGGTGGTCGCAGTACGGACCATGAATTACCTGGGCAAGGAGCGGCGACGTGGAAAGTTCTCAGGTTTTCGTCCGGACTGGAAGAAGGCGTATGTGCGCCTCCAGGCGGGGGAAAAGATGCCGGAGTACGTCGATAACCTGTAGGTGGGAACCCTGCCGCAGGCTGCGCGGGGCGCGGCGGCGAGATGCGGAGATGCGCTGCAAGGCAGGACATTGAACTGGCTGGACAAGCGTTCACGAGCCAGGTGAGCGGATAAGAGAGACAAAAAAGATGCCGATCAAGACATATCGACCGATCACGCCGACCTTGCGGTTCAAGACGACGCTGGTCAATGATGACATCACGACGAACAAGCCCTACAAGCCGCTCGTGACGGTGAAGCAGCGTACCGGCGGGCGCCGCAACTCGGGCGACCTGACGATTCGCCACCAGGGCGGCGGGCACAAGAAGATGCTGCGCCTGATCGATTTCAAGCGCGACAAGTTCGGGGTGCCGGGCAAGGTAGCCACCATCGAATACGATCCGAACCGCTCGGCGCGGATTGCGCTGATTGCCTATGCGGACGGAGAAAAGCGCTACATCATCCAGCCTGTCGGCTTAAAGGTAGGGCAGGCAGTGATGAGCGGCCCGGATGCCGACATCCTGGTAGGCAATGCGCTGCCGCTCAAGCATATTCCCGCGGGTACCACGGTCCATAACGTGGAGCTGCGACCCGGCAAGGGTGCACAGATGGTGCGTTCGGCGGGCGGATCGGCGCAGCTGGTAGCCAAAGAAGGCGAGTACGCGCTGCTCAAGCTGCCGTCGGGCGAGACGCGGCGGGTGCTGGTGGAGTGCATGGCGACTATCGGCCAGGTGGGCAATACCGATCATGAGAACGTGACGGTGGGCAAGGCAGGGCGCAACCGGTGGAAGGGCATCCGGCCGGCAAACCGCGGCGTGTCCATGAACCCGGTCGATCACCCGCATGGCGGCGGCGAAGGGAAGACCTCAGGCGGACGCCACCCGGTGACCCCGTGGGGACAGCCGACGCGCGGGTACAAGACCCGGAACAACAAGCGTACGGATGTGTTCATCGTCAACCGCCGCAAGAAGTGACATAGCCGGCAGCAGACAGCAGCAGACCGCTTCGGCAGCGATCAAAGAGCGGGCGGCAGAAGTCGCCGGCAGATGCAAAGGGCAGCAAAGGCAGCAAGGCAGGATGAAGCGCGAGTGCGCTGAGTGAGGGATACGAGATGGCACGGTCGACAAAAAAGGGTCCATTCATCGACGGGCACCTGATGGTGAAGGTGGAGGCGATGAACGCGGCAAACGACAAAAAGGTCATCAAGACCTGGTCGCGGCGTTCGACGATCTTCCCTGAGTTTGTAGGGCACACGATTGCGGTGCACAACGGGCGCAAGTTTATCCCGGTCTATGTGACGGAAAACATGGTGGGGCACAAGCTGGGCGAGTTTTCGGCGACGCGGACCTTTAAGGGGCATACCGCAAAGTCGAATGAAAGTGCGGCCAAGGGACGCTAAGCCCGCAAGGGTGGAGCCTCTGCAAGGGTTGGCAGCAAAGCGCCCTGATTTTTTAAGAATGGGAAGAGAAGCCGATGGCAGTCGCAACGTTGGAAACAAAAGAGACGCGGGAGTTCCGGGCCGAGGCCCGGTTTCAGCGCGTGTCGCCGCAGAAGGCGCGGCTGGTGCTGGACCTGATCAAGGGGCTGCCGGTAGAACAAGCCCTGAACGTGATCATGTTTACCAAGAAGGGCGTGGCTCCTCTTGTCGAAAAGGTACTGCGGTCGGCGCTGCAGAATGCCAACTACTTGTCCGATGAGCGTGGACTGGACTTGGACGTGGACCAGCTGTATGTCAAGTCGGCCATTGCCAACGAGGGTCCGCGGATGAAGCGGATCCGGCCGGCGCCGATGGGCCGTGCCTTCCGCTACCAGCGCAGGATGGCGCATATCATCATCGCGGTAGCCGAACGCGGAGCAGAGGCGGAAAAGAGTGCCAAGGCGCCCCGCAGGACGGCCATCACCGGGCCGAAGAAGGCCAACCGGCAGACGGCTTAGCCCAACGGCCTAGCCTAAGATCCGGTCGGGGCCTAGTTTAGCGCAGAGTCGGGGAGTCAGGCAGCAAGCGCGGAGTGCTCAGGCGGCTCGCGCACACACGGAGTGTAGAGGAATTATGGGACAGAAAGTACATCCTTACGGGTTCAGGCTCGGGGTCAACAAGCCGTGGCGCTCACGCTGGTTTGTGGTGCGCGACTATGACAAGCTTCTGGTTGAAGACGTCAAGCTCAAGCGCGAACTGAAGGAAAAGCTCAAGGCGGCAGGCGTGAGCTCGGTCGAGATAGAGCGCCCGGGCAACAAGCTCCGGATTATCATTCGCACCGCGCGTCCGGGCATCATTATCGGGCGCAAGGGTGCGGAGATCGATAAACTGAAGCTGGAGTTGCAAAAGCGCACCAACCGCGACGTTTTTATTGATATTCTTGAAGTCAACAAGCCGGAGCTGGATGCGCAGCTGGTGGCGGAAAACATTGCGCTGCAGCTGGAAAAGCGGGTCGGCTTCCGCCGTGCGATGCGTAAGGCGGTGGACTCGGCTCTGCGGTTTGGGTGTAAGGGGATCAAGGTGCGTGTGTCGGGCCGCTTGAACGGCAATGAGATCGCACGATCCGAGTGGTATCTTCAGGGCCGTCTCCCGCTGCACACGCTGCGGGCGGACATCGATTACGGCTTTGCCGAGGCGCACACCACTTACGGCATCATCGGCGTCAAGACCTGGGTGTATCGCGGGGATATTTACCAGCAGCGCCGCCAAGCGCCGCAGGCGGCAGTCAGCGCTCCTGTTTTTTAAGCTCTGCTTGCTCGCTCCCTGGATTTGGTGGGGGTTAGGTTCTGGCGCGGCCGATGCGGTCCGACGCGGGCTGACCCGAGCTGACCCGAGCTGATGCGGGCTGACGCGAGCCGGTTAGGTGGGCGTGGTTTGCTGGATAGGCAGTCTTACTTTTTCCGGGGAGTTGCCGGATAGCTTGAGGGTGTTCGCATGTTGATGCCAAAGAAGGTAAAGTTCCGCAAGCAGCAGCGCGGACGGATGAAGGGCAAAGCCTGGCGCGGCTCTTCGCTGTCGTTTGGCGAGTACGGGCTCAAGGTCATGGAGTGCGGGTATATTACGGATCGGCAGATAGAGGCCAGCCGTATCGCCATGACGCGCTTTATCAAGCGTGGCGGCAAGATCTGGATTCGCTTGTTTCCGGACAAGCCGATTACCAAGAAGCCGGCCGAAACCCGTATGGGAAAAGGCAAGGGCGCGCCCGACCACTGGTCGGCCGTGGTGCGACCGGGCAAGGTGTTATTTGAGATGGAAGGCGTCACCCCTGAGGTGGCTCAGGAGGCGATGCGGCTGGCATCGCACAAGCTGCCGCTCAAGGTGCGCTTTGTGCAGCGGCACGATGTGAAGGCAACAGCGGCCGTCAAGTAGACCGAAGACGTAGCCCGAAGCGCGCAACGAAAGCACCACCCGCCGGCCGCGGCCAGCGTAGCAGGATTGAAGACCGCGAGGAGACCCTGATCCAGTTCCCATGGGCCGGCGTCCTCGCGAGAGAAGAGAGAAGTTCCTATGGAAATCACCAAGATTCGCGACCTGGGAGACCAGGATCTGAAGCAGGAAGAGCTCAAGGCTGCTGAGCAGATCTTTCGGTTGCGCTTTCAGCTGAAGCTGGGGCAGACCGAAGGCGTCAAGAAGCTGCGTACGCTGAAGCGGGATATTGCACGCTTCAAGACGATCGAGCGCGAGCGCGCGCTCGGGGTGCGCGGTGCGACGGCAGTAGCCGAGGGAACCGGGGCGTCGGCGGCAGGAAAGAAGGCCCGCAAGGGCAAGCCGGCCGCGGGCAAAGCAGAAACGGCAGCAGCAAGCGAAGCAAAGGAGTCGCGTTAAGCCATGGCAGAAGAAACAGCAGCAGGAGCAACGGTGCCGGCCGAGCGCGAGTCGCGACGCAACGAAAAGGTCGGGCAAGTCGTGTCGACCAAGATGCAGAAGACCATCGTGGTTGAGATCGAGATGCGCAAGGCGCACCCGAAGTACAAGCGCGTGATGAAGACCAACAAGAAGTTTTATGCGCATGACGAGCAGAACTCGGCACGCGTGGGCGACATGGTGCGGATCCGCGAGACGCGGCCTTTGTCCAAGCTGAAGCGCTGGAACCTGGAAGAGATTGTCCGACGCTCGGCGCTGGCGCAGGCCGAAGAAGCAGCCAAGGCAGCCCAGTAACTAATAACCAGTAGCCCAATTAGCAGGCAAACAGGGCCGCACGGGCCGCATGAGACGTACGGTTTCAGTCCAGCGCTCGAGCTGGCTGGGTTTTAGAGCGTTTGGGTTGAAGCCATTTGGACGATGGCATGCGCCTGATTCCGGCGGCAGACTCTGCGGGAGCGCGGCGCCAGGGCACGCCGGCAACGCATAGCTCCCGGCAACCGCAGCGTGAGCAGTGCATCAGCAGTACCAGGACGACCGCACCGGCAAGCACGGCATAAGCAGCACGGTGTCTGGCGGCACCCTAAGGAGAGCAGCAATGGCAGTACAGATGAGAACCATGCTCGAGGTCGCCGATAACTCCGGCGCTCGTAAACTGCAGGTGATTCTTCCCCTGGGCGGCTCGAGCGGCAAAAAGGCAAGCCTGGGTGACGTGGTCACGGCGGCAGTGAAGGAAAGCTCGCCGGACGGACAGGTGAAGAAGGGCAAGGTGGTCAAGGCGGTGATTGTGCGGACGCGCAAGGAAGTGCGTCGGCGTGATGGAACCTATATCCGCTTTGACTCGAATGCAGCTGTGCTGATCAACGACGCCGGCGAACCGGTAGGTACGCGTGTCTTCGGGCCGGTGGCTCGCGAGCTGCGGGACAAGAAGTTCTTGAAGATTGTTTCTTTGGCGCCGGAAGTCATCTAGGGCGTGTCCGGAAGAGATGGAGCAAGGCAGGGCGCAGGGCGCGCGCGGAGGGAGTTGGATATGGCAGGGTTGAAGATACAGCGCGAAGACCGCGTGGTGGTGATCGCCGGTTCGGACAGCGACGGGAAGCGGCAGCGCCGCGTGCTGCGCGTGATGCCGGAGACGGGCAAGGTCCTGGTGGAAGGCGTGCACATGGTCAAAAAGCATGTGAAGCCGAATCCGCAGAAGAATATCAAGGGCGGCATCGCGGAACAGGAAGCGCCGATTGCGATCTCGAACGTGATGCTGATTTGCCCGGACTGCGGCCCGACACGGGTCGGTTTTCGCATTGAAGGCGAAGGCGCCCAGCAAAGCAAGGTACGCGTCTGCCGCAAGTGCGACAAAACGCTGCCGACCAAGGGAAAGCGCTAGAGGTTTCAAGTAGCAGACGGCAGGCACCCGCTTAGGTCTGCTGTGTTGGCTGCATAACGAACCGCAGAGCATAGATGGTGCAGTCCTCCCTAACGGTACACGGACGGGAAACGTGGTCCACTCCGAGGACGGGAGAGAAAGAAGCAGGGCGAAAGATGGCAGCACGATTGAAAGAGAAGTATTTGCAAGAGATCAAGCCGGCGCTCCAAAAGGAGCTTGGGCTGAAGAATACGATGGCGGTTCCGCGGATTGAAAAGATCGTGCTGAACATGGGGCTGGGGGAGGCGACGCAGAACTCGAAGCTGCTCGATCCCCTGGTTGCTGACCTGGCGGCGATTGCCGGTCAAAAGCCAGTGACGACGCGGGCCAAGAAGTCCATTGCCGCCTTCAAGGTGCGCGAGGGGATGCCGATCGGCGCCATGGTGACCTTGCGCGGCGAGATCATGTACGAGTTTCTGGATCGGTTGATCTCGATCGGCCTGCCGCGTGTGCGGGATTTTCGCGGAGTGTCGACCAAGAGCTTTGACGGGCGCGGGAACTACACGCTCGGCATGCGGGACCAGCTCATCTTCCCGGAGATTGACTACTCGAAGGTAGAAAAGCTGAAGGGTATGAACGTGACGATTGTGACCACGGCGGCGGATGATAACTCGGCGCGGGCGCTCTTGAAAGGCTTTGGCATCCCGTTCCGCGCCACGGCTTAGCTGCCCTGCTGCGGGCAGGCGCACCATGTTTGGTGCGGCGTGGCTAGGGGAGCATCCGGGAATACCCCGGGCGCAGACCGGTCTTAGATCTGGCAAGGAAGAGTGGAAGAGGAAACGATGGCAACCACAGCAAAGCGCGTCAAGGACGCGAAGAAACCGAAGTTCAAGTGCCGTCAGCACAACCGCTGCCAGCTGTGCGGGCGTCCGCGGGCGTTTTTACGCAAGTTCGGCATCTGCCGCTTGTGCTTCCGGCAGCTGGCGCATCGGGGCGAGATCCCTGGTGTGGTCAAGTCGAGCTGGTAGACGACGGCAACAAGGGTGAGCGCTCCCTGGCCTGTGCTGGCGGCGAGCGAGAGAAAAAAAAGATAAAGGCTGGCTGGCCAACCCAGTCAGCCCACAAACATCTTCGCTGGTTCTCCTTGCGGTCCACGGGGAGCGAACGGGAGATGAGGAGAACCGATGAACCTGACTGACCCAGTAGCAGATTTTCTGGCACGTATCCGCAATGCCATGCGCGCCCGCCATCAGAAGCTCGATGTTCCGGCTTCGAAGCTCAAGGCTGAGATTGCCCGAATCCTGAAGGAAGAAGGCTACATCGCCAACTACAAGCCTGCCGAAGAGAACGGGCACGCCGTGATCCGCGTGTATTTGAAGTATGGTGCGAACAACGAGCCTGCCATTCGCGATCTGCAGCGCATCTCGCGCCCGGGCTGCCGGGTGTATATCGGGCGAGACGAGATCAAGCGGGTGCAGGGCGGACTCGGCATCTCGATCCTGACCACGCCCAAGGGTGTGATGACGGGGCGCCAGGCTCGCCGTGAGGGCGTGGGCGGCGAGTTCCTCTGCGAAGTCTGGTAAGCCTTGCTGGCCGGCCGGCCTGGGGATATGGGATACGGGATAACGGTTGCCGGTGTTTGCCGACGCCCGGGATTGCAGGGCCGGGCTTCCGGCCGGGGTGTTTGGGCCGGTGTTTGGCTTAACCGCTTCGCGGTTGCGGATCTGATGTGTTTGGTACGGGGCGGAGCGTAGGCTCTGCCGGCTGCAGTGGAACGTAGTGTCGGCGGGTTGGAT
>CAXTPL010000139.1:0-4439 GCA_964246065.1 uncultured Acidobacteriaceae bacterium
GTGCGCCAGCTGACAAATCCCAGGTGCCGCCCGGTCGCATATCAGGCATACTCGGGACGGCGCGCCGGGCGGGACTCGCCGAGCGCGCCGCTCTCAGATGGTTCCGGCAAAGCACGCGCGGTTCCCGCTGCAGCCCGGAGGCTTGCTTCCCCTCCCGGCCACACCCAGCTCCCTGCGCACCCGCACGCCATGAGAGTCGCAATGCCCGTACCCGCACCCCGCTCCGTCGATCCCCTCGTCTTGTTTTCCGCCGCCGCCCCTCGTGAACACGCGCGCAGCTTTCCACCGCTCGGTCCGGGCGTCAAGGCGCTGATGATCTGGCCGCGCTTTCCGCCTTCTTTCTGGGGCTTTGAAGGCGTGCTCGACATTGTTCCGGAAAAATCGATGATCCCGCCGCTGGGGCTGGTGACGGTGGCAGCGCTCTGCCCGCCGACCTGGGAGCTCCGGCTCCTGGACCTTTCCTTTGACACCCTGCGCGAGGAAGACCTGCTCTGGGCCGACCTGGTCATGGTAAGCGCCATGCACGCCCAGCGCGTGGACACGCTGGCCGTGCTCGACCGCGCGCGCTCGCTCGGACGGCGCACCTTTATCGGCGGCCCCTGGGCCTCGAGCGAGCCGGAGTTTCTGCTTACCCGTGCCGACCATGTCATGGTCGGCGAGGCCGAGGAGGTCTTTGCCGGCATTGCCCGCGCGCTTGAAGACGGCAGCGCGCATGCTCTTTACCGCGTGATCGACAAGCCGGCGCTGACCGAAAGCCCTATCCCGCGCTTCGACCTGCTCACCATGTCGAACTACACCTCCATGCCCATCCAGTTCTCGCGCGGCTGCCCGTTTCAGTGCGAGTTTTGCGACATCATCACCATCTACGGCCGCAAGCCGCGCGCCAAAACGCCTACCCAGATGATTGCCGAACTGGACCGGCTGCGCGAGCTCGGCTGGCGCAACGAGGTCTTCATTGTCGACGACAACTTCATCGGCAACTCCAAGCTGGCGCTTGCCCTCGCCAAGGAACTGGCCGTGTGGCAGGAACGCAACCACCGCCCGGTCTCCTTTTATACCGAGGCCTCTGTCGACCTGGCCGACCGTCCCGAGCTCATGGCTGCCATGGTCGAGGCCAACTTCATGTACGTCTTTCTTGGCATAGAAACGCCCTCGTCCGAAGCGCTGAAGGGCTCGTCGAAGTTCCAAAACCTGCGCGGCGACCTGGTGACCAACGTCAACAAGATCCGCGAAGCCGGGCTGTGGGTGCTGGCAGGCTTTATCGTCGGCTTTGATACCGACGATGAAACGATCTTTGAGCGCCAGCTCTTGTTTATTGAGAAGACAGCCATTACCTGGGCCATGGCGGGCGTCCTGCAGGCACCCCCCACCACGGCGCTCTTTGACCGGATGAAGCGCGAAGGCCGCTTGATTGAAGACAGCCAGGCGACATCGAACTTTTCGCCGCCCAACTTCAAGACCGTTATGCCGCTTCCGACCCTGCTGCACGGCCTGAGCGGCCTGCTCGAAAAGTTGTACACGCCTGAGGCGTTCTTTGCCCGCGCTCTGCGGTCGCTTGAACACTGGCAGCCGCGCGCAACGCAGGTACCGCCGTCCATGCCGCTGAGCTACAACCTGCGCGTCTTTGCCGCCTCCGTGTGGCACCAGGGCGTCCGGTCGAAATACAAACGCGCCTACTGGCGGTTTCTCGGCAAGGTGCTCCGCAAGTGGGCTACCGACGACACGAAGCTTTGGCTGTCGATCCTGGTCCTGCTTTCAGCAAACCACTTCGTTCTCTACTCCCGGCAGGTTGCGGAAGAACTGGAGCAGCATGTGCGCGAGCTTGAACTGCTTGAGCAGTCGACGCCCGAGGAGAGCCGGCAGACGGCCGAAAGCATTTCAGCGTAAAGCGTCTGGCCCACTCGCGACCGTGCTCTAAGCGAAGCTGCCTGTGCCGCTCAAGCAGCCGCGATCCGCCTGGTCAGGTCGTTCTGCTCCTTCTGGTTTTCAGCGCCGATGGTAAACGCGTCCAGCATGCCCGTTGAGAGCGCATAGCGGATCGCCTCCTGCGGCTTGTCGCGCATGTCGCCCTGACCCAGGATCTTCATGCCGACGATGCCCTTTCCCTCGGCACGCATTTGCTTGATCACCCCGATCACCGTTTCCGGGTCCGCGTCCATGTGCGAGCCGATCGGGTTGAGCCGCACCAGGTCCACATCGACCCAGGGCGAAGCGGCTGCCGCCTTGAGCGCAACCAGGCTATGGCAGGAGACGCCATGCGCGCGGATGATGCCTTTTTCCTTGGCCTCGGAAAGCACGTCCATGGCGCCGCGGTAGCGCGTGGTCCAGTCCGCTTCGGTCGTGCAGTGGATCAGCACGATGTCGATCATGTCGATGCCGAGTTCGCGGCGGAAGCGGTCGAGGTCGCGCTGCATGCCGGCCGGGTCGCGCGTGTCGCTCTTGGTGAGCACGGTAACCTTGTCGCGGGGCAACTGCTTGATCGCCGCGGCGACATAGGGGTGTGAGCCGTAGGAGTCAGCGGCGTCGAAGAAGCGCAAGCCGTTGTCGTGGTAGCCATCAAGCATGAGCTTGACGAAGGCATCGGTCCCGGTGCGGGTCTGGTTGGAGTTGCCGCCGCCGCCGATGGTACCTGTGCCCATGGCCAGGCGGCTGGTGCGGATGCCGGTTATACCCATCACGACCTCATCGGGCGCCGCGTGCCGGGCAGGCAGTGCGGGCAGGTCCATATAGGCGGGGTAAGCGGCGCGGGCGGCGCGGCTGCGGAGCCCGGCGGCAGCCAGGCCGGCAGCAGCCAGCCCGGAGGCGGTCTTGCGGATAAACTCTCTGCGAAGCATAGGGGAATCCCTCGTGCGGACAGGATACGCCCGTCCATGGCTCCCGCGAGAAGTAGTTTGTTTCAGCGTAGAAATAAAAGACTGCCCGGCGGTGCGCTGCTGCGCGAACCGCAATGCAAGCCAAACCTAGCCGGAGCGGAGCCGGTTCGCGTACCCTAAAGAAATCGGAGGTAGCTCCTGTGAGCACTGCGCCAGAGATTCTGCCTGAGACCACCCCATCCTTCGCGCGCCCGGGCCGCTTTGGTGCCTATGGCGGCCGCTACGTGCCTGAAACGCTGATGGCTGCGCTGGAAGAGCTCGAAAGCGCCTATGCGGTCGCGCAGGCCGATCCCGCCTTTCACCTGGAGCTCGATTCGCTGCTCGCCGACTATGCCGGGCGGCCGACGCCGCTCTACCATGCCAAGCGGATGAGCCGCGAGCTCGGTGGCGCGCAGATTTACCTCAAGCGCGAAGACCTGCTCCATACCGGCGCCCACAAGATCAACAACTGCATCGGCCAGGGACTGCTGGCGCGCCGCATGGGCAAGCACCGCATCATCGCCGAGACAGGCGCTGGCCAGCATGGGGTGGCCACCGCAACCGTGTGCGCGCTCTTTGGCATGGACTGCGTGATCTACATGGGCGAAGAGGACATGCGGCGGCAGGAGCTGAATGTGTATCGCATGCGCCTGCTGGGGGCCGAGGTACGCGGGGTCGCTTCCGGCTCAAAGACGCTCAAGGATGCCATCAACGAGGCCATGCGCGACTGGGTCACCAACGTGCGCACCACCCACTACCTGCTCGGGTCTGTGCTGGGCGCCCATCCCTACCCGATGATGGTGCGCGACTTCCATCGCGTGATCTCAAAGGAAGCACGCCGGCAGATGCTTGAAAAGATCGGCCGGCTGCCGAGCGCGGTTGTCGCCTGCGTCGGTGGTGGATCGAACGCGATCGGGGCCTTTTACGAGTTTCTCGGGGACGAAAACGTACGGCTGATCGGGGTTGAGGCGGGGGGAACCGGCCCGGCGCTGGGCAAGCATGCGGCACGCTTCAAGACCGGTCCCGGCGGCGGATCTCCGGGTGTGCTGCAGGGGACGTTCTCCTACGTGCTGCAGGATGCAGCCGGGCAGATCGCGCTCACGCACTCGGTCTCAGCCGGGCTCGACTATCCCTCGGTCGGCCCGGAGCACGCCGCCCTGCATGACGCCGGACGCGCCGAGTACGTCGAGGCTTCTGACGAAGCAGCCCTCAAAGCCACGGTCGCGCTCTCGCGAACCGAAGGGATCATCCCCGCGCTTGAGTCCGCACACGCGATCGCCGAAGCCATGCGCCTGGCGCCCACGCTGGCCCCGCATGACATACTGCTGGTCAATCTGTCAGGACGCGGCGACAAGGATCTGGGCATCCTGACGCGCGAGTTGAAGATTGACGGCGCTCAAGACAGTCCCCTTGCAAAGGAGCAGAATGGCCACTCGCGATGACCTTCTGGAGCGCTTTCAGAATCTGACTGCGCCGGAGCTGCGCGCTGTTGTTGCCATGGAAGAGCGTGAAGAGCGCGGCACCGCCCCCGAACCGCGCGCCGACCACCAAGCCAAAGACCATGCCCATACATTTCGCCAGTAAACC
>CAXTPL010000139.1:4449-9423 GCA_964246065.1 uncultured Acidobacteriaceae bacterium
GTCGTTTACCTCACGGTCGGCGACCCCGACCTCCCAACCACCCGCGCCATCGCGCTCGCTGCGATCGACGCGGGCGCAGATGTGATCGAACTGGGCGTTCCCTTTTCTGATCCCGTGGCCGATGGCCCGGTGATCCAGCGGGCCTCTGAGCGGGCGGTTGCAAACGGCACCACGCTCGCCGATGTACTCGCGCTGGCCAAGGAGCTGCGCGCCGCCCGCCCTGCCGCCGGACTGGTGCTCTTCTCCTACCTCAACCCTGTCCTGCAATATGGGGGCGCCGCCGGTATGGCGCGTTTCTGCCAGGCCGCCGAAGCCGCCGGCATCGATGGCGTGCTGCTCACCGACATGATCGTCGAAGAGGCCGACGACTACCTCCCGCTGCTTGCCCGCTACAATCTCGCGCCCATCTTTCTGGCTGCGCCCACCAGCCCGGATGCGCGGCTTAAAGCCATTGCCGAACACTCCCGCGGCTTTGTCTACGCCATCTCGCGCGTCGGCATCACCGGCGCCCAGTCTGCGGTCGAAAGCGACGCAGCCGCGCTCGTCGCCAAGCTCCGCCGTTACACAGACCTGCCCATCGCCGTAGGCTTTGGCATCTCCCGGCCGGAGCACGTCGAGCAGGTGGGCCGGTTCGCCGATGCGGCCGTGATCGGCAGCGCCATCGTTTCGCTCATCGAGCACAGCACCCCGGCTGAGGCTCCAGGCTCGATCGCTCGATTTATCGAGGGCCTGCGCCCTCACCCGGCGCTGGCCCGCTAAACTCATTTATCCTTTCCAGTTGCACAGCATTGTCATCCTGAGCAGAGCGAAGGGCCTGCGGTGGGCCGTGCCTCCACGAGGCACGTCTTTCCCGCGGAAGGTGAACGGAATGGACCTGACCGAATGGCGTCTGAAGATAGACGAGCTCGACCGCAAGATCGTCGACTTGATCTCGGAACGCGCACGCGCCGCGCAACAGATTGGCCGGCTTAAGAAAAGCACCTCGCTGCCCGTTTATGAGCCCAACCGCGAGGCCGTCATCTTTGCCAACGTGCGCGCGGCCAACCAGGGTCCCCTGCCGGATATCGAGCTGACGCATATTTATGAGCGGATCATCGACGTGATGCGCGCATTGCAGCAGGAAGAGCTCGCCTCGCAGCGCGCTGCTGCCGCTGCAGCCGACAACGCCGCACCGCCTTCTGCCGCCTCAGACGCCAACCAGGGCACCCGCCTGGAACAAGGAAAGTAGCCTCATGATAGTTGCCATGCAGGAAGGCGCGACCACCGCGCAGATTGAGCATGTTGTCGGCCGGCTCGTTGAAGACGGCTTCAAGGTGCACCGCACCACCGGCACTCAGCAGACCATTATCGCGGCCGTAGGCCGCCCTGACTCCTTTGACGTCAAGGATTACGAAGTTCTGCCCGGCGTCAACGAAGCCTACCGCATCTCGTCTCCCTATAAGCTCGCCGGCCGCTCTTTTGCGCCGGAGGGCACCGTGATCAGGTTCGCGAACGGCGTCACCGTCGGCGGCGAAGAGGTCGTCATCATGGGCGGACCGTGCGCGGTGGAAAGTCGCGACCAGCTCATGCTGTCGGCGGCCATCGTGAAGAGCGGCGGCGGCCAGTTCCTCCGCGGCGGCGCCTATAAACCCCGGTCTTCTCCCTACTCCTTTCAGGGCATGGGCGTGGAAGGATTGAAGCTGCTGCGCGAAGCCGGCGACGCCACCGGCCTGCTTGTCATTACAGAAGTAATGGAGATCTCGCAGATCGAGGTGATGCTTCCCTACATGGATTGCTTCCAAGTAGGTGCACGCAATATGCAGAACTTCAACCTGCTGCGGGAGCTCGGCAAGGTACGCAAGCCGGTGCTGCTCAAGCGGGGCCCGTCTGCCACCATCGAGGAGCTGCTGCTCTCGTCCGAGTACATCCTGGCCGGGGGCAACTATGACGTCATGCTTTGCGAGCGCGGTATTCGCACCTTTGAGAACTACACACGGAACACGATGGATATTTCGGCCATTCCAGTAGTCAAAAAGCTGTCGCACCTGCCGATCATCGGCGACCCTTCGCACGGCACAGGCCGGCGCGACCTGGTTCCGGCGATGGCGCGCGCGGCGGTAGCTGCCGGGGCCGACGGTCTCATCGTCGAAGTGCATCCCAATCCTGAAAAAGCCGTCTCCGATGGCGCGCAAACACTCTATCCCGAGCAGTTCGGCAAGCTCGTGGCAGAGTTGCGCGTGATCGCTCCAGCGCTTGGACGGCGGCTCGCGGGGTAAGCAATCGCTATGGCCACACAGCAGCAGGCACCACTCCCGGGCGAGCCGGCATCCATCCGCCGCATCGTCATCCTCGGCACCGGCCTGATCGGCACTTCAGTCGGGCTGGCGCTGCGTCGAGCCGGCTTTGCCGGAACCATTTTCGGCTGGGACCAGAAAGCCGAAGCGCTGGCTGAGGCGCGCCGCTTGGGTGCGGTTGAGCAGGCGCCCGTTGACCCCGCCTCAGACGATCCCTTTATCTACGCACTGGCCGCGGACCTGGTCATCCTTGCCGGGCCGGTGTTTTCCATCGGCGACTGGCTGGAGCAGCTCGCACCGGTGCTTTCCGCCTCGCAGCTGGTCACCGATGTCGGCAGCGTCAAAGGCTTTTTGCTGGAGCGGGCAGCCGAGCACTATAACCGGCCCGGCAAGCCTGGCTACCTGCCCGGCCACCCCATGGCCGGCAAAGAGCAGTCGGGCGCCGAGCACGCCGAGGCCGCCTTGTTCGAGGGCAGCGTGTGGCTGTTTACGGGCGAACCCGCGGCCTCGGCCAAGAGCGGCAACGGGCATGGCCATGGCAGCAGCATGCAGCAGCACCCCCTCGCGCCGGAATGGGTGGACTGGGTGCAGCGCATGGGCGCACGCACGGTACAGCTGCCCGCCGAGCGGCACGACCTGCTCTGCGCCTGGATCAGCCACCTGCCCCAGTTCGCCTCAACCGCCCTGAGCGCACTGCTTGAGGAGAGCTTTCGCCGCACCTTCGGCGCTGAGCCGGAGCTCCACGGCATCGGAGGCCGCGCGCTCAAGGAGATGACCCGGCTCGGCGCCAGTCCTTACTCCATGTGGCGCGATATTGCCCACGCAAATGCTCCGGCGATTGCGGCGGCGCTGTTGGCGCTGGAGCAGGAGCTCACCCATCTCCGCGAAAACCTCAAGACGGCTGAGCTGCGCACCAGCTTCGAGCAGGCCAATGCCTTTCGCGCGCAGTCGCGGGTAAGTGTTTCTGGGGACTCGGGAAGCGTCCTCGCTGGTCGACCGTTGAGCATTCCTATCTCTTGACCGGCTGCCTGCGTTAGTCTGCTCCTTGCGGAGAGCAGGCACGTTCCATGGCAGACTGGCGCGAAACGAGACTGGCCCCCCCTGTCTCCCCTGGCCAAGACCTTACCGGCACCACGGTCAACCGGTACATTGTGCAGGCACGCCTGGGCGCGGGCGGCATGGGCGAGGTTTACCGGGCTGAAGATCCGGCGCTGCGTCGGCTCGTGGCCATCAAGCGCATGCTGCGCCGCGACGGCACCGAGGCCGAGCGAGCCCACTTCCTGCGCGAAGGCCAGCGCGCCTCCTCGCTGAACCATCCCAATATCGCCTGCATCCACGACGTGCTGCAGGAGGGGGGCGAAGTCCTGCTGGTCATGGAGTACATCCCCGGCCAGACCCTGCGGCGACGGCTGGCCGAGCCAGTCACCTTGCCGGAGTTCTACTCCATCGCTACCCAATGTGCTGACGCCCTGGCCGCCGCGCACGCACACGGCATCCTCCACGGCGACATCAAGCCGGAAAACATGATGCTGTCCGACGGCATGCTCAAGCTGCTCGACTTTGGCGTCGCCCGGCGCCTCCCTACAGGCGATGCCCCCACCGAGACTTCGCTGACCTTTGCCGATTCCCTCGCCGGGACCCCGCGCTACATGGCGCCGGAGCTCTTCGGCGGCCAGCCTGCCGATGAGCGCGCCGATATCTTCGCTTTAGGTGTTGTGTTGTACGAGATGCTGAGCGGCAAGCACCCCTTTGCGGCTGCGACCGAACAAGCCAGCGTAGGGCAGATCCTGCACCAGCCTGCCGCTTCGCTGCGTGTGCTGCACCGGGTGCCGGCGCAGCTGGACGGGCTGGTGAGCAGGGCGCTCGCCAAGGATCCGGAGGCACGCTACCGCTCCGCTGCCGAGCTTGCGGCGGACCTCCGTGCGCTGCAGTCGGGGCGCCGCCCTCGTACCGCGGCTGCAACGCGCAAAGGCGCTCCGTGGCTGTGGGCCGCTGCAGCCGGGGTCTTGCTCGCGCTGCTGACCCTGGCGACCCTGGCACGGCATTCGGCTGCGACACGGGCGGAGAGCCGCCCGCCGGCAACTACCTTACCGGCGTTGCTGGCGCCCCATCGCAACCTGGCCGTGTTGACGCCCACCGTTGCGGGCGGCGACCCAAAGGTGGAAGCGTTCGCCCGGGGACTGGCGGAAAGCGTTGCGGCCAAGCTTTCTGAGCTGGGCGCGAACTATGACCTGGCCGTGGTACCTCCTGAGGAACTGCGCAGCAAGAGTGTTTCTTCCTTGACGGGTGCGCGGCAGGAGTTCGGCTCGACACTTGGCTTGTCTGTCTCGCTCCAAAGTGTGGTCGACCAGACCCGGGCTGCCTACAGTGTGATCGACGCAGCCTCCGGGCACATCCTTGCGGGCTCTACCATCACCGCCGGCACGGCAGACCTGTTTGCGCTTGAAGATGGGGTGGCGACCGGGGTGGCGCGGGCGCTGCAGATTCCCCTGGGTCCGCAGGATGCCAAGGTTCTCCGCGAGAATGCGACCCAGCAGCCCGAGGCGTACCGCTTCTTTCTCGAGGGTCTTGGCTTTCTGCATGAGTCCATCGATCCGGAGGAGATCGGCAAAGCGGAGGTGCTTTTTGAGGAAGCCCTGCGGCTGGATCCACACTATGGCGCCGCGCGTGCCGCCCTCGGCGAAGCCTACTGGCAGCGCTA
>CAXTPL010000140.1:0-9402 GCA_964246065.1 uncultured Acidobacteriaceae bacterium
GTGCGCTGATCCAGGACACCTTGTATGACCTGTTCATGGAGCGGGCCATCCAGCGTGTGAAAGCGATTCGCCAGGCAAACCCGCTCGACAAATCGACCATGATGGGCGCGCAGGCCTCGAGCGAGCAGATGGAGAAGATACTTTCCTATATCGACATCGGCAAGCAGGAAGGTGCGGAGATCCTGACGGGCGGCAAGCGTGCAGAGATGGAGGGCGACTTAAGCGGCGGCTTTTATGTTGAGCCGACTATCTTTAAGGGTCACAACCGGATGCGTATCTTCCAGGAGGAGATCTTTGGCCCTGTCGTTTCCGTAACCACCTTCCATGATGAGGAGGAAGCGCTGGCTCTTGCAAATGACACTTTGTATGGGCTGGGCGCCGGCGTGTGGACGCGCGATATGAACCGCGCTTACCACATGGGGCGAGGGATCCAGGCCGGCCGCGTGTGGACCAACTGCTATCACCTGTACCCGGCGCATGCTGCGTTTGGCGGATACAAGCAGTCGGGCATCGGGCGCGAAAATCACAAGATGATGCTGGAGCATTACCAGCAGACCAAAAATCAGCTGATTAGTTATAGCCCGAATGCCATGGGTTTCTTCTAAATGACAGAAGTGCCGGAACAGGTGCTGTGTACCCCGGTCGCTGCCGGGCTGATAGCAAAACTTGCCGCAGTACATGGCGAGTTGATGTTTCATCAGTCCGGCGGCTGCTGCGATGGGTCATCGCCCATGTGTTATCCGCTGGGAGAGTTTCTTACCGGCGACGGCGATGTACTGCTGGGGAAGGTGGAGGGAACGCCCTTTTACATGAGCCGGCCCCAGTTTGCATATTGGAAGCACACGCAGCTGATTCTCGACGTAGTGCCAGGCCGAGGCGGGATGTTTTCGCTGGAAGGACCGGAGGGCGTGCGATTTTTGATCCGGTCGCGCATATTTACCGATGTGGAGATCGACGCGCTGCGTACGGCCGGGAAAATCTAAGTCCGACCTAGCCCCACCTGGCGCGGGGTCCGCTTTTTTATGGGTAAAGGCGGACACCGTGCCATGCTTCTCCCCGGCAGGTGAACAACACCCGGTCGTGGAGACGGTCGGGGCCGTCCCGCCACAGTTCTATCTCTGCCGGTTGAAGGCGATAGCCTCGCCAGTAGTCGGGCCTTGGCACCTCGCGGGGGTGTTCTTCACCAAATCGTCTCACCTGGTCTTCAAGAAGCTCGCGGCTGGGCAGGGGGCGGCTTTGCAGGGAGACAGCCGCGCCCAGCTGCGAGCGGCGCGATCGGCTATGGAAGTACTGGTCTACGTCGGGCGCAGGGAGCTCGGTAATAGTGCCCTGGACGCGTACCTGGCGGCGCAGCGACTTCCAGTGAAAGCAGAGCGCCGCGTACGGGTTCTCGGCTAACTGGGTGCCTTTGCGGCTTTCGGCATTGGAGAAGAAGCAGAACCCGCGCGCGTCCACCTGCTTGACAAGCACCATGCGGACGCTTGGCTGGCCGTCTCGCGTGCTGGTGGCGAGCGCGGCGGCGATGGCGTCGTTCGGCTCGCTCTGCTCGGCTTCCTGTAGCCATTGGTGAAAGGTGTCGATCGGGTTCGCGTGGAGCCAGTCAGTGCCGGGGACCATGTCTTTATCGTAGAGCACGCCCGCGGGCACGTTATGCGTAAGACGAAAACGCCACCCTCCGGAGGGGTGGCGTTTTCTTGTTACCGCGGCGACTTCGCGAGATTTCCTGAGGAGGCGACGTGGTGAGCCCGCTGGGACTCGAACCCAGGACCCACGGATTAAAAGTCCGATGCTCTACCAACTGAGCTACGAGCTCACTTGCACTCGTTTCAAAATACCACAGCTGCGGGCGGGGAGAGGCAGGAGCGCGGGAGAGTTGTTGTAGTAGGGGAGCAAGGTCTCCCCGCAGATCCTTCGCTACGCGCAGGTGACAGCTGTCTGGCGGCTACGCTAAGGACGACAGCTGTTTGGCAGAGGGCGCGCGGAATGGCTCCGGGTGCTGCGGGCAAGGTCTCCCCGCAGATCCTTCGCTAGGCTCAGGATGGCAGCTGTTCGGAAACGCTTCCAGGCCGGCATAGAGATGCTCGATCGCTCGCGTGCTCTATCGTTCGCGCCGACCCTTTTGCATCGGAACGACCTGGATCGTGGTGTCGCGCATCTCGTTCAGAAAATCATTGATCACAGAGCCGCGCAGCAGCTGGTTCAAGCGCGAGCGGGCGGTCTGCCCAAAGACGACGTGAGAGATGTTTTCGCGTTTGGCATACGCGATCAAAGCGTCGCCCACGCGTTTATCGGTCAGCGTAACGATCTTGGCGCCGAGGCTTTTAGCGAGGCGGCGGTACTCTTCCAGGCGCTCGGCGGCGGCGGCATCGGCGGGCTGGTGCTGGTTGGGCCCTTGCACGTAGACGGCGTACCAATTGGTTGCCAGGCGCCCGGCGATGCGGGCGCCTACGCGCACAATGCGTTCGGTACCGGGGCGGTGCGAAAGGCAGACCATCACCTTCTCAGGCATGGGTGCCTGCTCCAGGCCCTGGATGCGGCGGTACTCAGATGCAGCGGTAGAAACCTGCTCGGCGGTGGTGCGGAGGGCGAGCTCACGGAGCATGGTGAGGTTGCCCTTGCGGAAGAAGTTGGCCAGGGCCTGCTCGACCTTTTCTGACTTGTAGATTTTGCCGGCGCGCAGCCGTGAGCGTAGCTCGTCAATCGGGATGTCGACGTTGACCACCTCCGCAGCGCGGCGAAGAAAGCTGTCCGGGATGGTCTCGCGAATGGTGGTGCCGGCCGAGCGAGCGACCGCGTCGTTCAAAGTCTCCAGGTGCTGCACGTTGACAGCGGTTTCGACGTTGATGCCCGCCTCGATCAACGCCAGCACATCCTCATAGCGCTTGCGGTTGCGTGAGCCGGGCACGTTGGTGTGCGCCAGCTCGTCGACCACAACGGTGTGAGGCTTGCGGGCCAGGATGGCCTCGAGGTCCATCTCTTCCAGGGTGACGGAGCGGTACTCGATCCGGCGAAGAGGAACGATCTCAAGCCCTTCGACCAGGGCAGCGGTCTCCGCACGGCCGTGGGTCTCGATCGCACCAAGCACCACATCGACGCCCGCTTTGCGGAGCTCGTGCGCGTGCTCCAGCATGGTGTAGGTTTTGCCCACGCCGGGCGCCGCGCCGATATAGATGCGCAACCGTGCCGGGGCCTCGTCGCTCAGCTCGCGCACTGCCTGCTCCTGCGCGGTGATCTCGCGCAGGGTGCGGTGTTCTTCAGGGTTCAGGGGGTCGAACGCGGGGGAGTCAGGCATCGTCAGCCGGCCTCCACGGGATGGCGCGTCTCAGCCACGGCAGCGGCTGGGAGTGTGAAGGTAAAGGTGCTCCCGGCGCCGAGCCGGCTTTCGACCGAGATCTGGCCGCCCTGGGCTTCAACCAGGCGGCGAACCAGCGCGAGACCGAGCCCGGTGCCTTCGCTCGAGCCTTCTGCGAAGCGGCCGAAGATTCTCGGCAGGCGCTCGGCCTCAATGCCACGGCCGTTATCGCGCACGCTGAACTGGACATACTCTTTCCGCTCCACGGCTTCGAGCAGGATCAGGCCGCCGTCCGGGGTGTGGCGCAGTGCGTTGCTTAACAGATTCTCAAAGATGCTGCGCAGGGCGCGCCGCTCGGCCTGAACGCGCGAAAGATCGGCAAAGGCGCGGACTTCTACGTCGATCTGGCGGCTTTGCGCGGCGGCGCGGATGTTTTCGCGGGCGTCGCGGAGCAGATCGACGGGGCGCAGGGGCTCGATCTGGAGGGCGCGGCGGCCGCTTTCCAGCTCTGAAACCGCGAAAAGGTCAGCCATCAGATCTTCAAGGCGCTCCGCCTCACCCTGCGCGCCGTCGACCACATCGGCCTGCAGCGGGCGGAGCTCGCCCGCATACCCACGGGCAAGCGCGTGGAGAGCCAGGCGCAGCTTCTGCAGCGGGTCTCGCAGCTTTTTTGAGGCGACAGAAAGAAAGCGCGTCTTGAAACGATCAATGTCCTGGAGCTCGGTCACATCTTCAAGCACGCTCACTGCCCCGAGCAGATGACCGTCGGCGTCGCGCATGGGGGTGGTTCGGAGCCGGTAGGCACGCTGCGAGGTACCAAAGCGCATGGGCAGCAGGGCCGGGTCGCCTTCGCCGGCGGTTTGTCCCTCGCTCGCGCTGGTGGCAGGCGCGTCCGAGCCGCCTGGCGACCCGGTTTGCGGAGCAAGCGGGCGCTGGAGCGTAAGCGCGGTGCGGATCGCGGAAAGGATCTTGTCGCCGCCCGGGGTGTTGGCGAGCGCCATGCGATCGGGAGCCAGGTCGCCGAGCAGCTCGCGGGCGGTCTGGTTGAGCTTGAGAAGCTGACCCCGGGCGTCGGTGACGAGGACGGGCTCAAAGATGGATTGAACCACGGCATCGGTGAGCTGGTGCTCCATCTGGCGGCGGCCTGACTCGGTTTCACGTAGGTCGCGCAGCCGAATGGCCATGCGGTTGAGCTCGGTGGCGATGATGCCGAGATCGTCGGCGATGCTCCACTCGATGCGCTGGTCCAGGTCGCCTTGGCCGATGCGCCGGGCGGTGCGAGCGGTGCGGCGCAGGGGCCGAAGGACAAAAAAGATCATGGCTGCGGAAAGCGCGCAGGCGGTCAGGATGCTGGCTCCGCAGGCGCCGATCAGCCGGGCGCGAAGGGTTTCGCGGGCGAGCTCAAGGTCGGCCACCTGCCGCTCACGCCGGTCGCGTACCTGCTCGAGCTTGGCTGAAAGAAGGCGATTGATGGGCTGGAGGCGCGGGGCGGCAGCTTCGCGTGCGGCCCGGTCCACGGATAGGGCGAGCCGGTGGTAGATGGTGGCGTGCGTGGCGGTCTCGGAGTCGATCAGGCCGCCGGCGTCGGCCGAGGCGAGGGCAGACTGAGCTGCTTCAAGGCGGAGCTGGGTAAGCTGGGACTGCGCGCGGAGCTCGCCCGGGGGCAGCGCAGGTTCGGGAGTGACGAGGCTGCGCTCGAGCAGCAGCTGCTCGCGCGCGAGGGCAGCCTGCGCGGTCGCAAGCGCGGTGGTGGAGCGGTCGGCGCGGAGCTGCTGGGTATCAAGCGCGTTGAGCGAGACAAAGGATGTGCGGACGAGCATGCTGAGGCCCGTGACGAGCGCGATCAGCAGGAGGCAGCCGAGAGTGAGGCGTTGGAAGAGGCTCAGCATGGGATCAAGGTGCAGGTCTGAGAGTAGCCGGGCGGCTGTGTAGATGCAACGGCCTGCGCCGCGAGCTCAAGGCGCAGGGGTGAGGCGGCAGACCTTCATCGCGGCATTGCGAAAGGGGCAGGGCAGCGACGTTGCAGCTTGCGGAGACAAGAGAATCCAATCAACGCCCAATCCTCTGAGCTGTTGCACCCGCTCCGGATCAGAGTGTCTATCAAGCGATATCTGGCGGTCGCGATCGGCGGCCCACGCCGGAGCAAGGCTGGGGAGAAGCGAGGCGACTCCTTCGTCTTTCACGTCCGTAAGTAAGCTCCTTTCCGTCAATGCCCGGAAGCCGGGAGCCGATTCGTCGTTGAAATCGAGAAGCTTTGGATCCATGGCGAAGAAAGCAGCCACTGAAGTATGTTCGCGAATCCAAACGAATCCCTGCTGCCGCGGATCCTGTGCCGCGACACCCGGCAGTTCGACGTCAGGCAGGGCTGAGAAAAGCTGTCGTTGCATAAGAAACATGCCTGCAGCGATGATTGCCAGCACGCCGTACCAGGCGGCTGTTTGCAGTTTGCCGGTTGCGCGCTTCGCAAGCAGCCCGCCGAGCATGATCGCGCCCAGCGCGTAGAGGATGTGGTACACCCGCAAGAGCTGGAGCCGCGCGAGCAGGTAAGGGCCAGCCGGGTGCACAAAACAGAAGACGCAGATGCAGCTTGTTACGCCTGCAATCGAGCCGGCAAGGCAGAGACGTCCCAGAGCCGCGTCAAGCCCAGCCCGCTTGGCGCCCCATGCCATTAGCAGCACCGGGGCGAAAAGACCGACGATCTCATACCAGTGCCACACGGTCGGAAAATAAAACTCTCTGCTGAGGATCGCTTCCCGGTAGCTTGCTGTGACCGGGGTGCTGCGTGTCAGAAGGTAGAGAGTGCCGCAGGCCACCAATGCGGCCGTGCATGCGGCCGCAAGCCATCGCCATCGGCCTCCGCTGACAAGCGCAAGCACGAGGAGGAACGCACAAAGAAGCACCCCCATTTGCGGATGGAAGAGCAGTGTGAGTATGCAAGCAAGGCCGGTCAGCCACTTTTTGCTCTCAAGATAAGCCAGGATGGCAAGCAAGCTTAGAAATGAAGAAAACGAGCGAGCCGTAAGATAAGGATCGATCAGGAGCAGAGCAGTCGCCGCGACGGGTATAGGCAAACAGGCAGTCGTCAGCAAGGTGGCTCCCCATCCCGCCGCCTCGTTCTCAAAAAGAAGCCTGCCCAACCGGAAGCATATAGCGAGAAAGCCAAAAAGAAGTGCGGCATATACGCTCAGGAGAAGCACTTCCAAGGGCAAATGCGTGAGCCGCTGCAACTCCGCCATGAAAAAGGAGAAGGAGGAGAACTTCTCATGCGCGGCTACAAAAACGCCTCCTTGCCGGAAGAGGTCCGGATGCAGACGCTTTTTGATCCCGGCCACGTAGATTGAAGCATCAACGATGTATGGATGATACCCATGGATCAGAATGGCCAATGCCGTAACGATGCCGATAAGGGACACATGAGCAAAGCGATCAGACAAAGATGGACGAGCGGCCGCCTGAGAGACCTGCCTGTACGTGAGAACCGGCAAATATGCCTGCCTTCCGGAGAGAGTGGACCAGTGCTGCTTCTAGCTTACCGTAGCTCAGAGATACAGGCTCGATGCAAAATGAAGCGGAGCGCGCTCAAGTAGGCGCTGGTTACTGCTCAGAACAAGACATAGAAGCGATCAGTAACGGGCAGGGCTCAAGGGAGAGCTAACATCGCGGATCGTCGAAAGCGTACGCTGCAGCGCGTTCCGGCGGAAGACCCTTGGATGCAAAGAGCGGCGAATGGATCAGACCTGACTTGGCAAGCATACACCGCAGCGTTGTATCTAATACGCCTAGGCCGTAGCGAACGCTTCGTGTAAAGCTGATCGAGGATGCCTCAGCGAAGTACCTTGTTGGGCAGGTAATTTCACCGATCCTGGCCTTGATGAGGAGGCACTGCGCTAGAACCTGGTTGTCGAAGACGAAGTCGTCCGAGTTGCCTTCAAACGGCAGCGCCTGAAGTAAGTCACGCGAATAGGCTCGGTAACCGGTGTGGTATTCAGAAAGATGTGCACCAAGAAGAAGGTTCTGGAAACCGGTCAGGCACTTATTCGCAAGATATTTGTAGACAGGCATGCCGCCGCGAAGAGCGCCGCCGCCAAGAATCCGCGACCCGAGCGCGAGATCGTAGACGCCGTAAGCGACCATGCTGGCCATTGATGTGACCAGCAGCGGAGAATACTGGTAGTCCGGATGCATCATTACGACAACGTCGGCGCCCATGTCGAGCGCCTTGCGATAACAGGTCTTCTGATTGCCCCCGTAGCCCTGATTCCGATCATGGACCTCGACACACAACCCGAGTCGGCGAGCTACCGAGACTGTTCCATCCTTACTGTGATCGTCTACCAGGATGATGTGGTCCACAGTTTCCGGAATCTCGCGAACTGTTGCCGTGAGCGTCTTTTCCGCGTTGTACGCCGGCATGACCACAATGATCGTTTTCCCATTAATCATATCCGTACTGACGATACACGCAACCGGAAGTAACGGGCAAAAAGAGCTGGGCTTGTCCACACCATCGCAATCGCTTTTAATTCCTTCGATACCGTTCAAGCACGGCCTCAAGGGTGACCATGCCTTCCAGTGCGCCTTTGTTGGCGCGGTTGGCGATGGGCAGCAGGGGCCAGCGCGGAAAGTAGCGCAGTGCGGCGTCCAGAGGCATGTCCGGGAACAGGAGCGGGGTGCGCTCGGAGCCATGCGGGCGCTGGGTGAGGGCGCGCTCGAGGCTGGTGGGTCCGGGGCGGCGTCCGGCAAGCTCGACGAGCTGGGCAAACTCAACCAGCTCTTCAACGCGCATGGCATAGCAGGTGCCGTCACTGAGCTTGACCAGCAGCGCCGGGCTGGGATGGATTGAAAGCTCCACGGCCGCGGCGCTCAAAGGCTCGCGACCCTCAAGCACCGGAACGGTCAGCGGCGTAATCGCGTCTTCAAGGCGGAGACCGACTTCTTCGCGTTGCTCTTCCATCGACGGCAGCTCCAGGCCGTCCTGGTGGGTGAAGAGCTCAAAGATAGGCTCCGGCGCAAGCGAACGCGAAAGCAAGTAGGCGATGGTGTTGGCAAGGATGACCGGCAGAATGATCGAGTAGTTCTGGCTGACCTCGAGAACCATGAAGACCGAGGTAAGCGGCGCGCGCAGAAAGCCCGCGAAGAGTACCCCCATGCCGACCAGGGCATAGGAGCCTACCGAGCCCGAGGCATGCGGCATGACCTGGTGCTGGATGGTGCCGACGGCCGCCCCCAGCATGGTGCCGATGAACAGAGTCGGCGCGAACATGCCTCCGGGTGTGCCGCTTGAGAACGAAACGGTGGTCGCGATCATCTTGAAGACGACCAGGGCGGCGAGCATCTGCCAGGGAAACTGGCCGTGCATGGCCTGGTCCATCGTGTCGTAGCCAGGCCCCATGACCTGCGGGAAGCCGAAGTAGCCGATGAGGCCCACAAACAGGCCGGCGATGGCGGGCTGGATATAGTGGGTGCTTGCAGGCAGGCTGCGCAGCCGCGGCCGCAGGTACCCGAGCGCCTTGGAAAAGACAAAGGCGGAGATGCCCCCGAGTACGCCGAGGATGGCGTAGGCGGTAAGCTCACGAGGATCGCGCAAGGTAACAGACGGGATGCGGAACATGGGCGCGGCGCCCCAGAACCACCGTGCAACGCAAACGCTGGAAACGGCGGAAAGGACGATGGAGCCGAGCACCCCTGCCGACCAGTGGCCGATGACCTCCTCAATGACGAAGAGGATGGCGGAGATGGGCGCGTTGAAGGCTGCAGCGAGGCCGGCGGCGGCGCCGATAGGAGCAAACAGGCGCAGCGAGTGGCGAGAAAGCCGCAGCTTGCGGGCGACAATCGAAGCGACGCCGGCGCCGATCTGCAGCGAAGGATCCTCGGGCCCGAGTGAAAAGCCGCAGCCGATCGAGAGTGCCGCGGTGACAAACTTGCCGATCACCGTCTTGAAGGAGATAAAGCCGTTGTAGATGTAGAGAGCGGCCTTGGTCTGGTTGACGCCCGAGCCGCGCGCGCCGGGAAAGATATATTGCACCAGCGCTGCCACCAGCAGCCCTGCCGCGCAGGGCACGATAAACAGCCGCGACTGACCGGCATGCGGCGCGGAGCCGAGGGTGAGT
>CAXTPL010000141.1:0-7353 GCA_964246065.1 uncultured Acidobacteriaceae bacterium
GCGACAAGCACCGCGGACATGGCGGTCTTGGGGAGTGCCTCAGGATGCAGGAGAGGCACAAGAATCATGGCTGCCAGGAGCGCCCCATTGAACAATGCACCGAAGAGCGTGTAGTACCTGCTGCGTGTTTGCAGCCTGCCGCTTGACTCCATTGTTGCGTCTTCAAACATGGTGTACCTCCCCTTGGCTTGTACGTGCTGGGGAGATAGACACCAGGGTAGGGCGACTTAGTTCCTGGGAACATTCATGACTTATGCGGTGTCAGTCAAGTTAGATAGTGCGCCTAAGTTGAGTTACGCGCCGATCCATCGCAGTAGTAGCCCGGCTAGTACGCCGCCGGCGCAGGGGCCGAAGACCGGTATCCAGGCATAAGCCCAATCGGATGATCCTTTACCTGCGATGGGCAGGGTCCAGTGCGCGAGGCGCGGACCGAGATCGCGGGCCGGGTTGATGGCATAGCCGGTGGTGGGGCCGAGACCCAGGCCGATGCCCCAGACGGTGCAGGAGACGAGCAGAGGACTAAGGCCGGCTACTGCGCCCGTGGTGAGCACGAGCTTGGAGCTGATCGCGCCCAGAATGACGATAAGTGCGCCGGTAGCGATGAGCTCGGAAAGGAAATTCGCGGGGAAGTTGCGGATGGCCGGGCCGGTCGAGAAGACGGCGAGCTTGGTTGCGGGGTCCTCGGTCGCGCGCCAGTGTGGGAGGTAATGGATCCAGACAAGTGCTGCGCCGCAAAAGCCGCCGGCGATCTGCGCGATGGCGTAGGGAAGCAGCTTGTGGAAGTCTCCCGTTTGAACGGCGAAGGCGAGGGTGATGGCGGGATTGAGGTGGGCATCGGTGGAGCCGAAGAGGTTCGCGGTAAAGATACCGGAAAGCACGGCAAAGGCCCAGGCGGTGGTGATGGCGAGCCATCCGGCGCCTTCACCCTTGGTGCGGCGAAGCAGGTTGCCGGCGACGATGCCGTCGCCGATCAGAAGCATCATGAGGGTGCCTGCGAATTCGCCGAGCTCGGGATTGCGGATCATGGTGTGGAGCGCTCCTCACAAAAGTAACAAGCAATGTGACAGATGTCATGGAGTATCTAAATCAAAAAGCAACCGCAGGTCCTTCGCTTCGCTCAGGGTGACAATTATTGCTGGTGGAGTCGTTTCTTGTTCAGCGTTCTTGTAAGAAATCACTTATACAGCGCTGCAGGCATGGACAAGCCGCGGAGTGGCCGCCCGGCCCCGCAGGCGATTTTTTGTTCTTAGGTAGCTACAGGCTGCCCGCTGGGCAGGTACTGTGCGGCTAACTTCTGAAACTCAGCGGCCTGCGCGTCGATCCAGCGCTGGTCGCGGCCGAGCTCCGCGGCGAGCAGCGCGGCCACCCGCGGGGCCATCTCAGCAGCGGCAGCAGCGTTCAGCAGCAGGGCGCGGGTCCTGCGCGAGAGTGCGTCGTCGACGGTGCGGGCAAGCTCCTGGCGCGCACCCCAGACGATCTCGGCTGCGATGTATGGCAGCGCAGGGTGCAGGCGCTCGGCCCAGGCCGGGTTTTCGCGGGCGAGCGCTTCAATGTGCTCGGCGTCAGAGCCGTAGACCGCAAGCTCGCCGAGGGTTTCGAGTGCTTCGGGGTAGTAGCCGTGGATCTTGAGGTCGCGTGTCCGGCAGGGCTTGTCGTCGAGCTTGCCCAGGGTGAGCGCATGGTCGACCGTGTCCTCAGCCATGTTGCGGTAGGTGGTCCACTTGCCGCCGACGATCGTCAGCAGGCCCGAGTTGTCGATGTGAATGGTGTGGTCGCGAGAGAGGGTGGATGTTTTCGCAGAGGGGCTTGCGCCGGTGCCGTCTTCCTTGTCGCCGCCGGCTTTTACCAGCGGACGGATGCCGACGTAGATGCTCAGGATATCTTCACGTTTGGGCGGTCGGCTCAGGTACTGCTCGGCCGTTTCAAGCACAAAGGCGATCTCTTCTTCCAGCGGCAGCGGCTCGTAGGAAGGGCTTTCGATAGGCGTGTCGGTGGTGCCGACCACGAGATGATCGTGCCAGGGAATGGCGAAGAGCACGCGTCCGTCAGAGGTGTGCGGCACCATGATGGCGGTGTCGCCATGGAGAAAGGACCGGTCAAAGACCAGGTGAATCCCTTGCGAGGGCGCGACCATCGTGCGGGCGCCCGCGCCCTCGGCCATGCGGCGGACCTCATCGGTAAACATGCCGGTGGCGTTGACGATGACCTTGGCGCGCGCGATGTAGGTTGCGCCGCTTTCGCGGTCGGTCACGTGGGCGGCCTCAAGGAAACCGTCGGCATCTTTGAGGAGGCCGTGGACGTCAGCATAATTGATCACGGTGGCTCCGTGGTCGGCAGCCGTGGCGATGAGGTGAATGAGCAGCCGCGAGTCGTCGAACTGCCCATCGTAGTAGACGACGCCGCCGCGCAGGCCCTCATGCTGGATGGTGGGCAGGCGCTCGAGCGTTTCTTCGCGCGACAGGATGCGTGAGCGGCCGAAGCCGTACTTGCCGGCGAGCAGGTCGTAGACCTTCATGCCGATGCCGTAGAAAGGGGCCTCCCACCAGGAATAGTTGGGAACGACAAAGGCTAGATCATGGACCAGGTGGGGTGCGTTCTGGCGCAGCAGGCCGCGCTCCTTCAGGGCTTCCATAACGAGCGAGATATTGCCTTGCTCGAGGTAGCGTACGCCGCCGTGGACGAGCTTGGTGGAGCGGGAGGAGGTGCCTTTGCCAAAGTCTTCGCGCTCGAGGAGCAGTGTGGAAAGACCGCGCGTGGCGGCGTCTACCGCGACACCGGCGCCGGTGGCGCCGCCGCCGATGATGATGATGTCCCAGGGGTCTGCATCAGGCCCGGTGCGTGCGGCAAGTCGACGGATCATGTCTTCGCGATTCATGTGACTCCTGAAGGGCAAGCCCGGCTTGCGACTGCTCGGTTACGGGTATTCTGCCGCTTGGCGCAGTTCAACTACTCGGGGCGTTCCAGCCACGGCTGCGGTCCACGGCCATCTGCCAGCGCTTTCGTTGATGCTCTGCGTGTTCCGATTGATCTTTCGGCTCAAAGACCGTATCCGCCTCACGGGTGGCACGAATCTGTTCCACAGTATCCCAGACTCCCGTAGCCAACCCCGCCAGGTGCGCTGCGCCGAGGGCCGTTGTCTCGGCCACGGCCGGGCGCACCACCCGTATGCCGAGCAGGTCGGCCTGCAGCTGCATCAGTGTGTCGTTGCGGGCAGCGCCGCCGTCGACGCGCAACTCCCTTGAAGGCTGGTCCGTCTCCTTGTCCATTGCTGCCAGCACGTCGGCGACCTGAAAGGCGATGCTTTCCAGCGCGGCGCGGGCAATGTGCCCGTTCTGCGTGCCGCGTTCGAGGCCGATGAGCAGCCCTGCTGCGTAGGGGTCCCAGTGCGGCGCGCCCAGGCCGACAAAGGCGGGGACAAAGACGACGCCACCGCTATCCGGCACCGTGAGCGCAAGTGCTTCCACGTCGGCCGAGCCGGCAATGATCTTCAGATTGTCGCGGAGCCATTGCACAACCGCGCCACCGATAAATATGGACCCTTCAAGCGCGTACTGCAGCCTGCCGTCGAGCGAGCAGGCAAGCGTGGTGATGAGGCGCTGGGCTGAAAGTGTGAAGTGCTCGCCGATATGCTGCAGCAGAAAGCAGCCGGTGCCGTAAGTATTCTTGGCGTCGCCGGGTTGGGTGCAAAGCTGGCCGAAGAGCGCGGCCTGCTGGTCGCCGGCAATGCCCGCGATCTCAACCGAGCCGAGGCCCAAGGTGGTAGTGACTTGGCCCACCTGACCGGAGGAAGGCACAACCTCGGGCAGCATGGACTCCGGAATATTGAGCAGCCGGAGCAGGTCGGCATCCCACGCGCCCAGGACGATGTTGTACAGCAGCGTGCGGCTGGCGTTGGTTTGGTCGGTCACATGACGCTTGCCGCTAGTCAGGTTCCAGATCAGCCAGCTGTCGACTGTGCCGAAGGCGAGCTTGCCGGCCTCGGCGCGGCTGCGAGCCCCGTCTACGTTGTCGAGGATCCAGGCGATCTTGGTGCCGGAAAAATACGAGTCGAGAACGAGACCGGTGCGTTCGCGAACCATCGGCTCGATGCCTTCGGCAATCAGCCGGCGGCAGAGTGCGGCGGTGCGGCGGTCCTGCCAGACGATGGCGTTGTAAACAGGCTTGCCGGTTTCGCGATCCCATACGAGCGTAGTTTCACGCTGGTTGGTAATGCCGATTGCGGCGATGTCGCGGGCGCGGATGCGAGCGCGCACCAGGACGTCGGTAGCGGTCGAGAGCTGGGTGGTGAGGATGTCGTCGGGATCGTGCTCAACGTAGCCCGATTTCGGGTAATGCTGCGCAAATTCGCTCTGCGCGGTGGCGACCGGGCGGCCGGTCTCGTCGAAGAGGATGGCGCGGGAAGACGTAGTCCCCTGGTCGAGTGCGAGCACATAAGGCATACGGGGGGATGGTAGCCGCACGGAGGAAGAAGGGGCAATAGCCGAGGTGCTTTCCGGCACCGGGAACAGCTTCGCCGTCGCGCGTCGTATGCTCAAAGAGCCCATCCAACGGAGGCTTCTTTCCCGATGTTCATGCCACAGCTTGTTCTCTCGCTATGCCTGCTGGTTGCGCCGGGCGGCGGCTATGCTGCAACGGAGCTGCCGCGTCCTTTCGAACCGGACCACGCCATCGTGTCTGTGCTTGAGCAGCAGGTTCGCGACTGGAACCGCGGCGACCTGGATGCGTTTGCCACAGGCTACAAAAATGCGCCCGACATCTTGTTCATCGGGGCGCAGATACGACACGGGTATGCTGACATGCTCGCCGGCTACAAGGCGCGCTACGCCACGCGCGGAGCCATGGGCCGGCTCTCGTTCAGCGGGCTTGCGGTGCAGCCATTGGATGAACGCTTTTCAACGGTCACGGGAAACTTCAAGCTCCTGCGATCAGCCGGCGATGGTGGCAGCGTACACGGGTACTTTCTGCTGGTCATGGAGAAGACGGCGGCAGGGTGGAAGATCGTGCGCGACGACACAACGGTGCCCGCTGTTTCCAAGTAGGGCTGGGCAGCTGCCGGACCCTAATCGGGCCCGACGTACAGCTCTACTGGAGAAAAGCCGATCTGCTTGGTTTTATGGTCGACGCGGAGAAAGAGCGGGGTCTTGCCGCCGTTGATGTCCACCCCCATTACGACGCCGTTGCCGACGGCCTTGGTGATCTCGATCTTGTGCGACTTGATCTGGCCGTAATCGGAGCCGGGACCCCAATCCTTGGAAAAGTCGGCAAAGGTGTAACCCTTGTAGCGGTCTGGGTGCTGGCTCCAGTCGGGGTCGTGGTTCCACTCGCCATAGGCTGCGCTCAGGTTGCCGCTTTCAACCGTTGCCAGGAAGTGGTTGAGCCGGTGCTGCTCCGGCCAGTTCCAGAAGACCCAGGCAAGGATGGCCAGGAGCACGACGGAGACAAGCGCGCCGACAATGCTGTTGCGGATGGTGCGCGCGCGGCGGACGTTGTAGACGGGGGCGTCGAGCAGTGTCATGACGTGCTTCCTTAAGGGCGCGCCGAGATCGATGCGGCCGCAGCCCTGTCCATTAGACACCCGCCGGTGCGTGGGGGTTCCCCCCGGGCGCAGATCGTGGGAGGAGCGGGAGCCGGTACTAAAGAATTTCCCCGGTGCGAGGTACGGTCCTATAATGCTGGCATGACGAACTGGCAGCTGCTGATCGCCGCAGGCTTCCCCACCGCCACGGGGCTGGTGACGATTGCCATCGCCCTGATCATGAACGGGCGGTTGGAAGCGCGGATCGACCGCGTCGAGGCGTCTGTCAATGGTCGAGTCGACCGATTGGAAGCGTCGCTGAATGCGCGCATCGATCGGGTTGAGGCGTCGGTCGATGCTCGGATCGACCGCGTTGAGACGTCTGTCAATGCACGCATCGACCGGTTAACCGACGACCTCCGGCAGTTTTACATGATCCTCGGCAAGCACGATAAGTCCATCGAGATGCTTGAAAAGAACCAGGCGAGCTGATGCTTTTCTTGCGCGCTACCGGCTGTAGCTGGTAGCGCTTCGCTCGGCATGGCGTTCGAGTGCCAGGGTGATGAGGCGATCGATCAGGTCAGGGTATGGAAGGCCGGTTGCCGCCCAAAGCTTTGGGTACATGCTGATGGCGGTAAAGCCCGGCATGGTGTTGATCTCGTTGAGGTAGATGCGGCCTTTCCCACCCGGCTCCATGAGGAAGTCAACGCGAGCCAGGCCGGCGCAGTCGCAGGCTTGAAAGGCCTGAACGGCCATGGTGCGGATGGCTTTTTTCTGCGCGGCCGTGATCTTTGCGGGCAGGATGAGCGCGGAGCCTTCGGTCATATACTTGGCCTCGTAGTCGTAGAACTCCTTGACGGGGATCACCTCGCCGACGACAGAGGCTTCTGGCTTGTCGTTGCCGAGTACGGCGACTTCAAGCTCGCGGGGTTTGCCGGTGCTGCGGGCAGCACCCTTGCCGCCCCCAATGGCCTGCTCGACGACGATCTTGCGGTCGTACTGCGCGGCCAGCTCGATAGCCGGGCCTAGTTCCTTGCGGGTATGCGCCTTGCTGATGCCGACCGAGGAGCCGCCGTTTGCCGGCTTGACGAACAGAGGGTACTTGAGCGCCGCTTCCAGGCGCTCGACGACCTTTTTGGGGGCGCTCTTCCACTCGCTACGCAGCAAGGCCTGGTGCTTCGGATTGGGCAGCCCGGCGGAGGCAAAGAGCCGCTTCATGATGTCCTTGTCCATGCCGGCAGCCGAGCCGAGCACGCCTGAGCCTGCGTAGGCGATGTTGGCAAGCTCGAGCAGGCCCTGCAGGGTGCCGTCTTCGCCAAAGGTGCCGTGCAGGATGGGGAGGACAGCGTCGAGGTGGGCGAGCGCAGCATCGGGCGAGGTCGCCTCCAGGGGCTGCTCCTTGAGCTCGCCTCGCAACAGGCGGTCGGCGTCAGGGCCGGTGACCCACGCTCCTGCCTTGGTAATGCCGATGGGCCTGATCTCATACTTGCTGCGGTTGATGGCCTCGAGGACAGAAGCGGCCGAGAGGAGCGAAACTTCATGCTCGCCGCTGCGGCCGCCAAAGAGAATGCCTATCTGTAGCTTCTTCATCTCGGGTTGATGATATCCCGGTATGCAGGGGCCAGGCCCGGGATGCGCTTCTGGAGCGGGCGCGCGAAAGGTACCGGTTCGTCGCGTAGCCTGCGCAGCAGGCGGGGATCGAAGCGGGGTCGCACGATCGTTTCAATGGTGAGAGCTGCCGCAGAAGGGTGAAGCGGGTTCAGCAGAAAATTCGAGGTACCCGGCAGAATCGCCGAGGGTACCCGCACGAGCGCCGTGACCCCTTCGCGGAGCCATTG
>CAXTPL010000141.1:7363-9390 GCA_964246065.1 uncultured Acidobacteriaceae bacterium
GCCATTGATCGCCAAAGCCCCCGGGTCAAGGCAAGGTCAGACTTCCATGTTTCGCCGGCCGGCACAGCAAGGGTTGCAACGGGAAGATCGACCGGTACCTTGATCTGCAGCAGGGTATAGGTGCGCGGGAGCTCACCCTGTTCCAGCTCCAGGTGGACAAGCACTTCCATCAGGGCGCCTGCGGGCGACTCAGCCAGATAAACGATGCGGCGCCCGGCGCTGTGCCAGCGTGCGGCGTAGCGCAGGCCGCCCTCGCCGGAGAGGGACTCATGGTTGCTGATGCGCCAAAGGGAGGCTGGAGGTGTCGCGCTCAGGCGTACATGCCTTCGTCTATCTGGCCAAGCAGCTCTTCCACCATGCGTCCGCCGTAGTCGGTGCGCAGCATGTCAAGCGGGGTGCGGGTGTCGAAGCGTTGCCGAGGCTTGTGCAGCCAAGCGCGAGCTTGATCGATATCGCCGAAGACGGATACAGCCTGATCGAAGACGCGGACCAGCCGGGCGAGCTTGTCGGACTCGTCAGGGGAGAGCCGCTGCTTGCGGGAGCGACGATGCTAAGGGTGCGGGCGGGAATGACAATGTTGTAAATATCTTTGAACTCGACCCCGGAGGCGCTGACAAACGCGTTCATGGTCTCGACAGGCAAGCCGACCCTTGTTACTAGGATCTGGAACAAAGCCTTGATCGGCTCCGCCGTGAATCCGTTTACCTGCTGACCCGCCCCGGAAAACCAGGCCGTCGGAAGGTGGAATTTTCGGCCTGCGTGGTTCGGTTTGTGCCGGATTGATCGGCAGATTTGCAGTTACTGTAGCTCAAGTGAGTGTCTCAAGCAACGGGGTTGAAGACTTACTGTTCTTTACAGAAAAACCAGCCGCATTTGTGCGGAGGGAAAGTGGGAAACGTGGGGCGTTTTCCAAGGCGGTCGTACCGCCGTCTTTTCCTCCGCTGCACAGGGCGGCGAACTCTGCCGGTGTCCTGTCCGCCAGTGCCGAGTGGGGACGATGGTGGTTGTAATCGCGCCGCCAACCGTGCAGTTTTCTTCGCGCGTCGGCAACGGTGAAGAGTACCTCGACGTTTAGAAATTCGTCCCGCAACTTGCCGTTAAAACTCTCGATGTAGCCGTTTTCGACCGGTCGTCCCGGCCGGATAAAATCCAGGTGCACGCCGTTTGCGTAGGCCCACAGGTCCATTGCCTTGCTGGCGAACTCGGTTCCGTTGTCCACAGTAATCGACTCCGGGGCGCAGCGAAGCGCAACCACCTTGTCCAGTGCCGCGGCGACCTTTTCTCCACTCAGCGAAGTATCCGCGTGCAGGCACAGGCACTCGCGCGTGAACTGGTCCACCACAGTCAGGACCCGGATCCAGCGCCCATCCGGCAGCCGCTGCAGCACGAAATCCATGCTCCACTTCTGGTTCGGCCGCATGGCTGAGCCCTTGCGCGATGCGCTGTCGCTGCGCGCGTTCCTTCCTCTTCTGCGTCCTCACGATCAGCCCCTCTTCGGTGTAAATCCGGTAAATGCGTTTGGCGTTGACTTCCCAGCCTTCGCGCTTCAACAGCACCGTCAGGCGACGATACCCGTAACGCACGCGACTGCCGGCGAGCTCGCGCAAGCGCACCCGCAGCGCATCCTGCGGGTCGCGATGATGCACATACTGCAGTGTTGCCCGGCTTACCGGGATCAGCCTCGCCACGCGCCTCTGGCTCAGTTGGTGGGCCTCGGCTGCCCACTCCGCCAACTCACGCCGCAGGCGAGGCTTTACAACTTTTTTGGACAATCTCCTGCAGAATGTGCCGGTCCAGCGAAAGGTCCGCGACCAGCCGCTTCAGCTTCCCGTTCTCCTCACGCAGCTGCCGCAACTCGCGCAGCTCACTCAACCCCAACCCCGCATACTTCTTCTTCCAAAGGTAAAAACTCTGCTGGCTGATCCCATGCTTGCGGCACAGCTCGACCACCGTTCCGCCCGCCTCAGCCTCCCGCAGCACCCGTAAAATCTCTTCCTCGCTGTGCCCTTTTCTCGCCATCCCAGGTT
>CAXTPL010000142.1:0-1549 GCA_964246065.1 uncultured Acidobacteriaceae bacterium
CATGTCTCGACTCCTTTACCTGCTACTGCTGCTGCTGCTGCAGCTCCTGCTCGTCGAGTGTACGTCCAAAAGCCGGCATCATCCCGCGGCCGCGAACCACCACTTCCGCCACGCGGTCGTCGGTCGCGGGCGCGCCGCTCGGCAGATACGGGTTGCGGAGCACCGCGTAGAGCCCCGGCCCGTGGAGAGGCGCGCTCGAGTTGGGGTAGTGGCAGCCGCCGCAGCGCGCCACGTACAGCTCCCGGCCGGCGTGTTCGGCGGGCGTAAGCGCGGTAAGCGGCTTGGAAGGGGGAAGCTGCGGTCCGCAGCCCAGGCTCCAGCCGCCGGCCAGAACCACCAGGAACCAAAGCGCAAACCGTCCCCGCCTGCTTGCGAATCTGCTTGTGGGGCAGATGCGGGAGAGGCTTTTCGTCGAAGCCGAATAGGTACGCATGAATGTACGAATGTTACCAATGTGCTGCGAAAATGGCGTTTCTTGCTGATTCAACGGTCGCAATCGAGTAAAAAGAAAGTGATTTCGGTACCCTAAGTCGTTGCATTCAGGATACAGTGCAACCACTGGCTGTTTTCAGGAAGTCGAGCCGGCTGGTTATTTCGGCATCTTTTTGGAGCGGGATTGACTTCTTCTACGCAGAACCAACGGAGCGAAGCGTATCCGCCCGGCGCAGGCGTTCCAGCTGCGAGGGCGAAGCAGTTGAGCCGACGCCACGCGCTGCGGCGGGCGTTTTCCCTGGCCAACGGGGCGCCGCTGCCGGAGTTGACCTGGCAGGGTCGCGGCAAGGCCGGCAAGGGGTGGCAGCTCCAGGTACCCACCGCAGGCCGGCGATACCAAGTCGTTAAGCGGAGCTTCGACGTCCTGGCTTCCGTGGCGTTGTTACCGGTGATTGTGCCGATGCTTCTGGTCATCGGTGCGGCTGTCGGCATGAGCTCCGGGTTCCCGGTCTTCTATAGCCAGGCACGCCTGGGCCGGCGCGGTACGCAATTTCCCATCTATAAGTTCCGCACCATGAGCAAGGATGCCGACCGGGTGCTTGCCGCTTGCCTGGAGCGGTCGCATGAGGCGCGACTGGAGTGGCAGCAGACGCACAAGCTCAAAAATGATCCGCGCGTCACGCGTCTAGGGCGCTTTTTGCGCAAAACCAGCCTGGATGAGCTGCCGCAGATCTTCAACGTGCTGCGCGGCGAGATGAGCCTGGTCGGTCCCCGGCCTATTTCGCATGCTGAGCGCATCAAGTATGCCGACCGCTTTGCTTACTACAGCAACGCCGTACCGGGCGTCACCGGCCTGTGGCAGGTTTCCGGGCGCTCCAACCTGTCCTATGCCGAGCGCGTGCGATTGGACGAGCAGTATGTGCGGCACTGGACCTTTGGGCGCGACCTGAAGATCCTGTGGCGTACCCCGCGCTCGATTGTGCGGCGCGACGGAGCCTACTAGCTAATACGCTGCAGCAATCGCCGCGACGACCCGGTCCAGGATCCCGCGGCTTCCTTCGCCGGTGTAGTCGTTGCTGAGGATCGAGAAACTGAGCTGTCGCCCGCTAGCGGCAAC
>CAXTPL010000142.1:1559-9245 GCA_964246065.1 uncultured Acidobacteriaceae bacterium
CAACGTGTTCACCCCCGTCAAGGTGCCGGTCTTGGCGACGACGCGACCCTTCAGCGCCCGTTCGGTAAAGCGTCCGGCCAGGCTGCCATCGACGCCACCCACAGGCAGCGACGCTCGGTAGTCCGCCTCCCAGGGCTGCCTGGCTGCAAACACCAGCAGCGTGGTAACGGCACGCGGCGCGACCAGGTCCTGCGGAGACAGCCCGGAGCCGTCGACAAAGGTAAAATCCTGCGGGTCGACCCCGGCCGAGATCAAGAACTGCCGCACCACCCTGACTCCCTCCGCGACTGATCCCGCCTCCGCCTCCGCCTTACCGAGCACACGCAGCAGCAGCTCTGCATGCAGGTTCTGGCTGGCTTTGTTGGTCACTGTAACCAGCTGGTTCAAGGGCGGGGAGCTCCGCGTGGCGACTACGCGGCCGGACGGAGGCGGGTACAGCAGGGTTGCCGCCGGGCCCTGCGCCAGCGGGCTGAGCGAGAGCGGCAGCCTTGTCTCCGCTGCAAAGCTGAGCCCCGCCGCAGGAAAGCGGTGCGCGGCTTCGCTGTTGCCGCTCACCGCGACGCCGTGCGCTGCCAGCGCCGCGGCAAAGGCTTCCGCGGCATACTCTGCAGGATCCCGCAAAGCCACCGCGAGGTGGACTGTCCGGCCTTGTGCCGGCAGGCTGCCTGCGATGCGCAGCGGCCCCCCATCCACCTCCCGGCTCAGGCCCAGCTGCGGTTCCGTGCCGGGGGCAGTGGTTTGGGCTAGCACCTCCAGGGGCTCGGCTGCGAACACCCGCTCAGGCGGACCGGCGGGGGAGTTGGGAGCCGTGGTTCGGCTCGAGAAGGGATCATCCCAGCTCACCCCGAGTGGAGCGCCGGCTGCGGCCCCCGGGCTCACCGTCAGGTAGTGGACATTGTCGTTGACCGTCAGCGCAGAGACCGGCGCGCCATACTCCCATTGCAGATCGTCCCAGCCCCAGCCGGCTCCGTACCGCTCATAGGGGAAGAAGGTGTCGTCGCCGATCACAGGCCCATCGACCGCGCGGATGCCGGCGCCTGCCACCTGCGCAGCCAGCTCGTCCAGGGCGTGGAGCGGGGCAGCGAGCCTTTCTGTGCGGCCACTGTAGGGGTAGCTGCGGCCAGACAGGCTCGGATCTCCGCCACCCTCAAGCCGCAATGAACCATGCAGCCGACCATCCGGCGTCACCTCTCCTTCAGCAATCACCCGTGTTTCAAGGGTGAAGGTCGGCCCCAGCAGCGCCAGCGCCGCAGCCGTGGTGAACAGCTTCGCATTCGAAGCAGGCTCAAACAGTTGGCCGTCATTTCGCGCGTAGAGCGGTACGCCGGTCAGCGTATCGACAACCGAGATACCCCAGTGCGCGCGCGCAGCTGCCGGTCCGGCGAGCAGAGACGTAACGGTCGCTTCCAGGCCGGCTGCCGCTGCGGCAGCCGGAGGAGCCACCGCCACCTGGGCGTTTCCAACGCCCGTGCCGAGCAAGCCCAGGAGAAAGATCGGCCCGGCACACCGGCGGACCGTAGCAACCGCGAGGGAGGAAGAGAACAGACGCATGTGGCCGGAGTGTAGCATTGCCGCTTACCATCAAAGGCAGATGAGCCTCCCTAAGCGACCGCAGGTGGACTGGCAGCTCCGCACACGCAGCCTGCCGCTGGGGCAGACGACAGCGGTCATGGGCATCGTCAACGTGACGCCAGACTCGTTCTCAGAAGGCGGTGCCGGCTCTGAAGGCACAGCCGGGTACCGGGCCACCGACACAGCCGAGCGCGCCATCGAGCGCGGGCTGCTGCTGCTCGAAGAAGGCGCGACCCTTCTTGACCTGGGGGGCGAGTCCACCCGCCCGGGCTCGCATGCGGCCAGCGCGGCCGCCATCTCCGACGCGCAGGAGCAGGATCGGGTGCTGCCTGTTCTTGACGGGATTCTGCGAGAGCAGCCTGACGCGCTGCTCTCGATCGACACGTATCGCGCCGGTACGGCCCGGGCCGCGGTGGCCGCCGGCTGCGAGATCGTCAACGATGTAAGCGGGCTGCTCTGGGACCAAGCCATGGCGAGCACCTGTGCCGAGCTCGGCTGCGGGCTGGTGCTGATGCACACTCGCGGGCGTCCCGACGAGTGGCGCTCGATGCCGCCGCTGCCCCCGGCCGAGGTTGCGCCGCTGGTTCTGGTCGAGCTGCGGGAGCGCCTGGCCGCTGCGTGCCGAGCCGGCATCGCCCGGGAACGCATCGTGCTCGATCCGGGCTACGGCTTCGGCAAGGCGTTCGACGCCAACTACGCATTGCTGGCGGCCCAGGCACTGCTGCTGGAGTTAGGGCGGCCGCTGCTCGCCGGGGTTTCCCGTAAGTCCTTCCTGGGCAGAACGCTGGCCCGGCGCGGGGTAGACCGCTCGCCGCGGGAGCGGGAAACCGCATCCGTTGCCGCGATGGTGCTTGCCGTGGCCCAGGGCGCGGCCATCGTGCGCGTGCACGAAGTAAGACCGGCGGTCGAAGCAGCCTCGATTGCCGATGCGGTCTTGCGGGCGGGCTGATGCAGGGAGCTTGCTCGCGAGCGGGCAAACAAGCGTTGGCCGCCGACGCGCGCAGCGTCTAGGCTATGGCGATCAGGCTTTCCACCTCGCGCTCCTTCATCCGCTGGTACAAGCCGCCCACCGCGTACTTTTGAAAATGCGGCGAGTTGCGGTGGACCTCCAGCGCTTCACGGTCGTTGTACTGCTCGTAGATCAGCACGGTATCCGGCGCGTCTTCGCACCAGTGCGGCACATAGGACACGCACCCGGGCTCCTCGCGTGATGCGGCGGTGAGCTTTTCGAGCACATCGGTGATCTCGTGGTGGTCTTCGCTCGCAAACCGCATCCGCACCATAAAGCTAACCATAGTGAAACCCTTCCTTGTTCTAGAGCCTCAGCGATTCATCTCGCGAAGCATAGCCTCAAAGGCAGGGAGCGCCATCGTCTGCTCGCGATCCGGGCCGGTGGAGATCATCCCGATCTTGGCTCCCGACTCCTGCTCGAGGAAGTACAGGTAATCGCGCGCCGCCTGCGGCAGCTCATCCCAGCTGCGTATCTGCTCGGTGGGCTGCTTCCATCCCTTCAGCCGTGTGTAGAGCGGCTTGATCGACTCCAGCCCGCGCACATCGGCCGGCATGGTGTCGATGCGCTTGCCGTCGATCTCATACCCGGTGCAGACCGGGATCTCGTCCAGCTCGTCGAGCACGTCGAGCTTGGTGACGACCAGCCACTCGGTTCCATTGATCATGTTCGAGTAGCGGAGCAGCGGCAGGTCGAGCCAGCCGCAGCGGCGAGGCCGCCCGGTGACTGCGCCAAACTCCTGCCCGCGCGCGCGCAGCATCTCGCCCGCCCCATCGTGGATCTCGGTCGGGAACGGGCCTTCGCCCACGCGGGTTACGTAGGCCTTGGTGACCCCGATCACCGTGCCGATCAGCGTAGGGCCGACGCCGGTGCCTGTGACCGCGCCGCCCGAGGTTGCAGACGAAGAAGTGACAAACGGGTAGGTTCCATGGTCGATGTCGAGCATGGTGCCTTGCGCACCTTCGAACATGACCGACTTGCCCTGCCGGATCGCCCCGTTGAGCAGCGCGGCGGTGTCGGTGACGAAAGGCCGCAGCTGTTCGGCTGCCTGGGCGTACTCGTCGTACATGCGCGCCGGGTCCAGCGGGTGCGTACCGAAGAGCGCTTGGGCGATGGTGTTCTTTTCACGGCAGGCATTTTCAATGTGGGTCTTGAGCAGGCTGGTGTTCAGCAGGTCGACCACACGCAGCCCGTTGCGTGCCATCTTGTCTTCGTACGCGGGGCCGATCCCACGGGAGGTGGTGCCGATCTTCTGGCGCCCAGGTGCGCTTTCAGCCGCCAGCTCGATCATCCGGTGGTACTCAAGGATGACCTGGGCGCGATTGGAGACCACCAGCTGGCCGTCCACGTTGACCCCAAGCTCGCGAAGCTTGGCGACTTCCTTCAGGAAGGCCATGGGGTCCAGCACCACTCCGTTCCCAATGACGGCGCGGCAGTCCGGCCGCAGCACACCGCACGGCACCAGCTGGAGGATGAACTTTTTGCCGCCGATGATGACGGTGTGACCGGCGTTGTGGCCGCCTGCATACCGAGCCACGAGCGAAAAGTTGCCCGAAAGCACGTCGACGATCTTGCCCTTACCCTCATCGCCCCACTGGGCGCCTAGAACCACTGCTGTTTTTGCTGGCATGGCTTTGCTTTGGATGCTCGAGACTTTCCTGGTCAATGGGCTATCGGCCCACGGTCGATCATATCGCAGGCCCTACAGGGCGAACTGCCTCAGGTGGTGATCGGCATGCAGATACCCCCAGCGCATCCACTCCCATTGCGAGAGCGGGCCAAAGATGGGGTGGGCGCGGCCGGCAACCGTTGCGGAAGCAAAGCGGTCGTAGGCGCGGAGCAAGCGCGCCTGGTCGGCTGCAAACTCGCCCGGCTGAACACGCGGAGCGCCTTCCACCAGCTCCGGCAGTGTCGGAACCCCGCGTGGCCATTGCAGGGGAACGTGCAGAGCCCCAAAGCGCACCACGGTTCGCTGCAGCGGGCCGGTCCGCTCGCTGCAGCTCCCATCGCCGGCTGCCATCTCATAGGAGGCTGCCAGGTGGCACATCGCGCCGCCCGGCGTAAGCGTACCCCAGCGACGGGCGACGCCGGGGTGAAAGCGGCCAAGCCGTTCCCGGATCTCGGTGCGCCTGGTCGCGTCTTGTAAACAGGCTAGTGGCATGGACTGGACGAGGTTTGCATTGGGGCAGATGCTGCGCCCGGCGGCTCTGCCAGTCTAGTTCACACCCCGAGCTTGTCGAGGATGCCGGTCTTGGTCAACGGCTCGACGCCCAACTGCCGCAGAATGCCGAGTTCGTCCGACGAGCCCCAGCGCTCCACCATCTTGCCATCTTCGAAACGGGCGATCTGCACGCCGCGCGCCTTGATGCGTTTGCCCGTCGGGGCTATCCCTTGAAAATCTCCCTGGTGCGTGCCCTCGAGGGTGTAGGCGAGCGCTACGGAGTTCTCGTCGGCGGTCAGGTGTTCGGGCGAGACCTTGAGGTCCGGGAAGGCCGTCCGCATCTCGGTGAAAAAGTCGATATAGCCCTGCGCGCCTGGACCTTGCGCAGGCCCCGGATCGTGTTCGATCACGGAAGCTACGGTCAGCTCGTGAAGTGCTTCGAGGTTGCCGCTGTTGATGGCGTCTCCCCACTGAACTTGTGCCTGAATATTTTGCTCTTTGCTCATATACGGTGAGATGCGGGCTGGAAGGCGACCGGTCGCAAGGACGCTCGCAGCCGGCCGCCGCCGGGCTGGTATCCTGTCCGTGCCATGATAACCACGATCCAGGGTCATATCCTCGAGCAGCAGCGGCAAGCAGACGATGCCTCCGGCACCTTTTCCTGGACCCTGTCCGGCATCACGCTGGCGACCAAGATGATCGCGGCCGAAATCCGAAAAGCGGGCTTGAACGACGTGTACGGTGCGGCCGGCGCAACCAACGTACAGGGCGAAGCGCAGCAAAAACTCGACGTCTTTGCCAACGAGGCCATGCTGCACTGCCTCGGGCTGCGCGACTCGGTCGCCGCACTCATCTCGGAGGAGAACGACGAACCGGTGACCTTTGGCCAGCACGAGCAAGGCAAGTACATCATCGTCTTCGACCCGCTCGACGGCTCCTCGAACATCGACGTGAATGTCAACGTGGGGACTATCTTTTCCATCTTCAAAAAAGCCGAGGGCCAGAGTGTGGAGGCGGCCCTCTTGCAGCCCGGCGACAGGCAGGTAGCGGCGGGGTACGTGCTTTACGGTCCCTCCACCATCTTTGTCTACACTGCCGGGCGAGGGGTATACGGCTTTACGCTGGACCCGGCGATCGGGGCTTTCGTGCTCTCGTTCGACAAGATGAAGATGCCCGAGCAGGGCAGCTACTACTCGGTAAACGAGGCGAACTACGAGACTTTCCCGCTCGAATACCGGCGCTTCCTGACCGAAATGCGTATCGGCGATCTCGGCCGCACCTATTCCTCACGGTATATCGGGTCGCTGGTGGCAGACTTTCACCGCACGCTGCTGAAGGGTGGAATCTTTCTGTATCCGCCGACCGACAAGCAGCCTAAAGGCAAGCTGCGGCTCTTGTACGAGGCCAATCCGCTGGCGTTTATCGCAGAGCAGGCAGGCGGCCGGGCCACCACCGGGCACGGGCGCGTGCTCGAGGTCGTGCCCGAGACGATCCACGAGCGGACCTCGCTGATCGTCGGCAGCCGGTTCGAGGTAGAGCGGCTGGAGGCGATCCTCGGTATCTAGCGTGGAGGGTTACTCGCCAGTTACGCGCTGATCTTGATCTTCGGCTGCCCGGCTGCCGTATCCGGGGTGACCGTGTACGGGTATTCGCCCGGCTGGGCGTGCTTTTGTGCGGTGGCCGTCACGGTGCCATTCGCCGGGATATGGTAGTCGGCATTCTCAAGCGGCGGGTTCAAGCCTGAGAGCTGCACTCCTGTCTCGGTCGTATTTGAAAACTCAAACGTTTCGCCGGCCTTTACCGTGCCGCCTGATCCCGCGGGAAGCGTCGTCATGAAGCTGTCTCCTCGATTTTGCTCCGGGGAAAGCGGAGCGTGGCTATAGAGCTTGGGCGTTTGCCGGCTGTTCTTCATCCGGAGCAGTACCCATCCGGCGAAGGCGCCGGGATGGCAGTTGTTTGTTACACGCTGATGTGGATCTTCGGATTGCCCATGGTCTCTGCTTCTCCATCGGCTCCGGCGGAAGCCTGCACCGTCGCAAGCGCAGGGGGCGCTGGCGGACCCTGGGATGATTCCTCACCCGTTTGCTCGCCGGCGCTTGTCGATCCGCCGTGACTTGGCTCATGGTTTTGCGGCTGCATCACCTTTTCTTCACCCATTGCGGCATTCTCCTTTTTGTCTGCTACGGGGCTGCCGCTGGTGCGACAGCGACACCGTTTCCTTTCATCAGCGCGATGTATCGAGGATCGTCGCGGAGGTCGTCGAGTGCCGCGGCACTTCCGATCACCGATCGCGAATAGCCCGCTGCCACTGCACGGCGCAGCCAGTTCAGGGCTAACTCCCGCTGATGCAGCTGGTTATACACCACCGCCGCATTGAACAGCACTTGTTTTTCATCCCCTCCCAGTTGCAGCGAGCGAGCAAGCAGCGCCGTCGCCGCGCTGGCCTCGCCGAGCATGGAGTGGTCGCTCGCCAGGTCGCCGAGAACCTCCGCATCCCGCGGGTTCACCCTCAGCTGGGCCTCCGCCAGCTGGATGGCTTTCCGGTAGGGCTGCGCTGCAGCCCCCACATTGCCGCTGTAGTAGAGCGCATCCCCGAGACCGCTCCAGCTGTCGTAGTCGGTGCTGTCGAGTTCCACTGCCTTGCGGTAGCTGGCCACCGCATCGGTAAAGCGGCGAAGCCTGAAGTAGGCCACGCCCAGGTTCTGGTAGGCGAAATAGGACGGGCGAAGAGCGATAGAGCGGTTGAAGGCGCGCACTGCTTCCGCATCCCGCCCAAGGTACAGCAGGCTGGCACCCAGGTTGCTCGCCGCATGGTAGTTCTCCGGCGCCAGGTCTTCGGCATGGCGAAAGCTCTCCGCAGCTTCGGCATAGCGCGCCTGCTCGATATAAAAGGCGCCGAGCGAGTTGTACCCACGCCAGTACTCGGGCCGCAGGCGGATGGCAT
>CAXTPL010000143.1:0-9230 GCA_964246065.1 uncultured Acidobacteriaceae bacterium
GACCTGGGCATGCCGACAATCAGCACCGGCGTGGCATCGCTGCTGCCACATTTTGCTGCGTTGGCGATCCACTCCCGGGTGCAGCACCGGAGAATGCGGTCGACCTCAGCGGCAAAAGCTGCGGAGTCAAAAGGTGTTGCGCTTTGGCGCGCATCGCAGGCCGCGTCAAAATGCTGCATCGCATAGCCGTAGTCGCCAAAATCCTCAGCCGCCTTGCCAAGAGCAAGGTGCAGCCGTACACGCTCGGGCCGAACCAGCCCAGGCGTTTTAAGCGCGGCTTCCATGTCAGCAATAAGGCCGTCTTCTCCTGTCACGGGCCGGCAACGAACCAGCTCGTAATAACTCCCGGCCAGCGCGGGTGCCAGCGCAATCGCCCGCTCAAAGCACGCACGCGCCTCACTAAAACGGCCATACTCCGTCAGCAGATTGCCTAACAGGTCGTGTGCCATCGCATCCGCGGGATCGAGTGCAAGCGTCTCGCGCAGCAGCTTTTCCGCCTCTTCAGCTCGATCCTCGGTCAAGCAAGCGCGAACCCTGCCTAGCCGCCCAAATCTCGTAGCCCCGCCATTCTCGCCGGCGCGACGGAAACGATCTACCGCGCCCACACGGTCGCCCAACATATACAACGAGGCGCCGGCCCGGAACCAGGCCTCAGCCAAGGTTGGGAGCAGCCTGGTTGCGTGATCGTACGCACTGGCGGCTTCGGCAAACCGTCCCAACCTTTCCAGAGCCATGCCCAGGCGAAAATACGTATCGCCGTAAAGGGGATCGCAAGCGATTGCGCGCTCAAGGGCTTCGATCGCTTCTTCTGTCCGACCAGCCTCAAGGCAGGCCAGGCCGAGATCGTGCTGCAGAAAGGCATTGGCGGGCGCCAGCTGACCTGCCGCACGCAACGGCGCCACTGCCCCTGCCGGATCTCCCGCTTGGAGGTGCCCGACGGCCAGCGCCAGCAGCGACGCGAGTGTTTCCGGACCTCCGGGTGGAGCTGGTTGCGTTGATTGCATAGCCGCGCCCCTGCCCATCGTTGGCGGCTCTGTGAACTGGCCGGATGTATGCCGAGACATACGGCTTTCCAATAGCGAGCCGCTGCCGTATGGGAGCAGAGTGCCTGCGCGCTACAGCCCCGTCGTCATATGGAGGCTCTACGACTAAGGCAGCCTGATGACGATGCCGGTGCTGATGGTCTTCGGCTTCAGAGTCGGGCCGGAAAAGCCGCCATAGGAGAACTCAACCACGCGCCAGTCTACCAGTGGGAAGACGGTGAGATCGGCGCCGCCAAGAAACTGATATTCGAACTTGGTCTCGTCTGTTCGAGCAACGCCCTCGCCGTCCTGCACATTGCCGGCGCCGGCCAATGCCTCAACGTACGGCATGACAGGGAGGATATGCGGCTTAAAGGTAAGTCGGGGCCCGGCAAGCCCGCTCACAATCTTATTCAAACCGGAGCCGACCACTGTTCCGCGGCCGTCGACCCCAAGCGCAAAGAAGGGCACACGCCAGTGATTGTAGAAAGCGCCGAACGTGGTTCCATACTGCCAGCCCGTATTCGGCAAATTGAAGTCAGCCGCACTGAACTCGCCGTAGAACCCGATTTGCGCGTGACTCGCAGCCGGCGCAAGGAGGGGGAGCAAAAGACAGAGCAGAAGAACAGCGCGGGGAAGGGTTCGCATCGGCAGTGAGCCTTCTTTAGGAGAAATGCATTGCGACCAGTAAGAGGCTGTCTCCCCCAAAAAGGCTGCTAGCGGCGCAAGGGACCGCCAGGCTCGCTCAGTTTCTCAAGTCACGCATCAAGCGGGCTACTTCAGCCTGCTCATCGCCGGTCAGCGGGAGAAGCGGCAAGCGCGGGCGGCCGCCGAAATAGCCATTCAGCTCGCAGGCATACTTGATGCCGGCAATGCCCAGCCTGCCAACCACGTAAGCAGAGGCCTCAACGAGCCGCTGCTGCTTTTCCGCAGCCAGTGCGGGGTCGTTCTCCTTGCAGGCGACATACACCTCATGGCAGGCCTGCGGCGCACAGGCAGCAAGGGCCAGAACGGCGCCGGTGGCTCCGGCTGCAAGCGATGCCTCAATTTTGTCAGCCGCTCCGCTCAGGATTTGGAAGCCTACTTCGCGCGTACGCGTTTTGAGCGCGGGCGACGGCGGGGCCGTGGCTGTCGCCGTGGCATGCCCGGTAAGCGCCTCCGTTGAGACAAAGGAGTGATCGGCGGCGGCAGGCGCAGGCGCAAGCATGCGTCCGGTGACGGCGGCAAAGGTAGGGGTGACAGTTGCTGTTCGCCGAGGCGCCTGGTGGGTGGCAGCAACAATGGCAGCCAGCTTGGGCAGGTCGCCGCTTGAGTCTTTAAGGCCGAGAATATTGGGGTGCTGTGCCAGTTCGGCAATCACCTCGGTTGCCAGGTCATAGTGCGTGAACTTGGGGATGGTGTAGAGCATTACGGGCAATGGCGACTGATCGGCAACGGTGCGAAAGTAAGTCAGCATGGCGAGCGGAGTCATATGCGGCGCGTAGTAATTGGGCGTGCGCACCAGCACCGCATCGTAATGGTGCGCGGCTGCATACTCTGCCAGCCGCAGCGTCGCTACCACGCTGCCCTGCCCCACACCGGCAATCAGCACCTTGTGCGGCGCCGTGGCAGCAGCCGCGGTCTTCAGCACCTCACGAGCTTCGCTATCCTCGAGCAGTACGGCCTCGCCGGTAGACCCGAGCACCACTAGGCCAGCCGCCGGTGTGCGCGAGTAGCGGTCGACATTATGCTCCAGCTTGCGCAGATAAAGGCGCCCGTCTGGATAATAGGGCGTAGTAATCGCAGGGTAGATCCCCTCAAGCAACATATGGGTATTGTACGAGCGCGACCTGCGCGGCGCTACGCAGGCGGACGGCGGGCTTTATTGCTCTGCCGGAAACGGCGCTGCCTGCGCGTTGACGATCTCAACGATGCGCGCACGAACTGTGTCATAGTCCAACACGCCTGAAATGCTGCCGTAGTCTACCCGTCCACTGCTGCTCTCGCCGGTTATCTGGTACTGGCGCTGGCCTTCGGCGGCGGCCGCAGCATTGGCCTTCGCCCAGGAGGCCTGGTTGAAGTCATCGCTTTGTACATCGATCTGTCCGGCCCGCAGGTTCTGCTTGCGAAGCAAAAATCGATAGTAGATGTGGAACTTACCCACCGGGGAGAAGTATTCAATAGCCTGCACGCGATATTGCTTCACGACAAACTCGTCCAGCAGAAACCCGCTTGTTTGCGCTGCCTCTGGAACGGTGCCGGAAGCATGCAACGCGCGCAACGCGGCTCGCTCAGCATCGCGCTCCCGCCTTTTGCCGGCCATGGCATAGGCAGTTACAAGCGTGGTGCCGACCTTCCAGTTTTCCGGTTCGATCGCCCGCGCCGCCTCGCCGTAGGCCACTGCCTCCGCTGGTCGGTTTAGCTCAATCGCGCAGCTTGCGGCAAGCAAGTCTGCCGCGGCATCATGCGGGTCATCAGCCAGAACCTGTTTCAATATCCGGAGTGCAGCCTCTGGCTGATGCTGCTGCAGTGCAGGCAACGCCTGGCTGACCGATGGTGCGCGCGCCGGGTCGCTTGAAGGAGCCACCGGCTGCTGGGCGGCTGCCAGCCAGGCCGATGCAAACAACGGCAGCACAATGGCATTGAGCAGCGCGACAGGAAGGCGCGGCACAGCTAGGGACGCGCCTGCGCCAAAGCTCTGGCGCTGTGCAGGTGCTGCAGCGCGAATACGTTGAGACGCTTGCGCTGGAGCGCCGCGATACCCTCAGCCGCTGCCCGCGCCGCCGCAACGGTGGTGATCATCGGAATGCGCCCCAGAACAGCCGACCGGCGAATCGCCTTTTCGTCGAAAAACGTGTCAGCACCATAAGGTGTGTTGACAATGAGCTGGATGCGTTCACCCTTCATCAGGTCGACGACGTTGGGTCGGCCTTCCTTAACCTTGTACACACGCTCTACCGCCAGGCCCGCACCCTGGAGCACGTCAGCTGTGCCTTCAGTCGCCACAAGCTGAAACCCGAGGTCGACATATTGCCGCGCCAGCCCGACCAGCTGCGGCTTGTCGCGGTCGTTGACACTGAAGAAGACCGAGCCGGCGGTCGGCAGCCGCAGCCCCGCCGATAACTGTGCCTTTGCAAACGCTTCGCCAAAGTTATCGGCAACGCCCATCACTTCGCCGGTGGAACGCATTTCGGGGCCCAGCACAGGGTCAACGCCGGGAAACTTGCCCCATGGAAAGACGGGCGATTTGACGAAGAAATGCTGCCCTGTTCCTAGATCTTCCCCGCTGGCCATCTCCTCCGGAAGCAACTCCCGCAGCGTGCGGCCAGTCATCAAGCGCGAAGCGATCTTGGCCAGCGGTATGCCGGTCGCCTTGGATACATAGGGTACCGTGCGGGAAGCGCGCGGGTTGACCTCGATCACAAATACCTTGTCGCGCTGGATGGCAAATTGCAGGTTCACCAGGCCGACCACGCCGAGGGCGAGCGCTAACTTGCGTGTGTACGTGCGGATAGTCGCAAGTGTCGCTGGGGATAAGTCTACCGCCGGCAGCACACAAGAAGAATCCCCGGAGTGAATGCCTGCTTCTTCGATATGCTGCATGATGCCGGCGATCAGGACGTCCTTGCCATCACACAGCGCGTCCACATCAACCTCGACCGCATCTTCAAGAAAGCGGTCAATCAGGATAGGGCGGTCGCTTGAATATTCGACAGCCTCCTTCATGTAGCGGGCCACAGCCTCACGGTCATAAGCGATGACCATGGCCCGGCCACCAAGGACATAAGACGGACGCACCAGCACCGGATAGCCGATACGGTCTGCGCCAGCCAGCGCTTCTTCGATCGAGGTGGCGGTGACTGCCTCGGGTTGAGGAATCTGTAAGTCGAGGAGTAACTTGCCGAACCGTTTCCGATCCTCCGCCAGGTCAATGGACTCAGGCGAGGTACCGAGGATCGGTACACCGGCAGCCTTCAGCCGCAGGGCCAGGTTCAGCGGAGTTTGCCCGCCGAATTGAACGATCATGCCGATCTCGGCACCACTCGCGGCTTCGTGCTCGTACACAGAAAGCACGTCTTCCAACGTCAGAGGCTCAAAATAAAGTCGGTCCGAGGTGTCGTAATCCGTAGACACGGTCTCCGGATTGCAATTGACCATGATGGTTTCATAGTCATCTTCGCGCAGCGCGAAAGCCGCGTGGCAGCAGCAGTAATCAAACTCGATGCCCTGCCCGATGCGGTTGGGTCCGCTGCCGAGGATGATGACCTTACGCCGGGCGGTTGGCAGCGCCTCATCTTCTTCATCGTACGAGGAGTAGAGGTAAGGGGTGCTCGACGCAAACTCCGCCGCACAGGTATCCACTAACTTGAACACGGGCTTGATGCCGTGTTCAAGCCGGAGTTGACGGACCTGTTCTACGCCATCGGACCCCGCCAGACCCCACGCCTCAGCAATGCGCTCGTCCGAGATGCCCATGCGCTTGGCTTTTCGTAACTGTTGCGTGGACACATTGGCAGCGGTCGAACTCCCGAGTGCAGTGATGCCGTCGGTAATCTCCTTGATCTGGTGAAGAAACCAGGGATCCATCGTGGTAAGCCGCGCTACTTCGCGCACGCTCATGCCGCGGCTAAAAGCAAAGCGAATGTAGCTCAGCCGCTCAGGTTGCGGCGTGACCAGGCGCTGGGTCAGACGCTTCGGGTCAAGTACCTCCGCGCCAATCCGCTTGCCGGTTTCCAGCGAGCGAAAAGCCTTCATCAGCGCTTCCTTGAAGGTGCGGCCCATCGAGAGCACTTCACCGACGGACTTCATCTGCGGGCTGAGCGTCTCGTCCGCGCCGGGAAACTTTTCAAACTGCCACTTGGGGATTTTGACGACGACATAGTCGATCGAAGGCTCAAAACACGCCGGCGTCATGCGCGTAATATCGTTCGGGATTTCATCAAGTGTGTAACCGACAGCTAACTTGGCGGCGATCTTCGCGATAGGGAAGCCGGTCGCCTTGGACGCTAGCGCCGATGACCTGGAAACGCGCGGATTCATCTCGATCACCGTCATACGGCCGTTCGCCGGGTTGACGGCGAACTGCACATTCGATCCGCCGGTCTCTACCCCGATCTCGCGAATCACCGCAATGGCAGCCGAGCGCATCACCTGATACTCGCGGTCGGTAAGCGTCTGCGCGGGCGCCACCGTAATCGAGTCGCCCGTGTGCACGCCCATCGGATCCATGTTTTCGATCGAGCAGATGATGATGACGTTGTCGGCCAGGTCACGCACCACTTCCAGCTCGTATTCTTTCCAGCCCAGCACCGACTCTTCAATTAGGCACTCATGGACCGGCGATAAGTCGAGGCCGCGCGAAAGTATCTCCATCAACTCTTCGCGGTTATACCCAATGCCGCCGCCCGAGCCGCCAAGAGTAAACGAGGGGCGAATGATGACGGGAAAGCCGATCTTGGTGGCAAACTCAAGGCCGTCGCGCAGGTTACTCACCAGCGCGGAGCGCGGTACGTCGAGCCCGATACGCGCCATCGCATCCTTGAAGAGCAAGCGATCTTCCGCCTTCTTGATCGCCTCGAGCTTGGCGCCGATAAGTTCCACGCCGAACTTATCGAGCACGCCGGAATCAGACAGATCGACAGCTAGGTTGAGCGCGGTCTGGCCGCCAACCGTGGGCAGCACCGCAAACTTGCCTGTCCGCCCCTGCTCCCGCAGCATCTCTGACTCAATCCGCAGTATCTCTTCCAAGTACTCCACGGTAAGCGGCTCGATATAGGTGCGGTCCGCAAGATCGGGGTCGGTCATGATGGTTGCCGGGTTTGAGTTCACCAGCACCACCTCGTAGCCTTCTGCCCGCAGCGCCTTGCAGGCTTGTGTACCGGAGTAGTCAAACTCTGCTGACTGCCCGATCACGATAGGCCCGGAGCCGATAACAAGAATCTTGGTGATGTCGTGCCTACGTGGCATGCGTTGTCCTAATCGTTTATGTCTTTTCGATGACCCACTTGCAACACGAGAACTAGGAGTTCCTTGTCGCGCAATTCGCAAATGAGCCGATATTGACCCACTCGATAGCGCCAGTAGCCTTCCGCTTTCCCCCTGAGCGCTTTACCCAATCGCCGAGGATCAGGCTGTGCGGCGACGCGCTCGTGAAGATAGGCGACCACTTGCAACCTGGTTTCCGGTTCGAGCTTGGCGAACTGCTTTTCTGCCTTCCTGCTGAAGCTGATCTGCCAAGCCATACTTGCGTATCAACTCCTCAAGGCTGATGTGCGGCGTCGCCATACGTGCCTCCGCAACCGCAATCTCGTAATCTTCGCGATCTTCTACATACTCGAGGATGGCTTCTCTCGCGTAGTAACTCTTGGTTCTTCCCGTTTTCGCGGCGAGACGATCAAGCCTTTTCTCCAACTCCGGATCAAGACGCACTCCAAGCATGATCGGGGTCTCCGTTTAACAAAGTTAACAAGTCGATGCAGTGTACCATCGCTGCGGCATGAGCAGCCCTTGCCACTCCCCTCAGCCCTTCCACTCTTCCATCATCTTCCTGAAGTCTGCAAAGAGATAATGCGAATCATGCGGCCCGGGAGCGGCCTCGGGATGGTACTGCACACTCAGCAGCGGCATGGTTCGATGACGCAATCCTTCAAGCGTTTGATCGTTGAGGTTGATGTGTGTCAGGTCTACTTCATTCGCATTGATTGAGTCCGGATCGACCGCGTAGTTATGATTCTGGCTTGTAATCTCAACCCGGCCGGTAGCGAGCTGCTTTACGGGATGATTGCCGCCGTGATGGCCGAACTTGAGCTTAAAGGTCTTGCCGCCCAGGGCTTGCCCTATAAGTTGATGGCCGAGGCAGATACCAAAGATGGGCGTCTTGCCGGCCAGCTCGCGAATGGTCTGGTTGGCATAGGTCAGCGGCTCCGGGTCGCCCGGTCCGTTTGACAGGAAGACGCCGTCGGGCGCAAGCGCGAGCGTTTCTTCAGCGGTTGTGCGAGCGGGCACCACCGTCACACGGCAGCCTTGCTCGCCCAGCATGTGCAGGATATTCCGCTTGATGCCGTAGTCGTAGGCCACCACGTGGAGACGACATTCCGGCGCGGCGGCTGCAGCCTCGGGCCGCAGCGGGTCCAGCCCCGGGCTGCGCCATTCGTAGGGCTCCCGCGTTGAGACGACGCTGGCCAGATCGGTGCCGTCCATCTTGCGGATCGCGCACGCGCGCGCAACCAGCGCGGCAGGGTCCTGCTCGGTGGTCGAAATGACTCCGCGCATCACGCCGTGATCGCGCAGGTGCCGTACCAGTGCACGCGTGTCAATCTCAGACAGAACAGGAACCTGATGCCGTTCCAGGTACTCATCGGCCACCAGTTCAGAGCGCCAGTTCGAGCTCACAGCAGAAAACTCACGGACGACCAGCCCCTCGATATAGGGCCGCTTGGCCTCAGCATCAGCCAGGTTGGTACCGTAATTTCCTATCTGCGGATTGGTCAGGACGACAATCTGGCCGGCATAGGAAGGATCGGTAAAGATCTCCTGGTATCCGGTGAGCGAGGTGTTAAAGACAACTTCTCCAGAGCAATCTACCTTGGCTCCGTAGCCCTCGCCGCGGAAGATGCGCCCATCTTCGAGCGCAAGTATCGCCTGCATCGCATCTCCGTTGAGTGGATTCAATCGAGTTTATCAGGCTTGCGCCCCCGCTGCGCTTCCCAATCTCGCCCGGCGCCGCGGAATAGCCGCCGCGCCCGCCGCGCCCGCCGCGCCCCCCGCACCCAAGCACCGCGTCGCCACACTCCCAACATCCCACGTAGGCAAAGGAGCCTCACCCCCGATGAAAGCTGTCGTGCTGCACGAGTATGGCGATGTGTCGCAACTGCGCTACCAGGACGCCGAACTACCCCCGATCGGCGACAACGAGGTGCGCGTGCGGGTTCGCGCCACCAGCATCAACCCGGTCGACTGGAAGATCCGCTCGGGCGCAGCCAAGGAACGTTTTCCGCTCGATCTGCCTGAGATCCTCGGCGTCGATCTGGCGGGCGAAGTGGACCAGGCAGGCCCGGATGTGACCGGCTTTCCAACAGGCATGCGCGTAATGGCCAAGGCCAACGGCACCTATGCCGACTACACAACCGCCAAGGCCGACGTCCTTGCGCCAATTCCTGAGGCCTTAAACTTTGAGCAGGCCGGGGCGCTGCCGCTGACCTCGTTGACAGCGTGGGAGATGCTGTTCGA
>CAXTPL010000144.1:0-9158 GCA_964246065.1 uncultured Acidobacteriaceae bacterium
CCCATCGTCGCACCCGGCGCCGTCGCGCTCGCGCCCGCACCTGGGTGCAGCTGGCCGGGGGGGGGGGCCGGGGGTTGGCGCGTGGGGCTGGGGGGGGGCCCAGGCCGGATTGGACCGCACGGCCGCGTAGCTGGCGGGGTGAAAATTGCCGTGAAGGCCTCCCGCGTCCTCGCCGAAGACGACCGACGGGGTGCGCCCCGCGGTGAACGCATGCAGCAGGCCCTGTGCAGAAGCCAGCGCCCCTGCGCGTGCATTGAGCTCTCCCCGCAGGGCGGCAGCGGTCAGCGTTTGCGTGCAGACGGGCATGCTTGCCAGCTTAGGCGAAGAAAAGGCGCAGACGCAAGGCTCGACTGCGGTGAAAAAGGGGGGCATCGCCGCAAGACCCCGCACGAAGCCCGACAAGCGCGCGGGCAACGCCCCGAAACAGCTCAAACAAAGCCCGAGCACAGCTCGCGAGACCAGGCTTGAGTTCTTCTCGAGAAGCGGGCATGGTCCACGTGAAAAAAGATGCATCGCGACGTTGTATCGTGGAAGGCGGAAGCCTGCGCCGTTGCCCGGCGCGCGTAGATGGGGAGATCACCAGCGATGCAGGACGATTCAAAGAGGATGGCGGCCAAACGCAGCATGGACTTTGTCGAGGATGGCATGCTGCTTGGCATCGGCTCAGGAACCACGCTGCGCTACGTGGTTGAGGAGCTGGGCGAGCGTGTGCGCCAGGGGCTCAAGATCACCGGCGTGCCGACCTCGCATGAAACCGGCGAGTTGGCCGCACAGCACGGCATTCCCCTCACAACCTTTGAGCAGGTCCAGTCGCTCGACCTGGCCATAGACGGCGCGGATGAGATTGGCCCGGAGCTGTCGCTGATCAAAGGCGGCGGTGGGCAGCTGCTGCACGAGAAGATCGTCGCCTCAGCGGCCAAGCGTTTCCTGGTCGTCGTCGGCGAGGGAAAGGTCGTCCCGCTGCTGGGGCGATTTCCTGTGCCCGTCGAGGTCATTCCCTTCGCGCGGCCGCTTGTCGAGCGGGCACTCGCCGAGCTGGGTGGGAACCCCCAGCTGCGCGCAGCAAAGACCGGTGGAACCTACATTACCGACGAAGGAAACTGGATCCTCGATTGCCACTTCGGCTCCATCGCTGAGCCGCACGAGCTGGCTGCGGAGATTCGCTCGATTGTCGGGGTGGTCGAACATGGGCTGTTTCTCGATATGGCGACCGAGGCCGTAGTGGCAGATGCGACCGGGGTGAGCCTGCTCACTCGCTGAGCTCCCCGCTGCGACAACCGGAGCAAGGCCTGCGCAGATAGAATCACAAAGGCGTTTCTTACCATCACAGAGAGCAGCGACACCCGCGTGCGCGCGGGCGAGGCAAGAGGAGAACGAGATGCAAATAGGATTGATCGGCCTGGGGCGCATGGGCGCAAACATGGTCAAGCGCTTGATGAAGGGCGGCCATGAGGCCGTCGTGTTCGACCTCAGCGAAAAGGCAGTCAGCGAGCTCGCCGAAGCGGGCGCTACCGGGTCGAGCTCCATCGAGGACTTCATCGGCAAGCTGCAAGCTCCGCGCGTGGTGTGGCTGATGGTACCGGCCGGCGCGGTCGACGGCATGATCGCCAAGATTGCGCCGCACCTCCAAAAGGACGACATCCTGATCGATGGCGGCAATTCGTACTACATCGACGACATTCGCCGATCCAAGGAGCTGGAGCCTAAAGGCATTCGCTACATCGATGTAGGCACAAGCGGCGGCGTGTGGGGCCTGGAGCGCGGCTACTGCATGATGATCGGCGGCCAAAAGGAAGCGGTGGAGTACCTGGACCCCATCTTCAAGACGCTGGCGCCCGGAAGGGGCGATGTGGGCCGGACCAAAGGTCGTGAGGACGCACCGCCTTCAACAGCAGAAGAAGGGTACCTGCGCTGCGGCGAAGTAGGCGGCGGCCACTTTGTCAAGATGGTGCACAACGGCATTGAGTACGGGCTGATGGCAGCGTATGCCGAAGGCCTGAACGTGCTCAAAAATGCCAACATCGGCAAGCAGGCTGAGCAGGAACACTCGGCTGAGCTCACCCCTCTGCGGACTCCCGAGCACTATCAGTACGACTTTCCGCTGGAGGATGTGACCGAGGTATGGCGGCGTGGCTCGGTCATCTCAAGCTGGCTGCTTGACCTGACGGCGGCAGCGCTGATTCAGCAGCCGGACCTTGGCAACTATGGAGGCGTGGTGTCCGACTCTGGCGAAGGCCGCTGGACGCTGATTGCGGCCATCGACGAGGGCGTGCCGGTCGATGTGCTGAGCGCGTCAGTCTTTTCGCGGTTTTCTTCGCGCGGCAACGCCGAGTTTGCGAACAAGGTGTTGTCGGCGATGCGCTTCGGCTTTGGTGGCCACCTGGAGCACAAGCCGGGTAAGTAGATCTCCCTTGGAAGCGAGGGCGAGAGAGGGCTCCACGTCTCCATGCTGAGACCTGGAGCCCGCACTTGTTTTTGGGGGCTGCGTCCTTCGCTTGTCACCTCCGGCTTGTCACCGCCGGCTTGTCGCCTCTGGGGAAACTCCCCTAGCCCCTTGCCCGACAGCGCGCGAAGCATGGATCAAGCGCGCAGCACGCGCAGGCCGTGCTCGGTGAACTGCCGCACCATCTCCGGGCTGGCGCCGGTGTCGGTCACCAGGGTATGCACCTCGGCGATGCCGCAGATCAGCGACGTGCTGTAGTTGCCGAGCTTGGACGAGTCGGCGACCACGATCACCTCACGCGCCTGGCGGACCATGGCGCGAAAGGTAAGGGCCTCATCGGACTCGATCACCGTCGCGCCGCGTTCGGCATCGAGGCCGACCACGTTCAGAAAGAGCTTATCGAGGTACACGTCCTCCATAAAGCGGATGGCGGCCTGGCCGGTGAGCGAGAACGACCAGGCCCAGGGCAGCGTGCCACCGGTGATCGAGGTGCGCATGCCGGGCTGGTTGCAAAGCTCCATGCCGATATTGATCGCGTTGGTCACTACCTTGATGTTGGTCCGGTGACGGATGGCGCGACCGACCTGGGTGGTGGTGGTGCCGGCCGTGATGCCGACCGTTTCATTGGGCTGGATAAGGTCGGCCGCAGCGAGCGCGATGCGACGCTTTTCTTCGGCCGCACGCAGTTCGCGCGCCAAAAACGAGGTGTCGTAGCGGAAGGGCTCATAAAGCAGCGGCTCGACCAGCATGGCGCCGCCGTGAGTGCGGCGCACCAGGCCTCGCGCCTCTAGCCGGTTCAGGTCGCGGCGGATGCTGGGGGCCGAGGTGCCGATGGTTTCCAACAGTTCGTCCACCGTGGCGGAGCCTCGCTGCAGCAGCAGCCGCATAATCTTTTCTTCGCGTGTATCCGTCTTCGCTGACATGTGCTCCGTGCTTCAGCCTGGGGCTTATTGGCGCAGGGAAGTTCCGCGCGCAAAGTGCGCCCGCCTGAGGGCTGATTGTAGCCCAGGCGTCCCTCTGTGGCGCGCGGCGCGCCTGTCTGCCCGCTACTTTACGGGACCATCCAGCACAGGGTGCTCCTTGCCGGAGACGGTGCGTCCTTGCGCACCATCCAGGTCGAAGATGACGATTTCATTGTCGCCGGCTTTAAGCCAGGGTCCGGGAAGATAGAGCGTCTGCTGGGGTCCGGTCTTCCAAAAGCGTCCCAGCGGGCGCCCGTTTATCCAGACTAGCCCTTTGACCAGCTGGCTCGTGTCAAGAAACGTGTCGGCAGGCGTGGCAACGTCGAAATGCGCGCCGTAGAAGCAGGGCCCGGCGCAAGGTTCCGATTTGTAGCTGAGCGTGCCCGGGGCAAGCATCGGCAGCGCGAAAGTCTCCCAGCCGGTGAGCCGCGTCCCTGCAAGCGTCGGCGTATCGAGCAGCCCTGTGCGTTCGCCGTCGATGTGCTTGCCGTAGTTCACCCGGCCTGTGTTCTCTACCAGGATGTCGAGCTGCGCGCCTGCCTTGGCCACGGCAAGCGTGAGGCCGGTCTGTTTGAGTCGGCGGTCCACGGTCCCGGCGAGCTGGCCGTCAAGGTATACCTGTGCGTAGTCGTGCACGCGACCGAGCTCGAGCGTGCCGTTTGCGGCGGACAGGTGCGTGCGGTAAAGGATATAGCCGTACGACTGCCCGAGCTGCTCCATGGTCAGCGGCGCGTCTGACCGGACCGGCGCAGGCAGGTTGCTCCACAGGGAGGCGGTTTGCGCTAGTGGAATGGGCGCAAGGGCCATCGAAGGAAGCGGCGCGGGGGGCGCCGGGGGCTGCCGGTGCGTCACGCTCGCGATCACGTCGCGAAAGGCGTAGTACTTTGGCCGCAGCTCGCCGCTTTCGGCTACCGGCACATCGTAGTCATAGCTGGTCACGTCAGGCTCGTAGTTGGTGCCGTTTGAGTTGGCGCCGTTCATCCAGCCAAAGCTGGTGCCGCCATCAAACATGTACAGGTTGACGGAGTAGCCGCGCTCGAGCATCCAGCGTAACTCGCTGGTCTGGACGCCCGCATCGCGCGTCTGGTGTTTCGCGCCCCAGTGATCGAACCAGCCGTCCCACCATTCGCTGTTGAAGCGGATGCCGACGTGGCGAAACTTGTCCAGCGCCGCAAAAGACCGCTCCGCATCGCCGGCACCGAAGTTGATGCCGGCCGGCAGATCGGGCAGGGTCCCGTTGGCCAGCACATCGGCGCCGTCCGCGGTGTAAAGCAGTGATCTGGTAAAGCCTGCGGCCACCAGCGCCTGGTGCATCTGCTCCATGTAGGCGTGGTCGGCGCCATAGGATCCGTACTCGTTTTCTACCTGCACGGCGAGGATGGGGCCGCCATTGCCGATCTGCAGCGGCGCGGTCTCCTCACCGAGACGATCGAGATAGCTCCGGGCGGCCTCCATAAAGCCGGGGTACGGCGTGCGCAGCGCCATCCTCGGGTCGGCCAGCAGCCAGGAGGGGAACCCGCCAAACTCCCACTCGGCACAAACATAGGGGCCGGGCCGCAGGATGACGTAGAGCCCCTCCTGCTGCGCTTCGCGGATGAACTCGGCGATGTCGTTCTGCCCGGAAAAATCGAACCGCCCGGGCGCGGGCTCAGAAACGTTCCAGAAGGCGTAGGTTTCAACCGTGTTGAGGCCCATGGCGCGGGCTTTACGCAGGCGGTCGCGCCAGTATGCGCGCGGAATGCGCGTGTAATGGATGGCACCGGAGATGATCTGGAACGGCTTGCCATCCAGCAGAAACTGGTTGCCCTGCGCGGTAAAGGTACGCGGCAGGGCGATGGCTTGCGCGAGCGTTGCGCGTGTGCCGCCGAGCAGGAGCAGGGCGGCGAGTGCGAGGCGGCAGCTAGGATGGTGGATCATGCGCGGCGTGCTCCCAGGTACGTAACAGTGGTTGTTGCTTATGAAAAGGCATGGCGCAGCAGCTGCGGGCGCTCGGCGGCCAGGGACAGGATCAGCTCGCCGAAGAGCGTGTTGGCCCAGGCGAACCAGGGGCGCGTGTAGTTCTCCGGGTCGTCTTTGTGGAACGACTCATGCATGAAGTGTGTGCCTGCGGTGGTAGTGCGCAGCGTAGCGAGGCACTGCAGTATCTCGGCGTCGTTGTTTGAGGATAAGGCGCGGAACAAGATCGACATGGGCCAGATGAAGTCGAGCCCCTGGTGCGGGCCGCCGATGCCCTCACCCGCGGTGCCCTTGAAGAAATAGGGATTGTCGGGGCTGAGGCAAAAAGCGCGTGTGCGTTGAAAGGTAGGGTCGGCGCGGTCGACGCAGCCGAGGTAGGCGAGCGAAAGCAGCCCCGGCGCATTCGCGTCGTCGATGGACAGCGTGTTGCCGTACCCGTCGACCTCGTAGGCCCAGATGCGGCCGTGCGGCGGGCGCTCGGTCTGGCCGAACCGGGCAAGGGCGCTGTTGAGCTCGTCGGCAAAGGCGATGCATTCGTTTGCGAGCGCAGGCTCGTCGAGCGCGCCGCACAACATGGCGAGCTGGCGCAGGCTGGTTGCGGCAAACAGATTTGCCGGCACAAAAAGCGGGAAAAGGCAGGCATCGTCGGAGGGGCGAAAGCCGGAATAGATCAGCCCCACCGGGCGCGCCGGGTTGCCGTACCCGCCGAGCGCAAGCGTTTCTGTGGGCGAAGATGCTTCCCGCTGAAAGTGGTACGGCCCCGGCGAGTGCCTGCGCTGCTGCTCGCGAAAGGTGGCAACCATTAGGCGCGCGCTCCGCTTCCAGGCTTCGTCAAAGGCCGCGGTGCTGCCGGTAGCCTTCCAGTAGCCATAAGCCAGGCGCATGGGGTAGCAGAGCGAGTCAATCTCCCACTTGCGCTCGCCGACCCCGGGACGCATGGTGGTCGCATCGTGCACCGACCATGAGAGTGGCGGGTCGGTGGGCGAGCGAAGAAAGGCGTTGGCGTAGGGATCGAGCGCGATGCAGCGCGCCTGGCGATGGATGACGCCCTCGATCAACCGTGCAAGCGCGGGGTCTAGCCTGCAGAACGGCAGGTACGGCCAGACCTGCGCAGAAGAGTCGCGCAGCCACATGGCGTCTATATCGCCGGTAATCACAAAGGTGTCAGGCTTGCCGTCGGACGTACCCGGAAACACCGTTGTATCCAGCGTGTTGGGGAGGCAATTGGTAAAGATGAGTCGCAGCTGGGGATCGGCAATCTGGGCGCCTACGCGAAGCATCGCGGTCTCGACGGCAGGGCTTGTAAAGCGGCGATCCGCAGGCGCCGGCCGTTGGTGGAGCGGGTTTGATGCCGGCAGAGGCTGGCCCAGTACCGCAGCCTGGCGTAAAGTCGCGGCGTGGCCTGAAGCCGCAGCTGGGCCGGGAGCTGCGCCTGCCGCGGCGGCCGACGCCACGGACGCCAGGCCGCCCTTGAGCATAGCCCGCCGGGTTATCGGGTCTTGCGGGGTCACCGCGCCACTCATACCGTCAAGGAGGGCGGCGCGTAGGCTTGCGCCGTACCAAGCTGCGTGTTCGGTTCCGTCCCGAGCGTAAAGACGATCGAGCCGCCGCGCGCTATTTCTTCATGCGTGACCCAGAGTTTGTCCGAGGGCTGCCCGTTGACGGTGAGCGACTGGATATAGACCGCCTCAGGCGACGAACGGCGCGCCTCGATGGTGAGCGTGCGGCCGCCTGTCACCTGCACCGTCGCGCGATCAAACAGCGGCGAGGTGAGCACGTATGTGCCGCTCGCTGGATCCACCGCATACAGCCCCAGCGCGCTCATCACATACCAGGCTGACATTTGCCCGCAGTCCTCGTTGCCCTCCAGGCCATCCGGCTCGGCGCGGTACATCGTCTCGAGCAGCGAGCGTATGCGCGCCTGCGTTTTCCAGGGCTGCCCGGCATACACGTACAGGTAGGCGATGTGGTGGCTGGGCTCATTGCCATGGGCATACTGGCCGACCATGCCGGCAATATCCGGAGGCGCATCTGCGGGCAGGGTAGACGGTACGGTGAATAACTGGTCGAGCTTGGCGACAAAGGGTGCGCGGCCTCCCCACAGCTGCATATAGCCCTTCACGTCATGCTGTATGCCAAAGGTGGTCTGCCAGGCATTGGACTCGGTGTAGTCGCGGTACTTGGGAGTATGCCCCATGTCGATCGGGTCAAAGGGCGCAGTCCATTGCGCATCGCTCAGCTTGGCGCGGATGAACTGCGTTTCCGGATCAAACAGGTGCTGGTAGTTTTGCGAGCGTTTGCGCTGCAGGGCGGAGTCGTCGTGCGCGCCGACCCGCTCGGCCACCTTGGAGCAGGCCCAATCGTTGTAGTCATACTCGAGCACTTTTGAGACGGACTCTTCTTCCTTGTCGGCCGGGATATAGCCAAGCTCCCGATAAAAGCCCAGCCCACGGTAATTGTCATCCATGTTGCGCTTGCGCATGACCTTGTAGGCGCGCTGCCAGTCGATGCCGGGAAAGTTTTTGACGCATGCCTCCCCCATCACGCTGGCTGAGTGGTAGCCGGTCATCGTGCCCGTTTCGCGCCCCTGCAGCGGCCATACGGGCATGCCTGCGGGGCTTTGCTCGGCCATGGCTACGAGGCAGTTGACCATGCCGGGGACACGCTCCGGCTGCATGAGCGTAAAGGCCGGATGGAGCGCGCGGAAGGTGTCCCACAGCGAGTAGCTGCTGTAGTTGTGCTCGCCGGCAGGGAGCGTGTGCACCTCGTTGTCCATGCCGCGATATTGCCCGTCCACATCGTCGAACAGGGTCGGCGCGAGCATCATGTGGTAGAGCGCGGTGTAGAAGATCGTCCGCCGCTTCGCGTCGCTTGTTTCTATGCGCACGCGGCCGAGTTCGCGCTGCCAGTTGGCCTTGGCCGCTTGCCGGGTCTTGTCAAAGTCCCAGTGCGGCTGCTCGGCGCGCAGGTTCTTGAGCGCATTCTCCGCGCTCACGCCAGAGATGCCGACCCGGACCAGGATTTGCTTCTGCTCGGTTGTGTCGAAGTGCACAACCGCTTTGACCATCGGGCCGCTGACTGTCTTCGGTCCCGTCCGAGGGCCCCGGGCAAGCTCAACGTTCTTGAACGAGCGGGAAAACTGCGCCGCGAAGTAGATGTGCCTTCCTCGACCCCAGGAGTTCACCACGCGTCCGCCTGTCAACAGATCGTCCTCTGCGATCGTGATCTCGGCGCTTGCGACCGGATTGTCGGGGTCGTCGTAGGCATGCGCCAAGTCCAGGATGAAGTGGCTGTCCTGGTTCGCCGGAAAGGTGTATCGATGCAGGCCCGTGCGCTCGGTCGCGGTCAGCTCCGCGAGCACGCCGGGATCTTTGAGCAGCACGGAGTAGTAGCCCGGCTCGGCGTGTTCATCCTCGTGCGAGTAACGCGAGCGATAGCCGGAGTCAGGATCTTCGCGCGTGCCAGGGTCAAGCTTGACCGGCCCGACGCCCGGCATCAGCAGCACGTCGAGCATGTCGCCGCAGCCGGTGCCGGAAAGGTGCGTATGGCTGAAGCCCATGATGGAGGCATCGGTGTCGTAATAGCCCGAGCACCAGTCCCAACCCTTGGTGTAGGTATCCGGGCTCAGCTGCACAGCGCCAAAGGGCACGGAAGCACCGGGATACAGGTGGCCGTGGCCGCCGGTGCCGATCCGCACATCCACAAACTGCGTCAGGTCGTCAGCGCCCGCGGCCTGGGCGGCAGCGGCGCTGCGGCGGCCGCCGCCCGGAGCCAGCGCCAGCGCTGAGAGTGACGCG
>CAXTPL010000145.1:0-9144 GCA_964246065.1 uncultured Acidobacteriaceae bacterium
GACCGACAAGCGACATGTGCAGGGTGCGCGGGATCGGCGTGGCCGACATGGTCAGCACGTCGATCTGCGCGCGTATCTGCTTCAGCCGCTCCTTATGGCGTACGCCAAAGCGCTGCTCTTCGTCGACGATCAACAGGCCGATGTCACTGAACTTGAGGTCTTTCGATAACACGCGATGCGTGCCGACCAGGATATCGACCTGGCCCTGCTCGACCTTTTCAAGGATGGCCTTCTGCTCTTTCGGCGTTCGAAAGCGAGAGATCATCTCGATGTGAATCGGAAATTGCCGAAAACGCTTTTTAAAGGTCTCATAGTGCTGGAAGCTCAGTACGGTGGTTGGCGTAAGCACGGCTACCTGCTTGCCGTCCTGCACAGCCTTGAACGCCGCACGCATGGCTACTTCGGTCTTCCCGTAGCCCACGTCACCGCACAGCAGCCTGTCCATCGGCAGCTCTGATTCCATGTCGCGCTTGATGTCGGCAATCGCGTTCAGCTGATCGTCTGTTTCTGTAAAGTCGAAAGCATCTTCAAACGCGCGCTGAAACTCGTTGTCCGGTGAAAAGGCGTGGCCGCGCGCAGCCTTGCGCTGCGCGTAGAGCTTCAGCAGCTCATCGGTCATGTCCTCCATGGCCTTTTTTACACGGGCCTTGGTCTTGGCCCACTGCTGCGAGCCCAGCCGGTTGAGCACCGGTGTCGGTCCGCCGCCTTCGCTCGATCGGTACTTCTGGATCAGGTCAAGGCGGGTAAGCGGCACGTAGAGGCGAGCCTGATCCGCAAACTCGAGGATCATAAACTCGACGTTGACGCCATCCTGGTCGATCTCGCGCAGGCCCATGTACCTGGCTATCCCGTGCTCCACATGGACGACATAATCGCCAACGGTGAGGTCGCGAAAATCCGACACAAACGCGGCTGTTTTCGATTTCTTGGCCGCCGGGCGTGCAGTCACGTCCGCATCATCGGAAAAGTCGTTGGCGCCAAAGATCACCAGGTTCGCTTCGGCAAGCGCGACGCCGTGCGCGATCTGCGAGCGCACCAGAACCGGCACGGGGCGCTCGCCTGCGCGCTGCTTGCGGTCGGTCTCACCCATCTCAGCGGCAGCCGCATGGGACCGCCAGCCAAGCCTGTAGGGCACCTCGTACTCACGCAGCAGCGTGGCCATGCGCTCCATCTCGCCCGGGTTCGCGGTCACCAGCATGATCCGCGTTTGCCGGTCGATCAAGCTGCGCAACTGCTCCACCATCGCCGGGATCGCCCCATGAAAACGCAAGGTCGGTCGCGATTCAAAGGCGATTTCACCCAGGGTGGCATCGTCCTCGAGTACATCCACAATGCCAAGCTGATCGAGATCGAGCCCCGGGTGCGCGGCAAGCTGCGCGAACAACAACTCCGGCTCGCGATAAATATCCGCCGGCTGCACGAGCGAGCCGATGCCGGAGCGATCGTGCCGCTGCTCCACCTTGTTCCACCAGCGCTCTACCTGGTTGCGGATCATGCCCGGCTCTTCCACAAACAGCACGCAGCGCGGAAACAGCCCGAGCAGGGTAGTTGAAGCTCCGGCCACACCCGCGAAAAACTCCCAGCCAGGAAAGACCGTCACGCCGCCCGCTGCGAGCGAGCGCTCCACCAGCTCCGGCGCATCTGCCTCGTCCAGGTGCGAGCCGCTTAGCCGCGTGTGCACGGCGGCCAGCAGCCGCTCGTTGATAGGCGTCTCTGTCAGCGGGAGCAGGATCGCTTCATCCAGCGGGTTGAGCGACCGCTGCGTTTCAGGGTCGAAGCGCCGGATCGACTCCACCTCGTCGCCGAAAAACTCGAAACGCACCGGGCGCTCGGCCTCGGGCGAGTACACGTCGAGAATGCCGCCCCGGCGCGTGTACTGCCCGGGCATCTCCACAATGTCCATGGCCATGTAGCCAGCGCTTGCCAGGTGCGTGGTCAGCTCATCCAGATCATGCTCTGCGCCGCGCTTGATCACGCGCGCCAGGCCGGAGTAGTAGCTTGCGGGAAACAGCTTCATGGCCGCTGCTTCAACCGGTGCGATCACGATGCTTGCCGCCCCGGTGGCAATCTTCCACAACGTGGCCGCCCGCTGCTCCTGCACCTCGGCGTGCGGGGAGATATGCTCAAACGGCAGCACATCATGCGCCGGCAGCCGGAGCACCCGCTCCGCCGGAACCGCGCCCGTCAGCTCACATGCGGCGCGCAGCGCAAGGTACAGCGAATCGGCAGCCTTGTTATCGGCTACAAGCACCACCGCCGGCAGCTGCGCAGCCCGCGCCAGCAAGGGCAGGTACAGGGCGCGGGCGGTGGCTGTCAGGCCGGAAACACGGCGGCGCCCGCGCCCGAGAGAAAGATGGCGTGTGGCTTGTTCAAAGGATGGGGACCGTTCGAGCTCCCCCAGCAGTTCCCGAACAAAAGGAAGGATCACGCCGTCCAGTTTAACAGCGCGCCCCGGCGCGGGCGCATCCATGTGTCCGCGCCAGGCGCGTGCCTCTGCGGCACGCCCACGGGGCGGTCTCCGCACACGCAGCCTTTCCGGCATGGACTGGTGCGATCGTACGCGCGCCGGCTTCGGGTCTGAGGCAGCATTCCGCGAGTGCCTCTACCCGGGCGCCGTGCTGGCTGAGGTGCACGGGCGCAGCGGGTGCAGGTACAAGCTCACCCCCCTTCCGCTATGACTCGGTCGAGGAGGCCGTAGTAGCGCCGCCGGAGCTTGCCGGCTTTATCAGCCGACACGTCCATGACAGCCCGGCATGAGGGCTGACGCCTGCGTTGCTAGAATGAGCCCTATGGCAACCATCACCAGCCTGCCTCCTGAAGTTCTTGCCAAGTACGAGCCCGTCATCGGGCTTGAAGTGCATGTGCAGCTGCTGACCCGTACCAAGGCTTTCTGCGGGTGCGAGAACCGCTTTGGCGCCGAACCCAACACGCTGGTATGCCCGGTGTGCCTCGGGCTGCCGGGTGCCCTGCCCGTGCTTAACGCGCGTGCCGTCGAGTTTGCCACCCTTGCCGCGCAGGCTATTGGGGCGGAGGTCCGCGAGACCTCCATCTTCGCCCGCAAAAATTACTTCTATCCCGACCTGCCGAAGGGGTATCAGATTTCGCAGTTTGACAAGCCGCTTGCGGAACACGGATGGCTGGAGGTGGACACCCCAGCGCGCGGGCTCCAACGCATCGGCATCACGCGCCTCCACATGGAAGAAGACGCCGGCAAGAGCCTTCATGACGGAGTGCACGACTCAGCCAGCTCCACCTCGGTCGACCTGAACCGTTGTGGGACGCCGCTGATTGAGATCGTTTCTGAGCCGGATCTCCGCACGCCCGATGAGGCATACGAGTACCTGACCAAGCTGAAAGAGATCCTGCTGTATACCGGGGTCTCCGACTGCAACATGGAAGAAGGCTCGCTGCGCTGCGATGCAAACGTGAGCGTGCGCCCGCGCGGCCAGGAAAAGTTCGGCACCAAGGCTGAAGTGAAGAACGTCAACAGCTTTCGCTACATCCGCTCGGCGCTCGAGTATGAGATTGAGCGGCAGATTGAGTTGATCGAAGGCGGCGGCCGCGTTGTGCAGGAGACGCGCTTGTGGAACGCGACCGAAGGCCGCACGTATTCCATGCGCTCCAAAGAGCAGGCTCACGACTACCGGTATTTTCCAGAACCCGATCTGCCCGTGCTCCGGGTCAGCCCCGAACGCCAGGCGCAGATTGCGGCGACCATGCCGGAGCTGCCGGAGGCACGCCGCGCCCGCATGATCGCCGAGTACGGCATTGCTCCCCAGGACGCGCAAACCCTCACCGCAACGCGCGCCTTTGCAGACCAGTTCGAGGAGGCGGCAAAAGCAGCGAAAAACCCTCGCCGCGTGGCCAACCTGGTGCTCTCCGAGCTTACCTCGCGACTCAAGCTCGCCGACCTGCCGCTCGAGCAATCGCCCATCAGCATGCGCGGCATCGCGTTTGCCGCCGACCTGGCGGAAGACAGCAAGCTTTCAAGCAAGCAGCTCAAACAATTGTTCGATTCCGCCTTTGCATCCGGAGAGGACTTTCCGTCTGTCTATGAGCGCGAAAAGCCCCAGCAAATCTCGGACACGGCAGCCATCGAGGCCATGATCGACGAGGCCATCGCCGCCAATCCCAAGCAGCTGGAGCAGTATCGCGCGGGCAAAAAGACAGTAGCGGCATTTTTTGTGGGGCAGGTCATGCGCCTCAGCAAAGGCCAGGCCAACCCTGCGGTGTTGAACGATCTGGTCACCCGTAAGCTCGACGCCTGAGCCGTCCGCCCCGCGGCCACCAGCCCGCGGCCGCCGTCCCTTCACCCGAGCATGCAGCAGGGCGCCCAGAGCCTCGGCAGGAGTCTGGCGGAGCGACTATATCCCTTAACCCGGTTGAGCATTTCCAGCGGCCAAGGGCATTCCTTGTTTCTAAAGACACCTATCGAACAGAACGAGCCGAGCCCTGCGTTGTAGCATCGCCAGAGTGAATTTCGTGAAAACACGTTGTAGGTTGAGCGCTCCTTGTTCGGTCTACGCTTAGGCTCTTGCAAGGATGCCGTTGGACTCGCCGACCTCGAACAAACCCACCCCGGACACGTTCCGAAACTACACGCTCGCGCGCCTCCCCAATGCCACATTGGACGAGATGCTCCCGCACCTGGTCACGATGGACCTGCCGCAAGGCACACCCCTGCTCAGGCCGCTGCAGCCGATTACCTGGATTTACTTTCTTGAACACGGCATGGCCTCGATCACGGGTACGACCGAGGAGGGCGAGGCCGTGGAAGTAGGCGTCGTGGGCCGAGAAGGCCTGGTGGGTGTCAACGCGCTTCTTGGCCAACCGCAGTCGCAAAACACGGTCATGATGCAGGGCACCGGCAGCGGGCTGCGCATCCGCGCCTCCTTTCTGCGCGAACTCTTCCTCCGCAGCGCCCCCCTCCAGCAGTTGGTGCATGACTTTCTGTACGTGCAGATGGCGCAGGCCACCCAGCTCATCGTCTGCAACCGCGTCCACGAGGTAGAAGCGCGCCTGTCACGGTGGCTCTTGATGACCGCCACACTGATGGAGAGCCCGAACATCAACCTTACTCAAGAGTTTTTGTCGCAGATGCTCGGCACCCGGCGCTCGACTGTGACGGTGGCAGCCGGCACCCTTCAGCGCAGCGGCATGATCGGGTACAGCCGGGGACGCGTGCAGATTACCAATCGCGAGCTGCTTGAAGGCGCGAGCTGCGAGTGTTACTCCATGATCCGCGAAACCTATCGCCGCATTTATCCCGGCCTTTACTAAGCTCGCGCCTGCCAGTCACCGCACACACCGTGGCTGCCCTGGTTTTTCCAAGGGTACGAGGATCGGAGTGCGGCGCAATCGGAAGCCCCGTGCTTCGGCCGCGCTCATCTGCTGGCGACCACGCGCAGGGCGGACACGCTGCGAAGAATCGTCTCGGTAGGACTCCATCCAGGCGTGCTCTACACCCGCGACCTAGAGTGGTGCCGCGCAAGCAGGCAGGCGAGCGACTTACAGCCCGAGCGCCAGCTTACGGTGCAAGACCTCTAGCATCGCGCCCTTGAGCAGGTATTCCAGCGCGGCATCGTAGCGGTAGCCTTCATCGCGCATAAATGCGTGTGCGCCGTTGACCTCGAGCCACTGGTAGTTGGCCTCCACCTCATCAAGCCGCGCCTGCACGCGTCGGCGGCCCTCGAGCGGTACATGCGGGTCCTGACGACCCCAGATGTGCAGCAGCTCGCCCTTGATCTCGCCGGCGCGTGCCATGGAATCATCGTGTTTGCCTGCGCCAAGCGTGCCGGTATGAATGTCCGTCGCGTAAAAGCAGACTGCGGCGCGTACCTCCGGGTTCATCGCGGCGCGAAAAGCCAGGTGGCCGCCCAGGCAGATGCCGATCACGCCCAGCCGTCCGCTGCACTGCTCCATTGCCGCCATGTGCGTGAGCAGCGAGCGCGCATCGTCATCATAGGCGCTTAGCTCCTTGGCATACTTGTCGGTATTGCCTTTGTCTGAGCCGTCCTGATCGTAAGCCAGCACCGTGCCTGCGGGCTCCAGCTCGTGGTAGACCTCGGGCACCGCAACCAGATAGCCGTGGCCCGCCACAAAGGACGCAAAGCGCCGGATGGGTCCGGTCATCTGGAAGATCTCAGAGTAAAGAATTACCCCCGGATACCGGCTCGCCTGAGGGCCGACCGGATGAAAAAAGTAGGTCCGCATGGGGCCGTTCGCGGTAGGCACGTCCACCACAAGATCATCTTTCACAATCATGACTGCTCCTCGGCGAGTCGACTCGCCTGTGGTCGCTATTGCGCAACGGTGGTGCTTACGTATTCGACTGAAGGGCGCGCCGCCCGATGTCGCGACGCCAGTACATGCCGTCGAAGTGGATGCGCGCCAGGCCTGCATAGGCTTGATCGAGCGCCGCCGCGAGCGTCGGCCCCGCGGCGCTTACGCCCAGCACCCGGCCTCCGGCGGTCAGGTAGTCCCCGTCCAGCAGAGCAGTGCCGGCATGGAATACCTGTACCCCCGGTATGCGCGCCGCCTCGTCCAGCCCGGTAATCCGGGCGCCTGTCGTATAGCTGCCGGGGTAGCCTGCAGAGGCCGCGATGATGCATGCGGACGCGCCTGGACGCCAGCGGAACTCTGTTTCGCTCAGGCGCCCGGCAACACAGGCTTCCAGGCCTTCGAGCAGATCGCTCTCAAGCCGCATCACAATCGCTTCTGTTTCTGGATCGCCGAAGCGGGTGTTGTATTCGAGCACCATTGGGCCGCGCGCGGTCATCATCAGGCCGATAAACAAAACTCCGACAAACGGCGTATCTTCGGCGGCCATGCCGTCGAGGGTCGGTTGAGCGATGTGGTGCAGGATCCACTCCTGCATTTCGGGGGCAAGCATCGCGTCAGTCGAGTAGACGCCCATGCCGCCAGTGTTGAGCCCGGTATCGCCCTCGCCGATGCGCTTGTGGTCCTGGGCAGGCACCAGGGGCGCCCCATGCTTGCCGTCGCTCAGCAGCAAAAAGGAGATCTCTTCTCCTTCCAGGAACTCTTCCATCACGATTGAGCTTTCTGCCGTGCCGAGCAGCCGCCCGGAGAAGAGTCCGCGGATTGCCTCCTCGGCTTCGGGGCGCGTTCTGCAGATCAGCACACCCTTGCCGGCCTGCAGGCCGTCTGCCTTGACCACGAGCGGGAGATGGAAGAGCTCCAGCGAGTCCAGCGCCTCCTTTTCGCTCGCGCAGACCGCGTAGTGGGCGGTCGGGATCGCGTGCCGTTGCATAAAGCGCTTCGCAAATGCCTTGCTCGTCTCAAGTGCGGCTGCAGCGCGCGTAGGGCCAAAGACGGGCAGGCTGCGGCGTTGCAGCTCATCTACCAGGCCGAGGGCCAAAGGCGCTTCAGGTCCAATGATGGTGAGATCCGGCTCTTCCGCAAGGACGACCCGCAAGAGGTCGTCCAACTCTTTCTGGTTGGCGTGTACACAGCGAGCGACCTGGGCAATGCCGCCGTTGCCCGGCGCGCAGACCATCTCAGAGATGCGGGAGGATTTTGCGAGAGACCAGGCGAGGGCATGCTCGCGCCCGCCCCCGCCGATCAGGAGTGCCTTGATTCCGCTCATGCTGCTGGTATCTTACGGCAGGGACGGCGGGAGAGCTTACTGCTGGCGCGACTCGAGGACGGCCACCCGCTCGCTCAAAGCCGCGATGAGGCGCATGCTGTTCAGCTCGGACTGTGCCTTGGACTCGCCAATGGCCGCCATGATGGCTCGGAATTGGGCGTCCATCTTCTGGTCCATCATGTCGAAGCGGAGATTCATCTGTTTCTCATTGGCATCGACACGCACCTTCAACTCCCGCACGTCGGGAGCAATGACGTCCTGAACCAGGTGCTGCAGCGTCTTGAGGATGTTCTCGCTCATCTGCTTCCCATACTAACTCCCACCTCCGACTCTCACAACGCACAAAAGTGCCTACGCCAGAGCCAGCGGCACAGCCTCTTCCCAGCGGCCTTGCGCCTTCAGGATCAACTCGATTACCTCGCGCGCGGTCCCCCGCCCGGCAAGCTTTTGTGTCACGAAATGGCATACAGCCTTCAGTTCCGGCGCGCCATCGGCTACGCACACTGCCAGGCCCGCGCGCTGTGCGAGCGGAATATCCGGCAGGTCATCGCCCATGTAACAGACTTCTTCCTCTGTCACGCCGGCCTTCTCCATACATTCCTCAAACGCCTGTGTCTTTTTCGCTTGGCCGAGATAGACGAAGGTCACCTTAAGTTCTTCAGCACGCTTGGCCACGGCAGGCGAACGGCGCCCGGTAATGTAGCCGGTCTGGATGCCCATGGTGTGCGCAAGCGAAAGCCCCTGGCCGTCCTGCGCGTTGAAGACCTTCATCTCCGAGACCTGGGTGGATGCTCCATCAGCCGAGGTGGTCGAAATGAGGCACACCCCGCCATCGGTCAGGGTACCGTCCACATCCATTAGGAAGAGCTTGATCTTGCGGGCGCGCGCCAGCACGTCAGGCGAAGCGAGGGAGGCGAGGGCAATATCAGAAGAAGCAGAGTTCGACATAGTGCTTCAGATGATCGCTGCCGGCTGCGTGCCTCATCGTGGCGCAAACAAAGTTGGTCGCGGCCTTTTACGCCTTTTGCAAGGGCACCCAGACCTGCATCGCCGTGGGGGCGCGATTGCACCAGGCGTAGTAGGGAATCATGCGCAGGGTGGCGCTGGTCCCACTCCCCGGGTCCGTTGCCGATGCCTCATATAGTTGGGGTGCAGGCGCTGGCTGCAGCGCGCCTGAGTGCTCCAGCACGATCACCCCGCCCAGCAGCTCCGGCTGCCAGAGAGCCTTGGTCTCGCCGGCCTGCGCTGCCGTGTAGCGAGCAAACGAGACCGGGCCCTCATCGCCCGGCTGCTGGGCCTGATCGAGCTCCTCCATACAGAAGACCACCGGCCCACGCTGCAGCGCGACGCGCCCGCGGTCGTCCGCTACCGCGGGGTTGGCGTGGATGACCTGCGGCGTCATGTCAAAGACGAGCTCTACGCGGTCCCCCTTGCTCCAGCGGCGGCGCAGCGGCAGGTAGCTCGCGGGCGTGGCTTGGCTCCCGGCCTTGCCGTTTACCGTCACGCGGCTCTGCTTGGACCATGCGGGGATGCGCACA
>CAXTPL010000146.1:0-9067 GCA_964246065.1 uncultured Acidobacteriaceae bacterium
CAGAATGTGAGTGTGGGGCGCTCAGAAGAAGAGAGTGGGGTCTGAGCAAGGTAGACCGTGTGCTTGCCGGGCTCTAAACCTCAAGCGCCGGCATAGTGTGCTCTTCAGGGTGAAACGCTTCCGGAGCCCCGGCTACCGGCAGCGTGATGCGAAAGATCGTCCCGCTCGGTGGGGCCTGCCGGCTGCGCACCCGTACCCGCCCCTGATGCTTGACCAGGATGCCCAGCGACACCCACAACCCCAGGCCGGTGCCGGTGATGCCCTTGGTTGAGAAGAAGGGTTCATAGATACGCCGCAGGGTCGCCGCACTCATGCCGCTGCCCGTGTCCGCGATCAGGATCGCGACGGCCGGCTCTCCCGTCTGCCAGTCGCGGGTGGAGCGCAGGCGCAGGGTGAGGGTTCCGCGCGCGCTTTCGTCAGCAGAGGCCATGGCATCGAGCGCATTGCCAACCAGGTTGGCCAGCACCTGCCGAATCTCACCGTCATAGGCCAGGATGGCAGGCAGGGGAGCGAAGTCGCGCATGACGGAGACGCCATGGTCCCGCAGCCGCCCCTCGTAGAGCGAAAGCACGCTTTGGACCAGGTCAGCCAGTTGCACCTGCACCGGCCTCGAGCTTTGCCGGTAAAAGCGCAGCGTCTGCGTGGTGATGTGGGTTACCCGGTCCAGCTCCTGCTGGGCAAGCGAAAGAAAGCCACGCTCGGCCTCCGGCAGGTCGCCTCGCTCGAGCAGGTAAAGGCAGTTGGTGATCGCTTCGAGCGGATTGTCCATCTCCTGCGCGCTCGAGCCGGCGAGCCGCCCGGTCGCGGCCAGCTTTTCGGTCCGGCGCAGCACCTCTTCGCTGCGCTTCTGCTCGCTCAGGTCAACCAGAAATGCAGCCACCTGCTGTGCTTCACGGTCCGCTTCAGGATTCAGGATTGCTGCGCCGAGCAGCACGGGCAGGCTCACTCCGCTGCGATGCAGGCAGACCCGCTCCACCGTCTCCCCGGCCCGGGTGCGGCTCACCTCGACCAGCGAACCGATCGCCGAGTCCCCGTGGCTGCCGTTGGCGCCGGGTGCCGGCAGGATCTGCTCCAGGGTGACAGGGCCGTCCTGCATCGCAGCCGGCGTAAAGCCGAGCAGCCGCTCGACGGCCGCGTTGGCATAAACGATCCTGCCGCTCATATCGGCGATCAGCAGCGGCAGCGGCGTCGCCTCTACCAGGCGGTGAAAGCGTTCTTCGCTGAGGCGCAGGGCCCGCTCGGCTGCCCGCTTGGTGCGTCGGCTGGTCGCCTCGTTCAGCTCGCGGTCGATCGCAGGGGCAAGCCGCGCGAGATTTTCCTTGGAAACGTAGTCGTGTGCGCCCGCGCGCATCGCCGCCACAGCAGTTTCTTCGCTCACCGCGCCCGACATCATGATGAATGGGATATCGTGCGGGGTGTTTTTGAGCAGTTGCAAGGCAAGCGGCGCGCTGAACCGGGGCAGGTTGTAGTCCGCCAGGATGATCTCCCAGTCGCACACGGCATCCCGCAGCGCGGCTTCCATGGCCTCCGCTGTTTCTATCCGCAGGACAAAAGGCGCAAAACCGGCCCGGCGCAGGTGCCGCTCCAGCAGCAGGGCATCATCGGGATTGTCTTCCACCAGCAGCACGCGCAGGGTGCGGGTCTGCTTCGGGCGCGCATCCGCCTCGGGCCCGGCGTGCGCTTCAGCCAAATAAGGCTCTAAAGGCTCGGGGGGCATTCGTTCAGCACCAGCCAATACAATCCAAGCTGGCTGGTGGCCTCGGCGAAATCGGTAAAGTTGACCGGCTTGCGGATATAGCTGTTTACCCCAAGCTTGTAGGAGCGAACAATGTCGGTTTCCTCGTCAGAAGAGGTCAAAACTACCACCGGAAGCATGCGCGTACGGTCACTCTCGCGGATGCGCCGCAGCACCTCCAGCCCTTCCACCTTCGGCAGCTTCAGATCGAGCAGAATCACCTGCGGCATCGTCGACAAGGCAGCCGGCCCTTCGCCGAAGAGCATCTCGAGCGCTTCTTCGCCGTCGCGCGCCACGCGCACGTCGTTGACCATGTTTGACTTGCGCAGCGCGCGGATAGTCAGCAGCTCGTGATCCGGGTCGTCTTCCACCAGAAGAATCAATCGTGTCCTCATGACTTGTCCTTTCCCAGAGTAAACCAGAACGTAGCGCCGGCCCCGATGGCTCCCTCGGCGCTCATCGTGCCGTGGTGCCGCCGGATCACGCGGGCAACGGTGGCAAGGCCGATCCCGGAGCCCTTGAAGTCCTTCTCCCCATGCAGACGTTGAAAGGCGACAAAGAGCTTGCCGGCATACTGCTGGTCAAAGCCCGCGCCGTTGTCGCGAATAAAGTAGGCATCGCGCTCGGGCGAGTAGCCGAAGGCAATCCTGGGCTCCGCCACGTTGGCTGTGAACTTGACCGCGTTGCCCAGCATATTCTCAAAGACCGCCCGCAGCAGGCGCGGGTCGCCCTCGGTGCGCAGCGCGGGTTCTATCAGAAACTCAAGCGACCGGCCTTGATTCTGGTGCTCCAGCTCCAGCGCAACTTCGCCGGCCAGCTCGCTCAGGTCTACCGGCTCCACCGTCATCTCAGACCGCGTGATGCGTGAAAGCTGCAGCAGCGCGTCGATCAACTGGCCCATTCGCTGCACGCCGGAGCGGATGCGCGCCAGGTAATGCTTGCCTTCGCCGGTCAGCAGGTCGCCATAATCCTCGGCCAGCGCCACGCTAAAGCCGTCCACCGAGCGCAAGGGTGCGCGCAGGTCGTGCGAGACCGAGTAGGAAAACGCTTCAAGCTCGCGATTGGTCGCTTCAAGCTCAGCGGTGCGCAGCGCCACGCGCTGCTCCAGCTCCGCGTTCAGGGTGCTTACCTCGGCTGCGGCTGCTTCGGCCTGCCGGCGCGCGGCCTGCTCGGCTTCAAACAACGAAGCGCGATCGATGGCAAGCGCAATCCGGTCGGCCACCACGGAAAGCAGCTGCTCGTCCTCCCGGCTAAACGCGTTCTCCTGGTGCCTGCCGGCCACTACCAGCGCAACCACGCGAGACGAAGCAGACAAGGGCAGGATCAGAACGGAGCGCATGACGCCCGAGAAGCCGCGAATGCCATGCCCGGCGAGCTCCGCGCCCTGCAGGGTGATCGGGCGGTTGCTCGCGGCACACGCTGCAAGAGGGCTCTCGGCGCCAACAGGCATCCGTACTCCGGCCTCGAGCGGCACACCTTCCGCCGCGGTAATCTCGAGCTCTGTTTGCTTCCATGTGCCAAGGGCCACGCCGTCGATCTCGGCTACCTGGCGCAGCCGCGCCAGTAACTCGCTGGTCAGCTCGGCAATGTTCAGGTTCGCCAGCCCCACTTCAGTGATGGCTTGGAGCTTCTGCAGCCGCGCCGCTGTTTCCGAGGCCTTCCGGCGCATCTGCCGCTCATAGCGCAGCAGCAAAACCGTGAGCACAATAAACAGAACGTCAAGCGCGCTGGCAACGGTGATCGATGCGCGAGCCTCAATCCGGGCACGCGCCGAGGCCTGCAGCCGAAGACGCAGCAGCCGATGTTCTTCACGCTGCGCATCGCCTGTGAGGGTTCGCAGCCGGTCCATGGTTTCAACCCCTGCGCCCTGCCGCAAAAAAGCGTAAGCCGCCTCCGCACCCTTTCTCTGCCGTTCCTCGGTCAACGCCTGCAGGATGCTCATCCGCTGCTGGGCGAGCGCAGTCAGCGAGCCGATCCGCGTGGCCTGGGCCGGATTGTCTGGAACCAGGCCACGCAGCCGGGCCATGTCTGCGGGCAGCTGTGACCGGTCTGCTTCAAACGCTGCCAGGAAACGGCTGTCCCCGGTGATCAGGTAGTTCCGCGAAGCGCCTTCGGCATCCTTGACCAGCCCGATCGCGTCGCCAAGGCCGGCAATGACCTCCCACGTGTGGGCGACCCAGGCCTCCGTGTCCGCGAGCACTCGTTCCGCATGGAAGGCCAGCGCCGCATTGGCCGCGACCAGCACGACGGCCGCGACAAGAAGGACAGAGATCAGTTGTTCAACGCGTTTGGATCGTGTCATGAAAGGTTGGCGGGCCGCGGTCCTTCAGAGAAAGGGGACCCGGAACGTACCCGCCGGACTCGAGTCTAGCCGAGATGAGACTGGGGAGCGAATCGGGAATGGAATCGGAAGCCGGGGTAAGCGGTGACTGTGTCGACGCGCAGCACGCGCCGGGCTTAGTCGACGCGGTACTTGGTCTCCGCGAGCTGGTTGAGCGGCCGCCACACCAGCCGGTTGATCGTGACCACGATCAACGCCATGATGATGGTCGCCAGCAGCAGGGTCGAAAACGAGCCGGTATCGGTTGCATGGCTGATATCAGCACCGAGGCCGGTAGTGGACAGCGTGCGCGACCGCAGGTGGAAGTACTCCGTCACGATGGAAGCGTTCCAGGCGCCGCCCGAGGCGGTAATGAGCCCGGTAATCAGAAACGGGAAGATGCCGGGCAGGATGAGCGTCTTCCATCGCTGCGCCCTGGTGAAGCCGAACAGGTCAGCGACTTCTTTGAGGTCGGACGGAATGGCCATGGCGCCGGCGATCACGTTGAAGAAGATGTACCACTGGGTGGCGAGCATCATCAGGACGACCGCGCCGATCCCCAGGCCGGCGCCGGCGCGCATGAGCGCGATCAGGATGAGGGGGAAGAGCGCGGTCGCGGGAAAGCTGGCCGCGATCTGGGCGATGGGCTGAGCGATGCGGGAAAGCCGCGGGCTGAAGCCGATGGCGACCCCGGCGGGGATGGTCCAGGCGGCAGCCAGGATCAGCGCGGCGATGACGCGGAGAAAGGTTGCGCCGGCGCCAATCAGCAAGAGCCGGTACTCCGCGCCCGGGACGCCGCGCAGCAGCAGCGAGCCCTTCCATGCAGCGATGCCGGCCAGGAGCAGCAGCACGATGCCGAAGACCGCCATGGCGAGTGACGAGCGTCGGCGGCGGTCTACGTCCGGCAGGGCGCCGGCGCGCTTTTCCTGCCCGCGTGCCAGGCCGGCGTAGACGCGCTCGGTGAGCGGATCCCAGGCGCGCTCGCCCAGCCTGGCAAGAAAGGTCGATCGCCGCAGCAGGTCGAGGATAGGCGAGCGCGCGCGGTCTGCGCTTTCGACGTTCTCAAACTTGAACTTGTCAGACCACGCGATGGCCGGACGCCAGAGCAGCTGGTCTGTCGCGACGATAATCGCAACGATGGTAAGCAGGCCGTAAAGCATTGCGCGGTTGTCGCCGGCCGAGGCAGCCGTTTGCAGGTAGGAGCCAAGCCCGGGCAGACGGAAGTTGCGCGAGCCCACCGGAAACATCTCGCAGACCATGAGCGAGAACCAGCCGTTGGCAACCGAGATCATCGAGTTCCACACCAGCCCGATAGCCGCAAAAGGCAGCTCAAGCTGCAGCGCGCGCTGCAGCGGCGAAAACCGGTTGATGCGGCAGGCCTCCTGCAACTCGCGCGGGATGGACTTGAGCGAGGCATAGAAGGAAAACGCGATGTTCCACACCTCGCCGGTGAAGATGACGATGATTGCGCCCATCTCAATGCCAAGCTGGCGGGTTGGAAAGAGCGAGATCATGGCCAGCATGACGCCGGGCAGAAAGCTCAGGACCGGGATCGATTGCAGGATGTCCAGGGTGGCGATCAACAGCGCCTCAACCCGCTTGTTGTACGCCGCCAGGTACCCGTAGCCGATCGCAAACGCGAGCGAAAGCAGATACGCGATAAAGATGCGTACGCAGGAGTAGAAGGCATAGGCGGGCAACCGCGCAGGGGCCAGGGAGATGGCCACCTCCGGTACGGCGCCGCCCGACCAGTAGCGCCCGATGAGCAAGATGCCGTAAAAGCCCGCGAGCAGCACCGCGCCGATCCCCAGGTCGAGCACCACCGGCCAGGACCGCTTGACCAGAAACGCACGGGAAAAGGTCCGGCTCCATTGCGGGAGCGGCTCCTCGCTCACTCTGCCTCCAGGCTTGCGGCATCGGCCAGCGCTTCGTTTTCGGGCAGCATAAAGCGGCGACGCGCGCTGTCGAAGTCAAAAAGCTCGGCATACCGGCCCCAGTTGATCGCCGTTGCCAGCTGACGCTGGGTCTCGTCGTCAGAGAACTGCTCATCGAGCATGTCGAGGAAGAACTCTTCCGGAACGGTGTGGTCGCTCTTGTTGGAGAGCGCGCGGGTAATCTGCCGGAGCAGCAGCACGTGCTCGAGAGCCGCGTCGCGGAAAAGCTCTTTTTGCTGCTGGATCTCGGACTCGGCGTAGGCGCGGCCCTCGGGCGTAATGGTAACGTCGCCCTCCTCGACCCGGAGGAAGCGCAGCAGCTGCGCCGCATCCACGATCGGCAGCAGGTCGTCGAGCTCAAAGGCCAGCTCGTCGGCGAGCTTGTAGATGTCGGCCCGGCCTGAGTGATCGCTAAGATCGATCAGCAGCTCGAGCAGGCCGGCAATGCCGCCGGGGCGTGCATGCGGCAGCATCTCGTAGTGCATCTGGCGCTGGTCGCGTACGGGCTTGCCGGCCTCGATGCGCGGCACCTCCGGGGTGACGTCGGGCCGCGTGAGCACTTTGTAGATGTAGTCGACGAGCTGGGTAAAGGGCTGGGCCTTGCGGTCGCGCGGGTGGGTGAGGGTGACCTTGAAGTCGGTTCGCACATGCCCGGGGTTGCGCCCCAGCACGATGATGCGGTCGGCCAGCAGCACGGCCTCCTCGATGTTGTGGGTGACGAGAAAGATGGACTGGGTCGGGATAGTCTTCTTGGCCCAAAGCTCCAGCAATTCAGACCGCAGGTTTTCTGCCGTGAGTACATCAAGGGCCGAGAAGGGCTCATCCATGAAAAGCACCTCGGGCTCGACGACCAGAGCACGCGCAAAGCCGACGCGCTGCCGCATGCCGCCGGATAGCTCTTTGGGGTAGGCGCTCTGAACGCCGTCCAGCCCTACCGTGTTGAGGATCTTGAGCGAGCGCTCGCGCCGTTCACCCGGCGCCATGCCGCGCGCCTTGAGCGGAGCTTCGACATTCTCAAGCACGGTAAGCCAGGGGAACAACGCAAAGCTTTGAAAGACGATAGAAACGTTGATGCGCTGGCGGCTGATGGGCTTGCTGTGCCAGAAGACCTCTCCACCGGAGGGTTTGGAAAGCCCTGCGAGCATGCGCAGCAGGGTCGACTTGCCGGAGCCGGAGGGGCCGAGCAGCGCCACGATCTCCCCGGCGACGATGGACAGATCGGTCGGCGCAATGACCTGGATCCGGTTCTCGCTCGGCTGAGCGTAGTACTTTTCGATCTTCTGGGCACGGATGATCGGCTCGGCCATGCGGCTGGGGCTCCGGGTGCGGCTGGGGGAAAGTTTTCCGAGTGCGCAAAGTAAGAAACCGGGACCAGCCGCGCCCCCTCACGCAGCAAGTCAGATGTGGGCCGGGCGAACCATTGGCTGAGAAAGGCCGAGACACCGGGCCCTTCCAAAAGAAGCGTATCATTCGGAAGGAATGCGCTCGCGCGGAAGCCGCCTGTTGCCGATAGAGTAGGAAGGGGCGGCAGGAACTCCGAGCGAGTGCCAGGCTGAGCGTCCAAAGTGAGAAGGAACGAATGGTAGAGAACGCAGGAAAGCCAAAGGTGCTGGTGGCCGATGACGAACGCGTCATTGCGGACACGCTGGCCATCATCCTCAACCAGAGCGGCTTTCAGGCCACCGCCGTTTACAGCGGCGAAAAGGCCGTAGAAACAGCAAAGACTCTGCAACCCGACATGCTGATCTCTGACGTCATCATGACCGACCTGAACGGCATCGATGCGGCGATTAAAATTCGAACAATGTTGCCGCTGTGCAAGATTCTGCTCTTCTCCGGGCAGGCCGCCACCGCCGATCTGCTCGATCGCGCCCGCGTGCAGGGGCACGAGTTCGAGATTCTTGCCAAGCCGGTCCACCCGCAAGACCTGCTCGCCCGGCTGCGCAGCTAGAGGCAACCGCCGCGACCGCCTGCGGGGCGTTCCCCGTCTCCTGTTTGGCTGGTCGAGCCGGGCTCACGCGCAGGTGTCCTTCCACGTAAGGAAAAGACACCTGCGCACTTATAGGTCGCGACGGCCGTCCATGGCGCGGGCCATGGAGACTTCGTCCACATATTCAATGTCACTGCCGGCAGGGATGCCGGTGGCGATGCGGGTGACGCGCAGCGTGCGTTGCCCTCCGCGCAGCAGGTCGAGCAGGTAGACCGCGGTGGCTTCGCCTTCAAGCGTGGGCGAGGTGGCAAGGATGACCTCGTCGAAGTCGCCGCGCGCGACCCGCGCCGAAAGATTGGCGGTGCGCAGCTGCTCCGGGCCTACCCCGTGCAGCGGCGAGAGCGTACCGTGCAGCACGTGATACACGCCGTTGTAGCCGCGGGTCCGCTCAACCGATTCGATCGAACTCGGCTCCTCCACCACGCAGACCACCCGGTGGTCGCGCGTAGCGCTGGTGCAGTAGAGACACGGATCAACGTCGGTGATGTTGTTGCAGACCGTGCAAAGTCGCAAACGTGCTTTCAGCTCCTCGATGGCGCCGGCAAGCGCAGCGGCATCGTCCGCACTGGCGCGCAGGATGTGAAAGGCCAGCCTTTGAGCGCTTTTCGCGCCGACGCCGGGCAGTTTGCGCAGCTCCTCGATAAGGCGGGCCATGGGTTGGGCGTAGCGAGACAAGGGTAGAAGCGTTCTCCTGGGCTGATGGTGCTGCGCGGTGCTTGGTGGTGCCGCGGTAAAGGATGATGTCGCGGTGAAGGATGCTGCCGCAGGTGCTGAGGACTGCTGCAGATGCGTAGGACTTCCGCAGGTGCTTGAGGCGCTGTGATCCTAAGGGCGTTGTCATCCTGAGCGCAGCGAAGGATCTGCGTTTTACCTTAATTAAACAGACCCGAACGACCCAACCGACCCACTGATCCTACCGACCCGAAGGCGGATCTTCCCCTACACCTCGCACACGCCCGTGGCACGTCTTCTGACGCGTCACCACCACCGCGAAAAGGCCGCAGCGGCAAGCCCCGCAACTCAGCCCCGCAACTCAGCCCCGCAACTCAGCCCCGCAACCTCAGCGCCGCAACCTCAGACCCTAAAAC
>CAXTPL010000147.1:0-293 GCA_964246065.1 uncultured Acidobacteriaceae bacterium
CGCCGGCGGACGCGAGCGTAACGCTGAACGGCCACGAGGTGACGGTGCACTACAACGCGCCCTCCATGCGCGGGCGCAAGATCATGGGCGGCCTGGTGCCGTACGGCAAGGTGTGGCGCACGGGCGCCAACCCGGCAACGCTCTTCAAGACCTCGGTGGCGCTCAAGGTGGGCGACGCGGGCGTTCCGGCCGGTACCTATACCTTGTACACACTGCCTTCAGAAGGAACCTGGAAGCTCATCATCAACAAGCAGACCGGCCAGTGGGGCACCCAGTACGACGAGAAGCAGGAC
>CAXTPL010000147.1:303-9054 GCA_964246065.1 uncultured Acidobacteriaceae bacterium
ACATGAAGAAGGCTTCGCTGCCCAAGCCGCAGGAAAAGATGAGCATCAGCTTTGAAAACACGCACGGCGCCGCCACCGAGCTGCACGTTAAGTGGGAGACGACCGACGTTTCGGTGCCGGTAGCAGCGCAGTAGGCAGGCTCACCGGGCTTGGACTAGCCTGGAAGTAGGCTTGAAACTGGGCTCGGGCCCTTTGCTTGAACCCCGGCGGGCAGTCTAAGCATCACCGGCTCGCGCCCGAAATACTAGGCGGGAACATGACCGGAACATCGATGCGCTCGAAGAAGCGTTGACCGAGGCGCAGCTTCCGCTCAACACGCGGCGGAGCCATTGCGACCGCCGCCAGCAGCCGGGTGGTTATGCGACGCCGGTCGCCGCCCAGCCATATTTTGGACGCGACCGCTCCAACGTGTATACGGTGGTCGATTGTAAGGTCGACAAGGAGTTGACTCGCCAGCCCCAGGGCAGCGAGGGGGATCAGTTCTCCGTCATGTACCCGGCAGGAACTATCCCCATCCGCAACGGCTTTGTGATACGGCAGGACTTTCCGTCAGTTGAGATTCCTATCGAGTTTGATCAGAAATATATGCTGTTTTTGACATACAACCACAAGACTGTCAGCTACTCGATCCTATCCGCCTGGGATGTTACCAACCCGACTCCGGTGCATGTCGGGTACGATTGATGCCCCTCGCCCTACAACCAGACACTGCTGATCCAGAGCAAGGTTGAACTCGAATCACGAGTGGCTGATGCCTCCGATCCCACCAGCACCAGCCCCGAGCTAGAAGAGTAGGAATAGAAAGCGGACTTCTGCGTCGTTCTTTGCTGACCATAGCCTGCGTGCTGCCTGGTGCGTTATCGCGAAACGAGCTTAATTGACTGCGCCGTCCAAGGACTTTCCTGCAAGCAACTTCTACCCACTCGCCTGGCCGCCAGATGCTGTGATCAACGCCTGTACCGTAGCGATACTATTTCAGTCGGCAGTCCCTTGAACAACACAATCCAGGAGGCGATAACAGCATCCGCAGCTACATCGGCCTATTGCGCCATTGGTGTCGGATCAACTCGACAGTACCGCCCGGGTAATCTCGTTGTAATGCCTTCTACTCCAGATCATCCACAAACACAACAGTGGACAAACCAGGAATTGTTGCCGTTCCGTCTTTTGCCGCAAAGGTCGCCTTTCCTAATAAGGGATCGGATGACTGCTGTTGTACGGGATGTAAATGAAACGGCATTCCCGCTAGAGCGCTGCTTGTAAACGTGGCAGGCTCCGTGGATGCATTAAAGAAGACGACAATATGATGTGCTCCTCCATACGTCCGACCGTGGTCGTCCAACCTCATAACGATTAGACCGGGAATCTGATTTTGTCCCGTGTTCAAAAAGCTGAGATTCGCTTGGACTTCCTTGGCACTCACCATGCGGAACAAGCCTGTACTGTAGCGAATCTGCAGAAACTCCTGGAAGGCGTTGGTGGTGCTCGCAATGTTCTCTGGAGTTGGCTTCAGTGCGGTGTTTGCAAGCAACGGCTGTTCGATCGGCCATTGCGCCTGGTTCACGTTGGCAATCGGAAGACCGATGCCCCAGTTATTTCCCGTGCCGCTCCAATCGATTTTGTTGAACCAGTCACCTGAGTTGTAGGCGCCGTTATCCATATCTTTGGACCGGAGCAAGTCATCGCCAGCAAAGTAGAACGGAATCCCTTGCGCGAGGGTGAGCAGGCTCATAGAAAGCACCTGCCGCCGAGCACGGGTGGCGATCGTGTCCGAAGCCGCGGACTTGAACTGAATGGCATCAAACAGCGACTGATTGTCGTGAACCGAGCAGTAATTGACATCCTCTAGCGGAGAGGCCGCGTAGCCTGCAGGCTGCCCGCCATAGTTCAACTGGGCCCCCGTAACAGGCTGTCCTTGCGCGTTTGTAAATGTATAGTCTTTCAGGGCACCGGCTAGACTGTTGCGGATAAGATCGCCCTCGCTGAGCAAGGAGGCAAGCTGGTCGGAGTTGGCGGTGGTTTGGCTGGTGTAGGCGCTGGGATCGGTGAAGAGACCGGTCGCAAAACCCTGGGTTTGAAGGGAAGCATTGTCCGAGGCGAAGATGTAGCCCCCACGAATCGAGTCGCGTATCCGATCGTTGAAGCTGCCGATACCCGTACCATAAAGGTTGAGCTGGCTCGCGTTTGGTCCGATGGCATTGTTGGCCGCTTCAGCGATTTGGAAGCCTTCACCATATAAGTAGATCTTTTTCCCGTCAACGTTATCTTTTTCCAGCGTGAGCGCGTTTAATGCGTTACGGATGTCGACCATGTTGTAGACGAAGTGCAACCCCATGGCATCGAAGCGGAAGCCGTCGATCTTGTACTCCTTTGCGTTGAGAAGGACCGTATCGATCATTAATTTTTCCATCATGCGATGCTCGCTTGCAGTATCTGCGCAGCATGAGCCCGTTTCCAGAACTCCGTTCGCGTCGAGGCGGTGATAGTAGTTAGGCACAAGCTCGTCGAAGTTTGCGGTCGGATCCTCACCACTGGTGTACGTATGGTTGAAGACGACGTCCTGAATGACGCGCAGACCGGTTGCATGCAGGCCCTCGACCATGGTCCGGTACTCCCGGACACGATCATTGGGATCGACGGCGTACTGGCCTGCCGGAGCCATGTAGTGCACTGGGTCGTAACCCCAGTTGTATGCATCGTACTCTTGCACGCTTGCAACGGCTTGCTGCTGTTGTTCTCCGTCAGGCGGGTTGGGCGATAGAGTCCCGGGTGATTGCCACGTTGTCTTATCCTCGTTGACGCTTCCATAGTGAAAGCTCGGCATGATGTGTATGGATGTCAATCCGGATTGTGCAAGCTTGCGGAGATGGCGCATGCCATCGGTTCTTGGGTCTGCAAAAGCCTCGTAGGTGCCTTGCAGGCCCTGAGGAACGGTCGGATCACCAACGCTGAAGTCACGAATGTGTAGTTCGTAGATGCTTACGTCGTTCATGCTGCCTAGCGCCGGGGAGGATGTGAAGTCCCAAGCCGGAGGCTTGGTCTCGTCTGCATGCAAGTCAGTGATGCGGCTCATCAGGCCGTTGATCGACAGATCCGTTGAATAAGGATCGGTTGTGATGTTTGTGTCAATCGCCTGGTCTGTTGAGACGTACACCCTCGCCTGCAATTGGTAATACTTGCCCCGCCAATCGTTGTCGCCATCGGCGATCCACACCCCCTCATGCTCGTGCATAGCAATCGTTTGTTCAGGGGCCGCGTCCCTCGCCTTGTTGAACAACAGCAGTGAGAGACTCTGTGCCGTGGGAGCCCACACCTTGATCTTGACTGGATATCCATCATCATCTTCCCAATCAAACCATGAGGTTTCAGCTTGGTGACGAAACACGACTCCCAGCTTGCCGTTGTAACCCAACAAGGCATCAAGGGCGCCAAAAGTCTGCACCCCTGTGGTGTACTTCAAAGTGCCATCTGACGCTAAAGCGGAGACTTCGAGTTGACTCTTTAGAGCGGCCGTCAGGATCGAGCGCTGAATGCCTTGTGGCAGCTTGAAAAGAGCATAGCCTGCGAGCTGTGGAAAGCGCGTGAGCTCGTCCGCGGTCAAAGTACCTGAGAACGGAGTGAGCGGAATGGAGCTGCCGCCAGTAAGGCCGGTGGCCGTGATCTGCAGGCCGGCGCTAGGGCTGGCGTTCAGAGCGTATGTCTCACTTGCCTGGAAGTACTCGGGTTGGATTGCGACCGTTGTACCGTCGATCCAGTACGCCTGCAGCTGGTTGAAGGGGCCAGTCAATAGTTGCGCCGTGGTTGGCGGCTGTAGGAAGACGGTGGGATCGCCCGAGACCACCCAGCCCTCCGACTGTTGTGGAATCTGCAAAGACTGGTCCGGTCCCGGGTCTTTCGTGCCAGTGGTGCAGTTGTGGATGATAAAACCCAGATGGCCTGGAACTACGGCTACGTCAAAATACGGGCCGTAGCTATCGTAGCCGGCAAAATAATCATTGGTGCCGCAAAAGTTTCCATTAGGATCGGTGGTCGCCCCGTACACATACAGCACCCAGTTATCGTAGTTACCGTCCGGCCGGTAGTAATGGATGCGGGCATGATTGGCCGGAATCGCCGGGTCCTGCCCGACCGTCGGCATCGTCGTGCTCAAAGACACGCTACCGGAAAGCTGCCAGTACTCCCTGCCCTGGGTTGCGGGATCCACAAACTCTGTGCCGCCAGGATCTTTAACGGCACCGTTGTGAAGAATGAGCCCGACGTTTTGAGCCGTGGCCGTAACGCCGATATCAAAGTACACCCCAAACGCATCTTTCCCGGTGACAGGGACCGGGCCATCGGCAAAGTCATTCGGCTCTGTCGTATCGTTGTAGGCATAAACCGTCCAGCCGGTGTAGTTGCCGTCCGGCCGATAGTAATGAACGCGAATGTCTCCGGTCGGAATGGGAGGGTCAGCCTGCGCACGAGCGGGGCAGGCGGCCGCAAACCCTGCAACAAGGATGAGGAATGACGCAAAGTGCAATGACAGCTGAGAAACCCTGAGATGAGTAGCCATGTGCCTTCTCCAGTGCAGCGGTGGATCTCTTTCTAAAGTTCACAATGAAAGATGTTGAGGTTTGCGGTTGCAAGGGTTAACGAAGTTGCACTACCCCGCCGAGACTGTTTGCCTCAATTGTCACGCTCCAACCCGTCCGGCTTCGTTCTAAAGGCTGGCTCGATGTACCGTAGCTTGCTGTGCTCCGTTTTGGTGTCCAGCCGTAGACTTCAAGACGGTACTGCGTCCACCATGGGACAAAGCTGCCTTGCTGCGGCGCGATGGTCACGCTCATCGAACCGTCGGTAGCGAGCGAACAAGAGAAGCGCACGCGGGCAAAAACGTCCTTACGATAAGCAAAGCTGTGCCCATCATCGGCGTACACTTCTCCTGCACAAGACGTTGATGGATCAATCGCCGGGTAAATGCGAAGCGTAAGAGGTCCCACCGGCTTTTCTTCCGTGCTCTGCGTCAAAGGTTGAATTGGAACAATGCTGCCACCGCGTACGTAGATAGGAAGCGTTTCCAAACTCGGCTGGATCATCAAGGGGCTGTCCACAGCAAGTTTGTCGCGCTGCTCCAGGTCCTTTGCGTGTGCCCTTTGCTTTCTTTCAAATCGTTCCCCCGTCCAGTAGTCGTACCAGGTACCAGGCGGAAGATGAACCTCGTAGGCGGCTATCTCGTCCGGAGAGGGATTGGGTGCCACCAGGAGGCTCTTGCCAACCAGAAACTCGCTTCCGTTGTCATCCAGATCGATAGGGTGGTCATTGCTGGTTGCATGGGGAAACTCCACAAATAGGGGGCGCATCAGGGGGACGCCGTCGTGCGAAGTCTCCTCCGCTGTCGTGTACAGATAAGCAAGCAGGTGATAACGCTCTTCGATGAAGCGCCGTCGTATCGCCTCTTGTCCGGGCCCATCAACCCACACTTCATGCGGCCGGGTTCCTTTGGCGGAGTGATCACGATCAATCGGCTGAAAAGCAGCGATTTCTAACCACTTCGTCAACAGATCAGGGGATGGCGATCCCGCGAAGCCACCGACGTCGGCTCCGGCCATCGAAAACCCACTCAGCCCAAGGTTCATCAGCTGCGGCATCGTCATGCGAAGGTGATTCCACGTGGCGCTGTTATCTCCGGTCCACGTGACGGCATAACGCTGGCCGCCGGCGAAGCTTGCGCGCGTCATCACAAAGGGCCGCTCATCCGGTCTTAAAGCAAGCACGCCGTCATAGGTAGCCTCGCTATTCAACATGCCGTACACGTTGTGGATTTCACGATGGCTCGTTGTGCGCTTTGCAAAGCCTGCTTCATCGATACGATGTTGCACATCGTCCGGCATCGTCTTGGTCGGCACCTCGAAAACGGCGGGTTCGTTCATGTCATTCCAAAAGCCGGCCACGCCGTCTGCGACGAACTCTTTGAACAGCGAACCCCACCACTTGCGGGTTTGGGCCTGCGTGAACTCGGGAAATACAGAAGGTCCAGGCCATACGCTGCCCACGTAGGTGGATCCGTCCGGGAGCTTTACAAAGCGATCACCGGCGATGCCGGAGTCGTATGGAGCATAGCCAATGTTTGGTTGCCGTGCTATGTGAAGATCTGTAATAACGACAAGGTGAAATCGGTCAGCAGCAAGCTTAGACACCAACTGCGGGAAATTTGGGAACCGTTCCGGATCGACCGTAAAGGGCATGTTGTTCTTCTGGAAGTCGATATCCAACCAAAGTGCATCGCTCGGAATGTGGTCCGCCCGGAGGCGATGTTCCACGTCCAAAAGCTGGGACTCGGGCGAGTATGTATAGCGAGATTGTTGAAAGCCGAGGGACCAGAGCGGGGGCAGCGGCGTTGGGCCCGTGAGCCACGCGTACGTCGTTAGGACTTGCTTGGGTTCCGGCCCATAAAGAAGGAAGTAGTCTAGGGGACCATCCTCAGCACCGAAGCTGTACTCGTGCGGGTTCTCGCGGCCAAAGTCAAAGAAGCTTCGAAAGGTGTTATTAAGGAGGACACCCAACGTTCTCCCCTCCCGCATCTGCAGGAAAAAGGGGATGCTTTTGTAAATCGGATCCGTCGACTCCTGCCAGCCGAAGTGGTCGGTATTCCACATCGTGAAAGCTTCGCCCGCCCGGTCCAGCGGGCCCGGTTTATCACCCAGCCCAAAGAAGTGGTCTTCTACTGTGGACTGCTTGAACACGCGGAAGCGATTGTCTCTGCGGACAATGGATTCTGCGTCCTGCTGCAGAACAACACCGGCAAGATCAGATACGGTAAGAGCCAGGTCGGCGTTTACAGACACCCGCAACTTCCCAGTCGCAAAGCCGTGAGCCTCCGAGCTGACGCTGGCCGTGCTATGCAACGCTGTCGGCAATACAGCCCAGGACGCGTCCTCCGGTTCCCGACCTTTCAACCAAACGCGCACCCGCAATACATCGTCGCGCAGGGCGGTTATCTGCATCACCTGATCTCGGGTCTGTACAAGCATTCCGTTCGGCAACGCTCGCATAGCAGGAGCTTGTGCCGCAACTGGCCTAACGAGGAATCCAAACGCGAGTAATATGACACCGAGAGCAAGTCGAGGCCGCGAGGTCTTCGCTGCGGCATCGCAATGTCCAGATGGAAGAGATTCGAAATTCGAACAGACCATGGTCAAAGCAACTCCTATCCGCTCATCAATGCCTTGCGCTTACCGTGATGCGGCTTGAGCTTTCCGAAAGATACGAACTCCGAAGGGCGGCAAAGAAAGGCCCGGCAGAGCGACAGGGGGGCGTGGAGCCGAAGGCTGGGCGGTAGGCATACCCTCTTCGCCGCGGTGTTCGAAATCTCCGAGATCAATCTCTTTCCAAGAGCCCGGTTCTGTTTCAGCCATCCCGGCGAAGCGACTGTTGGCGAGGTTTACGGCGACAAGGACCGTCTCTTCCGATGAGCGTCGCAGAAATGTCACGACATGGTTTTCATCGGAGTTATGGATCCAGATAAGCTCGCCATGCCGCAGAGCGGGTGAGCTCTTTCGCAGGGGAATCATGGCCTTGTAAAACTCTGGGAAGGAACGTTCTACCTGACCGGATTGCCAGAAAATCGGCACCTTCTCAAACAATGCCGGGCCCGAGGACGGGGTTGCATCCCCGACTTCCATCCCGTTGTACAGCATGGGAGCGCCAGGCAACGTGAAGACTAATGCTGAAGCCGCGAGCGCGCCTTGGGCGTCATAGCGATCGATTGCCCGGCGTGTGTCGTGGTCATCGCTTACCAGCATGTGCCAGCTGCCGGCCGGAAACCGGGCCTGCTGCGCCATGAATTCTTCGCGCACGGCCGATGCCGGCCTCCCGTGCATAATCACCTGATTCATCGTTTCAAGCAGCGGCCAACCATAGTCGATGTTGAAGTCGTTCCGGAGTAAATCAGGCCGGGAAGCCTCCGCCAAAAGAAGGACATCCGGTCGAATCGCTCGCAGTGCGGCGCTCGCCTCGTCCCAAAACATCGTGGGCACATCGCCAGCGTCATCGCACCGGAAGCCGTCTAGATCAAAGGTTTTTAGCCAATAAGCAAACATCTCGATCATATATTTACGCAGAGCAGGTTCGGCATAATTTAATGCAGCCACATCTGTCCAGCTATGTGGGTACAGCACCTTCCCAGCAGCATCTTGCTTGTAATAACTTGGGTGCGACATCATGACGCTGTCCCAGGCCGTATGATCCGGAACCTCATCGAGAATAACGCGCATATGGCGTTCGTGGGCGGCCTGGACCAAGCGTATCAGGTCATCCTTCGTTCCAAGGTCCGGATTGACGGCATAGTAGTCGCTGACTGCGTACACGCTGCCATACGTGCCCATTTTCTTTACCTTGCCTACAGGATGGATCGGCATGAGCCAGAGCACATTGACCCCGAGCCTTTGCAAGTTGTCCAACCTTGCCGTCACACCGTTTAGCGTTCCGGCGGAAGAGAAAGCTCTTGGAAAAATCTCGTAGAAGATGGCCCCTTCCATCCAGATCGGCACATGCTGCACTGCCGGCGGCTCTTTAGAGTCCGTTTGAGCTCGGGCGACAGTACCGATGACAAGAACGAGGAGAGAAGCAATCAACGCCGCGCCAAAGCCGGCACGCGAGTCAAGGCCATCTCCTAACCTATTGTTCTGAACGCGCTTGTAGGGCTTCTGCAGCGGCATAGTGCTCCAACTTCAGTTATCGGGCTGCATGGCTCTGCAACGTCATCACGAACAC
>CAXTPL010000148.1:0-8994 GCA_964246065.1 uncultured Acidobacteriaceae bacterium
GCCCCGGTCGCCGGATTTGCTACTCGCGCCGGCTCCGCCCGCACCTCCGCTCTTGCCGCCGCTGCTGCCCTCGCCCCCCTTGCAGCCGGCCGCCAGGCAGGCAGCGCAGGCCAGTGCGACCAGCCATCGTGCCTGCGCGCGCCTCACGGCTGCACCCCGTAGCTCAACTGCAGCCGCAGCGCGGCCTGCTGGTAGTCCGCCTCCATGCGCAATGCGCTTACCCCCACCTCGTAGTCAGTTCGCTCTGCATCGAGGAAGCGCAGCAGGTCCACGCCGCCTATCCTGTAGGCTTCGGTCATCAGCCGCAGATTCTCCCCGGCTCGCGCGCGCATCTCCGGCAAAAGCCGCTGCACCATCTCCTGCTCACGCGCGTAGGCCTGCTCGGCCTGCGCCACTTCGGCCCTCACTTGGATGTCGAGCGTCGCCAGGTCGGCCTCAGCGGCAGACACCCCCGCCTGCGCCCGGGCAATCTCACCCTGGTTGCGATTGTGGAAGGGCAGCGGAATCTGGAGCGCTGCATAGGCCGTGTTCGCGCCGGAGTTGCGCTTGTACCCGCCCAGCAGATCGAGATCCGGGACGCCGTTGGCGCGCTGCAGCCTCACCTCGGCCGTCGCCGCTGCTACCGCATCACGCGCGGCCGCCACGTCGGCACGCCGGCCCAGCACCGCGCCCAGCGCCACTGGCTCGACCGGCACAATGCCGTCCAAGGCTTCGCTTAAAGCCACGACCGGCTGCGGCCGCGTCCCCATCTGTCGAAACAGCTCAAGGTTCGCTTGTTCGGCATCGCGCTCCGCCGCGCGCAGGGCCAGCAGCAGACGGTCGCGCTCGATCTGCATCCGCAGCAGGTCGATGCCGCGCATGGCGCCCGCATCCACGCGCTCCTTGTGGTAGCGGACCATCTCGTCCACCGCGTTCATGTCTTGCTCGAGCAGGTGCGCCGTGTCTCTGAGCACGACGGCATTCCAGTAAGCGGCCGCCACACGGCCGGCAATCTGCGCCCGTGCCAGGTCCGCGTTTGCCCGGGCCTGGTCCAGCCGCGCCGTGGCCGCGGTCACTCGCTTGTGGCGTTTGCCATCCAGTTCAAAGGTCTGGTCCACGTAGCCATAATCCTCAGTCTGCTGCGTAAAGCTGAAGGCGTTATCCCATGGGCGCAAATCTTCCGACTGGAGAAACAGGCGCGGGTTGATGCCGAGGCCCGCCTGGCGGACGCTCCCCGCTGCCTGCTCCACCCGGCTCGCGATAGCCTGCCCCTGCGGACCGGCAAGCGCCTGCTGCACGGCCTCGTGCAGGCTGAGCTGCTGCGCGCCGGCGCACGGAGCAGCAACCGAGCACGCATACACCGTCAGCAGGGCGCCCCAGCGCACATACCTGCCGCGCCGCCCGATGCTTCGCGACCCTTTTGCGTCACCCTTGACCATCCTCCCCACTCTATCCTGCATGTTTGGGAACTCTCCAGAAGCGGGTGGAAAGAAGATCGTGGCAGGTTTCTGCGGATCAAAGCGCATTGGCCCTGGAGCTTTCCCCTTCGCTTCTGCGGAGGCGGGAGCGGCGAGGGCTGCGACTATCTTAAGCGATTAAGATGCCCCACGGCGTATTCCTCGTCATTGCCAAATTTACGGCCAAAGTCACGGCCTGCGCCGCTGCAGGCGACACATGCGCGCAAGGCCCGCTATGATGCCCATGCTGTTTCGCACCATGGAGGATGCATGCCCCAGCTCACCCGTCGAGAGTTCACCCTGCGCGGCCTTTCCGGCGCTGCCGCGCTCAGCCTGCTTGCCACGCCCCTGCGCCTGCTGGGCTCGCCTTTGGGGCTCCCACTCGGTTTGCAGCTCTACTCGGTACGAGAGATGCTGCCCAAGGATTATGAAGGCGTGCTGCACCGGATCGCCGCGCTTGGCTACCAGGAGGTCGAAGCCGCCGGCTTTTACAACCACACTGCACCCGAGGTCAAAAAAGCCATGGACGACGCCGGGCTGCGCTGCGTGAGCGGGCATTATGCCTGGACCAACCTCGAGCCGAACCTGGCAAAGATCATCGACTTCCACCACGAGATTGGCGCGGAATACATCATCTGCTCCTTTCCTGGCTTCAAGGATCCGAACCGCGTCAAAGACACCTCCTACGCCAACCGCGAGCGTGCCTTTACGCTGGAGGACTGGCGCTGGAATGCCGAGCAGTTCAACCGGGTCGGCAAGCTGGTCAAGACCGCAGGGCTGCGCTTCGGCTACCACAATCACACGATGGAGTTTGCCCAGCAGGGGGGTTTTGTGCCTTATGACGAGCTCCTGCGCCTGACCGACCCCACGCTAGTCACCTTTGAGATGGACTGCGGCTGGGTGGTGGTCGGCGGCGGCGACCCGGTAGCCTACCTGCGGCGGTATGCAAACCGCATCTCCATGCTGCACGTCAAGGACTTCAAGCGCGTGGAAACCAAGGTCACCCCGACCGAGCCGCCACCGGCCGCCGAGCTAGGGCAAGGCACAGCCGACTATCGCTCCATCTTTGAAGCGGCAAAGCGCGCCGGCGGCATCAAGCACTACTTTGTCGAGCAGGAAGCCTTTGATATGGACCCCTACCAGGCGCTGAAGATCGACGCCGATTACATGAAGGCGCTTCAGGTTTAGCCTCGCGGAGCCCAGGGGATCGCGCCCCTACTGGGTAGGTCTGGGGCGGCGCCCGCATTGGAAAGGGGGCGCCGCATCTCGCAGGCCGCCCCTCAGCGGGTAGCCGCGTCGCACCGGAGGAGGAGACTGTGACCTGGGATCAGACGTATCTGCTCTTCGGCCAGGGCATCGGCGTCTCGGCGGCGTTGGCGGCGCTGCCCGTGCTCACCCTGCTTCTTCTGCTCGGCATCTTTCGGCGGCCTGCCTGGGCGGCAGGGCTTGCCGGCCTCGCGGTCACACTTGCGCTGGCCTGTGGCGGCTACCGCATGCCGGTACGCCCCGCGCTCAGTGCGGCGGCCTATGGCGCTGCTTTTGGCCTTTTCCCTATTACCTGGATCATCTTCTGGGCGCTGGCCTTGTTTCGCGTTACAAGCCAAGCAGGCAAGTTCGAGATCATCAAGAACTCCATCGGACGCCTCACCCCGGACCCGCGCCTCCAGGCCCTGCTGATCGCCTTTACCTTTGGCGCCTTTCTTGAGGGCGCAGCGGGCTTCGGTACGCCGGTGGCCATTGCTGCCACCATGCTGGTCGGGCTCGGCTTTTCTCCGTGGAGTGCGGCGGCGGCCTGCCTGCTCGCCAACACCGCTCCGGTGGCCTTCGGCTCGATCGGCATCCCGATCTTCACGCTTGCCGGCACTACCGGCCTTTCCGTGGCCAGGCTCAGCGCGGCGGTAGGCGCTATCGACACGCCGTTCGCCATGCTGCTGCCGCTTTACCTGATGCTCGCGCTGGGCGGCGCGGCGGCCATGTCCGGCATCTGGGCCCCGGTGCTGCTCACAGGCCTGGTCTTCGGCCTGGTGCAGTGGAGCATCTCTACCTTTCTCGGTCCCCAGCTTACTGACATTCTTTCGTCCATCGCGGCTATGGCTGCCCTGGTCGTGCTGCTGCGGCACTGGCAGGCACGCCCCATCCTCGGGCCTGGGGCCACCACGTCCCCGCTGCTCGAGCGCTTCACCCATCGCCACGCCGGGTCCGCCCCGGCATTGCCGCTCCAGGCGCGGCCGCAGCCCGCATCCGCCTCCATTGCCCAGCACCCACCGACACGCGCGGTGCTGACCGCGTGGCTCCCCTACGGGCTGCTGGTTGCCTGCGTGCTCCTGTGGGGCTGGACACCCGTGCAGCGCGCCATGAGCACCGTTACGCTCGCCCTGCGCTGGCCTTTTCTGCACGATGCCGTCCGCCGCATGCCGCCGATCGTTCCCGTGCCCGCGCCGTACCATGCCGTGCTTACGCTCAACTGGCTGTCGGCCGCGGGCACCGCATGCATGCTTGCCACGCTCCTCTCAGCCGCCTGCCTCGGGATCGGCCCGCGCCAGTTCGGGGGCATCCTCAGGAGCATTGCCTGGGAGCTGCGCCTGCCCACGATTACCGTTTCAGCCGTGCTCGCGATCGCGTTTTTGATGAACTATTGCGGCGCCACAGCTACGCTCGGCCTGGGCTTTGCCTCCACGGGCCGCTTGTTCCCCTTCTTCAGTCCCCTGCTGGGGTGGGTTGGCGTCTTTCTTACCGGGTCAGACACTTCCTCAAACGCGCTCTTTGGCAACCTGCAGGTGGTTACCGCAAACCGCCTCGGCTTTAGCCCGGTGCTGATGGCTGCCGCCAACTCCGCCGGCGGCGTGATGGGCAAGATGATCAGTCTGCAAACCATCGCCATCGCCGCCGCAGCGACCGGGCTCGGCGCCGCCGACCAGGCGCGGCTGTTTCGCTTTACCCTGCGCCACAGCCTGCTGCTGGCAGGGCTTACCGGCGCGCTTACGCTCGGCTATGCCTATGTGCTGCACCTGGGCTGAGCGGGCAAGCTTAACCCCCGCACGGGGGACCGAACCCGGGAGGGGTACCCACAGCAAAAAGCATCGCCTCCCGGGCTTGCGAGCACGGGAGGCGAAGTGAACCGGGGTTAGTCCTTAGCACGAAGACCGATCGCCCGAAGACTTATTGCCCGAAGACCTGCAGCTCGCCGATCGAGAAGAACGCGCTGCTGCCGCCCGGGGGGCCCCCGATACGGATTGCCGTGCCGCTGATCGGGGTGAACGTAAAGGTGTACGTCACAAAGCCCGTTCCATCATTGCCCGGGTAGACGGGCGTAGAAACCAGGTTCGTCACGTTGACCCACACACCTGCCTGCAGCACCTGGATTCCACCGGCGAGCAACCAACCTCCATCCGGGAAGTTCATCCCTTCCTGGAATACGACCTTGGTAAAGGTCTGCGAGGTCGTGTACTGATAGCCGATCCAGTCCAAGCTGGCAGGGGCGCCGCCCATGTTGGTATCGTACTGGCGCTTCGGATTTCGGGTGCCCGGCGGAGGCATATCTCCGTCGCGGATCACCTCCAGGTTGTAGTTCCCGCCTCCGGTAGGAGCCGTGACTCTGGCAATGATCGACCCGGTCTGGGTAAGGTTTGGAACCGGCGCCTGGTTAACCGTGAAGTTCAACACCGAAGAGATTCCCGGGGTCGGCGTGGCATTGAGCACCGACACCTGATCCACCCCAGCCGACGCTACCTCGAGAGCGGGTATGGTCGCCAGCAGCTGCGTGGGGCTGACGTAGGCGGTGGGCACACTTGCCCCGTTCCACTGGACCTGCGAACCGTTTACAAAGCCCGTGCCTGTCACCGTGAGCTGGAACGGCGAGTCGCCGTTGTTTGCGGTAGTCGGCGCCATGGAGGTCACGGTCGGGGAGGGACTTTGCGGCAGCTGCCCATACACTTGCAGCTCGCCTACGGAGATAAACGCGGACGACCCTCCGGGAGCGCCTTCTATCCGAATAGCCGTTCCGCTGACGGGAGTGAACTGCAGCGAATAGGTTTCGTAGTGGATCCCGTCATTTGCCGGGTAGACCGGGGTTGCGACTAGGCCGCTGACATTCACCCACACGCCGCCTTGTTGCACCTGGACATTCAGGTTCTTGAACCATCCTCCGTCACGGAAGTTGATGCCCTCCTGGAAGACTACCTTTGCAAAGGTCTGCGCCGTTGCATACTGGTAGCCGATCCAGTCATCGCCGGCAGGGGACCCGCCGCTGTACGTGTCGTATTCGCGGCTGGAATCAGTGTTTCCAACGGGCGGCATATCTCCGTCGCGGATCACCTCAAGGTTGTGGTTGCCACCACCGGTCGGTGCGGTCACCTTTGCGATGATCGTGCCCAGCTGGGTGAGGTTCGGCACAGCCACCGGGTTGATGGTGAAGGTTAACGGCGCGCTTGTACCTGAGACGGCCGAGTAAGTGGTTACCTGGGTGGAGCTCGACGTAAGCAGATCGCTGGCCGGGATGGCGGCGGTCAGCTCCGTCGCGCTGACAAAAGTCGTAGGCCGCGGCGACCCGTTCCACTCCACCGTTGAGGTGCTGTCAAATCCGCTGCCGGTCAGCACCAGCTTCAGGGGCGGGTCTCCTGCATTTGCGGTTGCAGGTGCAATCGAGTTCAGCGTTGAAGTAGCCGCTGCGGGACCGAAGACTTCAAGCTCTCCTACAGAGATAAAGTAGGAGCTGCCGCCCGGAGCTCCGTCAATCCGGATCGCGTCGCCGCTGACCGCATTAAAATTCAGCGTGTAGGTCTCGTAGCTGATGCCGTCGTTCGGAGGATAGACCGGGGTCGATGTGAGTCCGGTAACACTGGTCCACACTCCGGCCTGGCGTACCTGCACGTTCAGCGTATTGAACCAGCCGCCATCGACAAAGTTGATCCCTTCCTGAAAGACCACCTGCGAAAACGTTTGAGGTGTGGCGTATTCATAGCCGATCCAGTCCTCTGTCGCAACCGCTCCGCCGCTGTATGTGTCGTACTGGCGACTTGAATCGCGATTGCCCACCGGCGGCATATCGCCGTCGCGAATGACCTCAAGATTCTTATTCCCGCCTCCCACGGGCGCTGTGATACGCGCGATGATGGTACCGGTCTGGGTCAGGTTCGGCGCAGGCGGAGTAATCACGGTAAAAGGAACAGGGGAAGAGACTCCGCCGCCCGGCAAAGGGTTGATGACCGTGATGGAAGCGGTACTTGCCGCGGAGATCGCACTGGCAGGCACGCTTGCCACCAGTTGGCTTGAGCTCACCAGGGTGGTTGGCAGGCTGGCTCCATTGAGCTGCACGATCGAGCTCGGCAGAAAACCCGTGCCGTTCACCGTCAGCCTAAACGGAGCCCCGCCTGCATAGGTTGCGTTGGGTGTAAGAGAAGAGACCGTGGCGGGTGCACTGACAGCGGCAGGTCCAAAGACCTCAAGTTCGCCGACTGAGATGAAGTACGAAGTGCCGCCCGGGGCTCCGTCGATACGGATCGCGGTCCCTTGGATGGGGGTAAAGTTCAGCACATAGGTCTCATAGCTTATGCCGTCGTTCGGCGGATACACAGGAGTCGATACAAGATTGGAGACGCTGACCCAGGTACCGGACTGGAGGACCTGCACATTCAGGTTGTTGAACCAGCCACCGTCAGCAAAGTTGATCCCTTCTTGAAAGACCACGGTCGCAAAGGTTTGCGGCGTCGTGTACTGGTAGCCGATCCAGTCGTCGGTAGCAGGCGCTCCGCCGCTGTAGGTGTCATATTCACGGCGAGAGTCGTTGTTGCCGACCGGCGGCATATCTCCATCGCGAATTACTTCAAGGTTTTTATTGCCGCCGCCGATCGGTGCCGTGATCCTGGCGATAATGGACCCTGTCTGCGTCAGGTTGGGTGCCGAGGCTTGGGTAACGGCGAGTGGCAATGCAGAAGAAAGGCCGCCGCCGGGTGAAGGAGTAAAGACGGTGAGCGGCACACTTCCCACGTTCGCCAGGTAGCTCACCGGCACAACAGCGCTGATCTGTGTGCCGCTGATGAAGGTGGTCGCGAGCGTCACCCCGTTGACCTGCACAGAAGAGTCCGTCGTGAAGTTGCTCCCGGTCACGGTGACCGACGTCGGGGAGCTGCCATTGCTGATGCTCGCAGGACTTAACGAGAGCGCGACCGGCACCGGGTTAGGCGCCGGAGTAGGTCCAAGGTGGATGATCGAGGCGACCGACGGCACGCCGTTGTTCAAGATGAACAACATATAAAATCCGGCCGGCATGGTCGGATCGTTTGGAGCAGTGATATTAATACCGCCGGGCGCCTGGGTAATTGCGCCGGAGTTATAAAACGCCTGGCTCATGCTGAGGGTGTGCGTCACAGAAGCCATGCGAATCCATGCCGCGGAAGTGATGTTTGCCGCATCCGGCGTGGCAACAAAAACCGTCTGGCCGTTGAGCACATTTGCCGGTGCAGAAGTGATGGTCGGTCGCGGACCCGCAAAAAGGTAGGGTGGAGAGAAGATCTCTGTCTGCGTATACCCGTTGCCGCCCGTTGTGAGCACGGTGGCATCGGGCAGCAGGATGGCGATCGAATGGTACAAGCGCGGAATGGTCGCGCTTGCCAGCGTCGTCCATTGTTCGGTCGCAGGGTCCCACTCTTCCGCGGCATAGGTGGCAACGCTTGGGTCAGGATCGCTGAACCCGGGGCCGCCTGTGCCGCCGGTGACAAGCACCTTGCCGTCAGGAAGCATGGTCGCGTTCAGCTGACGACGCGCATACTTCATCGGGGCTGTATTTCGCCATGCCGGAACCGGCGCGTTGAGATCGATGACTTCAACAGTATTCGTCGCCGGGTCGCTGCCACCCGCGACCATGATCTTGCCCGGCTGGTACATCACCATACTGTCGTAATCGCGCACCCCTTGAAAGATGTGGTTGGCCACAGGGGTCCACTGGCCGGTTCCGGAGGTGTCGAGGTAGCGTGACGTCACAGCCGGTCCGGAATTAAATACCTTGCCGTTCGGCGCCAGGGAGAGTGTGGGATACAAGCCCAGGGAGAGTTGCGCATTGCTTAAGCTGCGCCAGGTGCCGGTCGCCGCCTGCCACACCTGGGGGAGCGAGTTCTCGCCCGTCGATAGGTCCACGTCGCCTGAAACAACAAGCACGTCGCCGTTCGGCAGCACCTGGTCGGTCGGATACCAGCGGCCGAGATTCATGTTCTCCTGCCGGGTCCAGGTATTGGTCAGCGGATCGTAGATCGTGGAGGACGCGAGACCCACGTTGTTGCTGATATGCCCGCCTGCGTCAAAAAGCCGCCCGTCGGGCAGAAAGCTGTGCCCGCTGCAGAACACATCGTACCCGGGCTGGGCAAGCGGAGTAATGCTCCCGGTCGCTGGATCGAACTGGCGGGGGTCGTTGCCGCTGATGCCATCGTCGCCGGGCCACATGATCAGCTTGCCGGTGCGCATCAGGTGCATGTGGACAGGAAAGAAGGGCAGGTTGGCGCCGTTCTGCCACTGGCCTACGGTGGCCTGCTGTGCAAGGGCTGCCGGGGGAACCGCAGCAGCGAGC
>CAXTPL010000149.1:0-4556 GCA_964246065.1 uncultured Acidobacteriaceae bacterium
AAGCCCGCGCATGTCTGAGGCCACCCTTGCCCCGCCTCGTGCGCCCGCACCCGTCCGCTCCACTGAACACACCATCCTGATCATCGACGACGAAGCCGGCATCCGGGAGTCGCTCGAAACGCTGCTCTCGCTCGAAGGCTACCGCGTGGACACGGCGATAGACGGCGAGCTGGGCCTGGAACAGATTGGCCGGCATGCCTATGATCTCGTGCTGCTCGATCTCGCTTTGCCGGGGCGCAACGGGATCGAGATTCTCGCCTCCATCCGCGAGCGGCATCCTGAGCTGCCGGTGATCATGCTGACGGCCTATGGCACGGTGAACAATGTGATCGATGCGATCCGCGGCGGCGCGCAGAACTTTGTGCAGAAACCGTGGGACAACGAGAAGTTGCTGGCCGATATTCGCGCGGCTATCGCGCGCTTCCGCACGGAAGAAGAGAACGTCCAGCTCAAGCGTGCGCTCAAGCAGCGTTACAACTTCCCTAATATCGTCGGCAAAAGCGAGGTCATGCTTCGCATCTTCGACCTGGTCGCGCAGGTGGCGCCGTCACGGGCAACGGTGCTGATCCAGGGCGAAAGCGGCACGGGCAAGGAGCTGATCGCCAAGGCTGTGCATGCCAACTCGCCGCGCAAAGACAAGCCGTTTGTCCCGGTAAACACGGGCGCGGTTCCGGTCGACCTGCTGGAGTCCACCCTGTTCGGCCATGTCAAAGGCGCGTTTACCTCTGCAATCTCCGCCAAGAAGGGCCTGTTCGAGATTGCCAACGGGGGCACGCTCTTCCTCGACGAGATCGGCACGATGCCGCTCGACACCCAGGCCAAGATTCTGCGGGTGCTGCAGGACCGTCGCTTTATGCAGCTGGGCGGCACCCACGAAATCCAGGTCGATGTCCGCATCATCACCGCGACCAATGTCGATCTGCGTACAGCGGTGCGCGACGGCAAGTTCCGTGAAGACCTTTTCTATCGGCTGGACGTGATCCGCTTCGATATGCCGCCGCTGCGCGCGCGGCGAGAAGACATACCCGCGCTGGCGACACACTTCCTCAAGTATTTTTCTGAGGAAAACGGACTTTCGGTCCGCACCCTTTCGCCCGAAGCGCTGCGGGCGTTGATGGACTACGAGTGGCCGGGGAACGTGCGCGAGCTTGAGAATGTGATGGAGCGCGGGGTGGTGCTCTCGTCCGGCCCTGTGATCGGCCTGGAGCTGCTGCCTTCGCACATCACCGGGCGCTCCTACTCCTCAAGCCTGCTCGAGCACAACCCAAATGCGTCGCTGTTCGACATTCTTGAGGATATCGAGCGGCGCATCATCATCGACAAGATGGAGCGCTGCAACTGGAACCAGACCGACGCGGCCGAGCAGTTCCGCATCCCCCTTTCGACGCTGAACCAGAAGATCAAGCGGCTCACGATCGAGATCAAGAAGCGGGTTCGCGAGTAAGGCGCCCCAAGCCTCTGCTATGCTCGCCAAGGGTCGTGCCGGGCGTCGGATGCATCCAAGGCTCTGATGTTCTATCCACTACCCACCAGGCCCGTCAGGCTGAGGCAGGCGAAGCAGAAAATGCATGGCAGATAGCAAACTCGACCGGGCAGCAAAAGACTTCATCGGCTCTGTGCAGGGGTATGCGCTGCTTACGGGCCGTGCCCTGTCCAATCTCTTCCGCCGGCCCTTTTACCTGGCCGACATCTTTACGCAGGCAGACTCGATCGGGGTCGGGTCGATTCCCATCGTCTTGTTCACAGGCTTTTTTACCGGTGGGGTGCTGGCGCTCCAGTCCGCGGCCTCGCTTGCCACCTTTGGGGCGACCGCCATCACCGGGCAGCTGGTCAGCTTTTCCATGATCAAGGAGCTGGGACCGGTGCTCACCAGCCTGATGGTTTCCGGACGAAACGCCTCCGGGATGGCCTCCGAACTCGGGTCCATGGTGGTGACCGAGCAGATCGACGCCATGCGCGCACTCGGCACCGATCCAGGCAAAAAACTGGTGATGCCGCGCATCGTGGCCACTATCGTGATGCTGTTCTTTCTCACCATCCTGTCAGACACGATCGGTACCATGGGCGGTGCAGCGGTTTCGATCTTCATGCTGGCCCAGGACCCCGGACAATACTTCCACAGCGCGGTCGATTCGCTGCAGTTTGGCGATATCGTGCAAGGGCTTATCAAGCCGATCTTCTTCGGCTTTATCATCTCGACTATCGGCTGCTTTTACGGCATGAATACCAAGGGCGGCACCCAGGGCGTGGGCCGCGCCACCACGCAGGCCGTCGTTGCCTCTTCCATCCTGATCATTGCAAGCGACTTTTTTCTCAGCCGCGTGATGATCGCCATCTTTGGGCGCTGAGCAATGGCCGAGCAAACCGCAGAGCAACCGGAACAGGCGCAGCAAACAAGCTGGAGCCAGGGGCATCCGGGTGAGCCGGTGGTGGTTTTCGAGCATGTTTCGCTCAGCTTCGGGCGCAACCAGGTGCTTCAAGATATCAGCTTCAAGGTGCACGCGGGAGAAACGCGCATCCTGCTGGGGGCGGCCGGGGTGGGCAAAAGCGTTCTGCTCAAGCTTGCCAACGGGTTGATCAAGCCGGACTCTGGCGCCATCACCGTCTTTGGCCAGCGGGTCGATACCATGCGCGAAGAAGATCTTTTTGTTCTACGCGGCGGCATCGGCACGGTCTTTCAGGAAGGCGCGCTGTTCGACTCAATGAACGTACGCGACAATGTCGGCTACCGGCTGAACGAGGAGCGCGTGCCGACGGAAGAAGTGGAGCGACGCGTGCGCGAAGCACTTCGCTTTGTCGAGCTCGAACAAACGGTGGACAAGTTCCCTTCGCAGCTTTCAGGCGGCATGCGGCGGCGCGTCTCCATTGCGCGCGCAATCATCAGCCGGCCCGAGCTGCTACTCTACGACTCGCCCACCGGCGGCCTGGACCCGATCACCTCAACCACCATCATCGAGCTGATTGTGAAGCAGCGCGACGTGTACGGGACCAGTTCCCTGCTCGTCTCGCATCGGCTCCAGGACGCGTTTACCCTGGCCACGCATCGATTCGACCGGGAGTCCAACAAGATGAAAAAGCTGCCGGGCAGCGAGGTTGAGCCTTCCGTCACCTTTCTTGTTCTGCATGAGAAGAAGCTGGTCTTCGACGGATCGACGCACGACCTGGTGCACTCAGACGATCCGTTTATTCAGGAGTACCTGAGCTAGGCTGTGCGCTGCTTGCGCTTGCGCGTGCACCAGGCGCGCCCTACTCAGCGCGCACTCGCGCGCTGCGCGCCCGCATCGTGCCGCCGCGGCGCTTGTCGCCCGCATGGGCACTTCTCTCACCAGGCCGGCCCGAGCGTGAAAGTGAAACTTGACCGCGCAAACCGCGTCTAAGCCGGTGAGCCTTCCTTCGCCCCCCATGCACTTGCCGAAAATGCAGCGCCGACCAGAGCTGGACGCCTTGCGCGGGCTTTTTCTCGTCTGGATGACCCTGACGCATCTGCCTACCCGCATGAGCGACCTGGTCAATCAGCCCTTCGGCTTTGTTTCCTCGGCAGAAGGGTTTGTTTTTCTTTCAGCGCTGCTGGTGGCGCGCATCTATAGCCGCCAGGCACTTGCCGACGAGGCCGGACTGCGAGCCAAGCTGTGGAAACGAGCGCTCAAGATCTACGGCATTCACTTGCTCATGCTCGTCTTTGCGTTTACCGTCGCCGCCGGGCTTGCCGTAGCGACGCACCGCGCGGCAATTGCGAACCTGCTCAACTTCTACATCGCGCACCCGGCGACGGCGATCCTGGGCTCCGTGCTGCTGCTCTACTGCCCTCCCCTGCTCGATATTCTGCCGATGTACGTTGTTTTCCTTGCGGCGAGCCCGGTCGTGCTCTCCTTCGGCGTGCGCTGGGGTTGGCGCAATCTGCTGCTTGCCAGCGGTGCGCTCTGGCTGGCGGCGCAGATGGGCGGCCGCGAGCTGCTGCATGCGCAGGTTGTCCGGCTCACCCACTTGCAGATTCCCCTGCAGGAGACAGGGGCCTTCAACCTGCTGGCGTGGCAGGCGGTCTGGATGGCCGGGCTGTGGCTGGGGGCTAAGTCGGCTGAAGGGGAGGTGCCGCTGAAGCGGGTGCCTGGCTGGGCAATCGCCGTGTCGGCTGGCGCTTGCATCTTCTTCCTCGGGGTGCGCCACGGCTGGCTGGGGCCGCGCCTTACGCAGGCTACGCTGGCCTTTGCGCTCGATAAATGGCACATCGGGCCGCTGCGCGTGCTCAACCTCGTTGCATTCACAATGGTCTTCTACTGGTTGCGGCGGATCGTGTTTCCGCTGGTTGCGGTCGAGCCCTTCCTGACCCTGGGCAAGGCGTCGCTCGAGGTTTTTTGCGCGCATATTCTGTTCGTGTTTATCGGGCTGGCGCTCCTGTACAACGATGTGGAACAGCTGCATGGCACAACGGCCGTTCTGCTGTTGAGCGTCACTTTTACCGGGCTGTTCCTGCTGGCAGCAAATGAGGTGCGCAAACGGACCCGGGACAAGCTTCGCGGGGCAGGCAAAGCGCGAGCACTGGCGGAAGCAGGGCCCGG
>CAXTPL010000149.1:4656-8993 GCA_964246065.1 uncultured Acidobacteriaceae bacterium
AAAACGCATGTGCGTGTGCGGCAGGCGGTGCATGCCTGCGGCGGAGCTCTTCGCGCCGAGCGGTACGCCTACACTGCTACCGTGAACGTATCCTCGGAGCGAGTCACGGCACGGTACATCGTATCCCGCTCGAATGGCTCACGACCGGCGGCGCGGATCAGCCGGACCAGCTCTTCACGGCGCATGCCCTGGGGGGTAGTCGCGCCCGCGTCGTGGTAAATCTTTTCTTCTATCACGGTTCCGTCGATATCGTCCGCGCCGAACCGCAAGGCGATCTGCGCCATCTTGGCTGAGACCATCTGCCAGTAGCTCTTGATATGTGGGAAGTTATCGAGCATCAGCCGCCCGATCGCGATCTGCCGTATATCCGCCATGCCGGTGGTGCGCGGCAGGTGCTCGAGCGCGGTGTGATCCGGGTGAAAGGCGAGCGGGATAAAGGTTTGGAAGCCGTGTGTGCGGTCCTGAACCTCACGGAGGCGCACCATGTGGTCGATCCGGTCTTCTTCGTTCTCCACGTGCCCGTAGAGCATGGTTGCATTGCTCTTCAAGCCGAGGGTGTGCGCGAGCTCAGCAGTTTCAAGCCACTCAGAGCCGTCGATCTTGTGATCGCAGATGATATGCCGGACCCGGTCGGCGAAGATCTCCGCACCGCCGCCGGGCATCGAGTCCACGCCCGCGGCAATCATGCGCTCAATCGTCTGGCGAATAGAAAGCTTGGCACGCTTAGCGAGAAAGGCGATCTCGACCATGGTAAAGGCCTTGATATGCACCAGAGGAAAGCGCACCTTCAAGCCAGAGACCAGGTCGAGAAAGTATTCGAGCGGGAGATCGGGGTGCAAGCCGCCGACGATATGAAACTCGGTGACCGCCTCGGAGTAGCCGGACGCAGCCGTCTCCCACGCTTCTTCAAGCGCCATGGTGTAGGTGCCGGGCGCGTCCTTCTTGCGTCCGAACGCGCACAGCCGGCACGATGCCACGCACACGTTGGTGGGATTGATGTGCCGGTTGACGTTGAAGTACGTCACATCGCCGTGCAGCTTTTCGCGAACATAGTTCGCCAGCCAGCCCACCGCCAGGATGTCGGGCGACCGGTATAAAGCCAGGCCGTCCTCAAAGCTCAACCGCTCGCCGCCAAGCACCTTTTCGGCAATGGGGCCGAGCGCGTGATCGTCGGTGGCGAAGGGGCGTCGCTGTTCCAGAAGGGCTGTCATCACCGTCCATGATACAAGAGCCGAAGGGGCGGCAAGTATGCTCAGGCTGCGCACGCTCCGCGCACGATCAAAACCGTACCGCGGCGTTGCGGCGGCGGCATGGTGTGCGCGGTGGGCAGCACTGCTAAGATGCGGGTGATGACTGCAAACTTGCGTGTTCCCTGGCGCCGGACGGCGACAGGGCAGGTGTACGGGCGCGGCGGGCGCGTGCGTTTGCTGCTCCTGGTTCTGGCGGCCTTTTGCAGTGCCGCCGGCGTTTCGCTGGTCAAATCAGCCGCACAGCAATCTCCCTCCGCAGTCTTCCCTACCGTCAGCAGCTACTCGCTCGACAAGCAGAAGATTCTGCTGCCGCAGGGCCTGGAAGGCCGGGTGAACCTGCTTCTGCTCTCCTTTGCTCCCAATCAGCAAGGCGAGGTGGGGAGCTGGACGGCGACGGCTCAGTCGCTCGAGCACACCAACTTCGCCTTTCGCGCGTACCGGGTGCCGGTGGCGGAACGCGAAAACGCGCTCTTTCGCTGGTGGGCCAACGCATCCCTGCGCTCGACCGAGAGCGACCCGGAGCAATGGCGCTCGGTCGTCCCCCTGTATGTAGACCTGCATAGGTTTTTAGCGCAGCTGGCGATCCCGGGCGAAGACAACGCGGTAGCCTTGCTGGTCGACAAGGGGGGGCGGGTTTTTGGGCGCGCCCACGGCGCTTCTACCCCTGAAACGCGCTCCGCCCTGGTCGCGGCCGCCAACGCTTTGCATGAGCAGCCATAGAGCCCTGCCGCGGCTACCAGAAAGCCAACCGCCGCGGCCCGGCACGGGCGACAGCGCGTTCAAGCACCAGCGCATCCGTCTTGCCAAGGTAGTAGCCCGGGATGCGCCCTACCTCTTCAAAGCCGAGCTTGCCGTAAAAGCTCAGCGCGTCCTCATTGTCGACCGCCACCTCCAGCCGTAGGGCGTGCACCTTCAAAGCCTGGCCCCGGGCGACCATCCAGTCCATCAGGCGCGAGCCGATCCCGCGGCGCCGGGCACCCGGGTCCACATCGATGGTGATGATATGAAACATCGGCCGGCCGCGACTGCGAAGGGTTCGCCCGATCGAAAAGCCCAGCAGCGCGGCAGGCTCGTCCGGGCGTGAGCCGGAAACCTCTTCGAGCAAAACGGAGAACGCGCTGGGATGAGCAAGAAACGCACGAAGCTCGGCCCGGGTATAGGCCACGCCGGGATGAAAGCAGACCTGGTCCAGCGCGTAAAGCCGGTCCAGGTCTGCTTCAATGTGCGGGTTTGCCGGGTCCCATTCGCGCAGGCGCATGGCTTGAGCTACTGCGCTCCGGTAGCGGGAGGCCCGGCGGCTGGCTCCCCCTCGATGACAACGCCGTTGTACAGCGATGCCGCAACCAACCGGCCCTGATGAGAGTGCACCTCATGGACCTTCCAGCCCGCGTCCCACCACTTCCACTCGCCACCCGAACCGTCTACGCCGAAGACCAGGTTGGAGCTGCGGGAGGTAACCAGCACACGCTTCAAAGCAGGGTCGTAGCTCAAGCCGCTGATCTCGCTCAGCGGCAGATGAGCCAGCTGCTTCCAGCTTTTGCCGCTGTCTTCGCTGAAGAAGAGGCCTTCGCGGCCGCCCACCCACAGGCTGCCGTTGCCCGCCGCAACCAGCGCGCTCACCGCGGTCAGCGTGCCCGGCAGCGGGATCGGCGTCCAGGTCTTGCCGTGATCGGCAGAAAGCGCGAGCTTGTCCCTGCGGCCGGCGATGGCGATCGCCCCATCGGCTCCGACAAACTGCGTTTCGCTTGCGTCAAGCAGCGGCCCTTCCCAGCCCTGACCTTGATCCACACTGCGGAAGAGCCCTGCCGAGGTGGCTGCATACCAGACGTTGCCTGAAAGAGCGAGCTGGTTGACGCGAGCGTCAAGCGGGCCGGCTGAGGTGACCTTTTCCCGAGTTGCCGCTTGAGCCGCCACTGGCTGCGGCGCTCCCGGCTTCCCTTTAGCGCTCCCTGCGGCTCCTCGCTTGGCATGGTGTGCGGCCGGGCGCAGAGCAACCTTCTCTTCTGTCCGTACGATACGCTCGCCCGCCTGCTGCCAGCTCCCGTTCACCAGCCGGAAGACCCCGTGGCTTGTGCCGGCGTAGACCGTGCCGTCGCCCGCCTGCGCGAGCGTGAACACGTCGCGGCCCTCGAGGCCCTGAGACCGCTGCTCCCACTTCGCCCCGCCATCGTCGGAAACAAAAACCCCGCCGTAAATCTTGTCATTAAGCACGCCTGCGTAGATGGTTGCCGGCATCTTGGCGTCGAGCAGCAGGCTTTGCACCTGGCGCTGCGTAAAGCCGGTGTTGGAGCTTTGGAAGGTCGCGCCGCCGTCTTCGCTTTCCAGTACGCCGCTACGATCGGTAGCCAGCAGCAGGTGCTTGTCATCCTTTGGATCGACAAACACATCGTTGACAATCACATCCGGACCGGTCAGCCGCGACCACGCCGTGCCGCCGTCCGAGGTCTTGTACAAGCCTTCGGTGGTTCCGGCATAGACGATCTGACGCTGGTTCGGATCCTGCATCAGCACACGCGTGCGGCGTGCGGTCGACGGGATACCCTGCACCTTGTGGAAGAGCGCTCCGCCGTTGAGGCTCTTGTAGATGCCTGAGCAGGCGCTGGCATACACAACCGACGGCGCACTGGGGTCGATGATGATGGAAAACACGTCCGAATCGTCGATCAGCCCTTCTTTCACATTGGACCAGTGGGAACCGCCGTCGGTGGTCTTCCAGGGCAGATGCCAGGTGCCGGCATAGATGGTGTTAGGGTCTGAAGGGTCGATCGCGACCGACTCGACCTCGTGCAGTTCCGTGCTGTCCTGCGGGCTCAGCTTGGCCCAGTGCTCGCCTTGATCTTCACTGCGGAAGACCCCCTCGACCGCTCCGGCAACAAGCACCTTGGGGTTGGACGGCGCCTGTGTAAGCGCACGCACAGACTGCCCTTCCATGGTCGGCACCGGAGCCCAGTGCTGCCCTCGATCATGCGAGATATACACGCCGCCGCCGCGGGCATCGACTTGAAATACCCCGGCATAGACAGTCTTCGGGTCGGCAGCGTCGACCAGCAGGTTGTCGACGATCAGGTTATCGCCGGCGCCGAGCTT
>CAXTPL010000150.1:0-4741 GCA_964246065.1 uncultured Acidobacteriaceae bacterium
CCATGATGGCCAACGCCCTGGCGCGGCATGCTTCGTCTGTGGGCGTGTACAGTTCGGCGCCGCGCCGGTATTTCGACGGGCTTGAGAAGAGCGTTTCCACTCACTTCATTCCCTCCCCGGCCGAGATCCTCAGCAAAGTGGTTCCCGTTCCACGCACGGCATTTCTCCATGGCATCACCGTGTGGGATCGCCTGGTAGCCGCCGCGATGCCGAAATCGGACCTGGTCATCGGCATGGCCACCCAGTCGCTTTCTACCGGGCGTGCTGCTCATCAGCGCGGAGGCCGCTTCGCCCTCGATCGGGCCTGCCCGCATGTGGACTTTCAGCAAGAGCTGGTACGCGAAGAGGCAGCCAAGGTCGGCGCAGCCTTTGAGGCCGAGCCGGCGTGGTTCCGCGAGCGCCAATTGGCCGAGTACGAGGTCGCGGACATGATCCTGACTCCATCGGACTACACCGCGCGCAGCTTTCCGGCCGGCCTCCGCGACAAGTGCGTCGTGGCTCCCCTGCTCGGGCGCGCCGCAGCCAAGGGTGACATTCACCTGGCGCGCAACACCCCGTTTACCGTAGGCGTGCTAGGCGGGCAGCCCTTGCGCAAGGGCTATCTGTACCTGCTTGAAGCATGGAAGCGGCTTGCCCTGCCGCATGCACGTCTGATCATCCGCAGCAGCAGTGACTTTTCTCTGTTTCCGAAGCTTGCCGAACTGCTGAAGGAGCTGCCTTCGGTCGAGATCATCGACTACATCCCGAACATTGCGGAGTTCTACCAGCGGTGCGATCTGTTTGTGCTGCCAAGCGTGGACGACGGCTTCGGCATGGCGCTCTTTGAGGCCATGGCCAACGGTGTTCCAAGCATTTCCACCAAGAATTGCGGAGCGTCCGAGCTCCTGGTAAATGGGCGCGAGGGTTTGGTGATCGAGGCCCGCAATGTCGACCAGCTTGCCGGATCGATCCAGAGATTTTACGAGGACGAAGCGTTTCGGCAATCTGTTGCTGAGGCCGGCCGCCGCGCCGTCGAACGCATCACGGCTTCGCGCATCTATGAGACGACCCTTGCCGAGGTGCTCGCCGGCCGGCCCGGCCATAGCCCGGCCGAGCTGCTCCCAGCCTGACCTGCTGCTGTTTCATTTCCACACTCGCACCCACATCGCGTAGAAAGTGCCAGAAAACGCCGCTCCCATGTCCGACGCTTTGCTTTCTCACCGCTACTTCATGACCTCGGACTATTCCGGCGGACGAGGCACGGTCGAGTTGCCGCCGCCGCCCTGGACCAAGAGCCTCCATGCGGAGATGCGCTACCCCTACGACGTGCTCGAGCAGGCGCTCCCGCTCGTTCGCGCCCGGGGACTGCAGTTTTATTTCACCAAGAACGCGTACAGCCTCCCCGAGTATGGCTCCCGCGTAGTCTCCATGCTGCTCCAGGAGGAGCGCTGCAAAGTACCGGTGTATGGCCGGTACGTGCGTGCCACTATCCGGAACCTGATGTCGAAGCCCTTTCTCGGGTGGCGTGCGCATTGGCCGCTTTCCAGCGTCGAGGCCGTGCTTACCTTTGAGTACCTGCGGGACTCGTACACGCACGCGCGTTCGGTCTCCGCGCGGCAGTTCCCTCCCCGCGCCTGGGGCGCGCCCTTGCGGAGCCGCCCTCTCACGCTCCGCATCCCGCTTGGCTATCACAGCCAGGTCGAGGTGCCGTATGTTCCCATGCGCGACCGGCAGCTGGACCTGTTCTTTGCCGGCGAGGTGCGCCATCCGGTCGCCAGGTCGGATTATCGATACTGGACCTCGACCTCGAAGTTTGAGGTGCGCGGCCAGCTTTGGCGCGAACTCCAGCGACTCAAAGGTGAGTGGCGCATCGACCAGGGCGCTATCGCGTCAGGCGATAACAGCACAAACCGGCAGGCGTTTGCGTCCTACTCTGAAAAGATGATGAACACCCGCATCTGCGTGGCTCCGCGCGGGAGCCTGCCTGATACCTTTCGCCATTTTGAGGGCATGCGCGCGGGCTGCCTGATCATCAGCAATCCGGTTCCGGTCGAGCCCTACCTGTACCGCGCTCCTATGCTGGTGATCGACCATTGGCGTGAGCTCGGAGGCATCCTCCGCAAGTACGGGCGCAATGAGGACTTCCTTGCAGAGATGGGCGCCAAGGCCAATGCCTGGTGGCGGACCAGGCTGGAGCCCGAGATCATCGGCCACCAGATTGCCGCAGCACTCAATGGAGATGCCGAACTCGGAACGAGCTGATCCAGCGTAAGCCCGGCCCAAGCGATGCGTTCTGGTTGCCAGGCATCGCGAGCAAGGCCGTTTCCGGGTCGGGGATCGGATTCGGGAGCTGATCCCCCGGGGAGATCCGCGCCGTGCGAACCCGCGACAAGGCCAGATAGACGGTCTTCGACGACTATCTGCACGTCATGCCTGGCCTTGCGAGTGGGAGCGTAGTGAAAAGCGTCCGTGAGGGGCATCTCTCGAGCTGCTTTTCCCCGGTCGACAAGAAGCGCTTGGAAGTCGTGGCCTGAGTTAAGCGGCGCTGTGATGCGAATCATAGCGCGGAACCTTCTCCGCGTCGGGCACGTAGGTGCAACAGCCAAAAGATTAGTTTCGAGAATGCAGTCTATGAGGACTGCTTTACGGAGCAAGGGGGTCGCTAAGACAAAGCAAACAGTGCAACGCACCAGAATCACAAGTAGCACCATTCTCCACTTTGGTGCATAATCAATCCATGAGAATGACGGTCAAGCTCGACCCGGACGTGTACAGTTTTACCGCTGCGTATGCGGGCGCAAAGGGAATCACGTTGTCCGCCGCCATCAGCGAACTGATTCGGCGCGCAGAACAGGTTCCAGCGCCGGAAAGCATTCCGTCCAAACTGAAGATGAACGAGCATGGGTATCTGGAAATTGCGGGAACAGGAACCGCGCTCACCCCGTCGATGGTGAAGAAAGCCTCCGAGGATGAGCTTCTCTGATGGGTTCCTTCAAGACGCCTCGATATCTGGTCGATGTCAACCTGCTGGTCGCGTTGACGACCGGAGACCATGTCCATCACGCGTGTGCGAAGAATTGGTTCTACGCTTCACCTACGCTCCAATGGGCCGTCTGCGCCTTTACCGAGGCAGGATTTCTTCGCAATGCAACCGCGCCCCATTCCGGTCAGATAGCCATGAGCGAGGCGACAGCGATTCTCAAGCAGCTCGCAAGACACCCGGGCTATCGCTACCTGCCGATCACTGCCGATTGGGAGACGCTGTGCGGCCCTTTCTTTCCCAGACTGTACGGCACCAAACAGGTTACAGATGCGTACCTGCTTGGCCTTGCCCTGCGTGAAGGGCTAATCCTGACCACATTCGACAAGGCCCTCCTACACCTGGCCGGAGAGCACAAAAAATACGTCCTGGTTCTGGAGGCAAACTGAGCGGAGGCAAAGGGCCTTTGCCTACTAGACCCGTCCGTTAACACGATGCGACTTCATGGTATCAACCCAACAAGAGGTTCCAGTTTTCGAGGCGCGCTCCTGTGATTTCGCACTTATATGTAACTCGTCTCCCAGCTTCGCTGAATTTGTTAAGTTCGGACGCATCCGCAAAGTATTTTGCGGCCGGATTTTCCAACTGCTCTCTGCTCATGACACCACAGCCGGCTCTTGCGCTGCTGGGATGCCGGGTACTTCTTGAATCTTCCAGCCCCGGATCAGGAGCCAGAGCATGAACACAATCTCTCCAAAGAAGGTCACAAACGTCCAGCCGAAATCTCCTGTCGGCGAAAAGTAGGGTCCCAGGGTGTTGAGGATGTAGCCGCAGCCGGTAATGATCAAAATAACTCCGAGGATTTTCGGGATGTAACGAGAGGCTGCGATGAGACACCCTACCAGGACGAGGTGAAGGCCGAATAGAACAAGGGCGAAGTCGAACTGCTGATGGAAGGCGCGAAGGTGCAACAGAGTCTGCGCCTGCAACTGCGCAGGGCCAAAGATCTCACGGTATTCCGGTATGCGCAGCAGGTGCAGAACGCTGACGAGGTTGTACACCGCTACGAGACCCATGGCCGCGTAGACCAGCTGAAACCACGCCGCCAGCATGGAAAGTGCCCGGCTCACGGGCGCCAGAAGCGAGTAGAGCGCCCACGCCATCACGATGTCACAAACGATAAAGTTGACGAGGTAACATGCGATCATTCCGGCAAACATCGTCCCGTGAGCGTTGATATTCGCGACTGTTGCACCAATGTCGTGCGCGACCACGAGCTTGGGATAAGCGTACAACTCGGCGTAAGCGACTGGGTTGGAGATATAAGAGAGCCCGGCGACTAACGCGGCCCAGCGTGGGGCCATGGTGTCGCTAAAAGAAGCGTTCGTAAAATTCATTGGGGCACATCCTTTGCGGTTTCTTGCGAGAGGTAAGGGTTGGGGATAGGTTCGTAGGGCCGGGGAGCACCGCAGCAAGGGCAGAAGTTTTGTGCAGTCGAGACGGCGTTCCCACATTATCTCGTCAGTTTGCACCGCTCTGTTCAGGTCGCTAGATTACGATTTATGACGTTTGGCGCAGAATCCCATGTGTTCGAAGCCCTCGCTGTCCGCTTTGTGTGCAGCTCTTCGTCAGTCTAGGAGATACCGCTCAATCGATCCTGCATGGCCGCGAGGGGCGCTTGCCCTGCGCGCAATGCCGACTATCGAGTCCGCTGTTACCAGGCTTCGACAAGTGACCGTAGAGGAAACGGTCGAACGTAGACCGTCGGGTCGGGGCTCAGCG
>CAXTPL010000150.1:4751-7353 GCA_964246065.1 uncultured Acidobacteriaceae bacterium
CTTCCGAGGCATCGCCCGCTGGTCGGTTTAGTTTCTTCGCGTACGATGTGTGACGTCTGGTGTCGTCACCTTGTGCGGCTGGATGCCTGCACGAGGGGCGCATACAGGCGGAGGCGCGCATGGCTTTGCAACACCTCGCACGACTGCTGCTGACCATCCTGGTTGCTTGTCAGGGGCTTGGCACGCCGGCCATCGATCTGAACCGCACCCATGCCGGGCACCCGCTCTGGCCGGGGCATGCTCGCTTTCACGTCGTCTGGCAAAGCCTGACCCAGGCTTTACTTTCAGCAGTCACCCTTGCGCTGGTCTGGTCACCCAGGCACAGAGGCGCATGGCCGTTCTACCTGGCCGTGGCGCTTGCCGCGGTTCCCTGCCTCGGCTTCGTGCTGGCGCAAAGCCTGGAGCCTCATTTCGGGGCCACGCTTTCTGATCCGGGCGGCATCCCCCCGCTTGCCGTGCGCTTCGGCGGCAAGGTGCGCAAGATCGACGGCAATGCCGCTGCAGTGTACTGCGCGCTCGCGACCCTGGCCGGTGCCGTTGCGCTCTTCCGCTGCGGCAGCTGAAGCTCGACCCGCCGGGGGGCTGAGGCGCGTGCGCCGAGACTAGCTCCGCCCGTGTGCGATTCCAGCTCGGCAGACCGTCAGCGCCGAGTCCGGCAGACCATTTGCCCCCGGGTTCCGCAGCAGTACCTAGCCGCGCACTACGAGCGGAACCAGGTCGGCCAACGCAATCTCGCAGGCTGCGCCTTCTTCAAGCACCAGAAAGGGCGGCGCGCCTTCCGGTCTGTCGGCCATAGCGGCACGTAGCCGTTCGACGGGCTCCGCGTAGCCATCATCTGCCAGCGCAAAGGTTCCATAGTGGCTTGCCACGGCGCATGCCGCGCCTGTGCTGCTCAGCGCCTCCACGGCTTGCTCCGGCGTCATGTGGATCGGGCCCATAAACCACTCAGGCGCATAGGCGCCAATCGGCAGCACAGCCAGGCGAAACGGGCCCAGCCTTCGAGAAATCTCCCCAAAGTGCGGGCCCAGGCCGGTATCGCCTGCAAAGAAGATCCGCTGCGCATCGGGGCCGAAGACCCAGCCGCACCACAGCGTCTTGTTGCGATCAAACGGGGTACGCGAGGCAAAATGCTGCGCCGGCACACAGTGGATCTCTAGCCCCTTCCAGCTTCGGCTTTCCCACCAATCCAGTTCAAAGATCTCCCGCAAGCCTGCCTTCCGCAGCAGCGGTTCCAGCCCCAGCGGGCAAAATACCGGCGGGCTATCCCGTGCCGCGAGCCTGCGCAGTGTGGGCAGGTCGAGATGATCGTAGTGGTTGTGGCTGATGAGCAGGCAGTCGATCCTGGGCAGGTCGTTAAAGAGCAAGCCGGGCGGCCGATGCCGCTTGGGACCGATAAAAGAGAAAGGGCTCACGCGCTCAGACCACACCGGATCCGTCAAAAAGTTCAACCCGCGCGTTTGCAAAAGAAAGGTGGTGTGGTTGACCAGGGTCACGACCAGGGCGTCGCCCGGCACGCGCTCACGCGGAGGCTGTCCCGGCTGCGCATCGATCCAGGCGAGCCATTCTCCCTTTTGCCGGTGCGCGACCCAGCGCAGCACATCAGCCAGCCCCTTCGGCTGCGGCGCGCCGGGTGTAAAAAATCGCCCGCGTGCCCAGTGGTCCGACGCTTTCATCCGTTTCGCCATGCCGTGCGCTTGTTCCTCACCCTTTGCTTTTTGCCCCGCCAGTGCTTGTTTATCGTGACACGAGGGTATCTACCCAGACGGCAAGCGCGGCTATCTCGGCGTCAGGCAGGTACTCATGCCCCGGCATGTCTGTGCCGGCTATGCCGAACTTGATGATGCGCTCCAGCTTGAGTCTCGTCTGCTCGGCCCAGCCCTCCGTTGGCAGGTCGCGCAGCGGTTCCTTGCCCAGCACAGGGGGCAGGCGCCGAAACGACGCTGCCCATCTCGTACGCGCTACGCCCTCCGGCGTGTGGCAGGTTGCACAGTAGCGGGCAAACAGCAGCTGGCCGCTCAGCACTCGATCGTCCTGCTCCCCTGCGGGAGAGGGCTTCCATTGCGCGCGCAGCTCCCCCAGCGCGCGCGCACCTTGCTGCGTCTTGAGGCTTTGCATGTACTGCGTCAGCGCATCGCCCCGGCCGTCCGCAAACAGGTACGCGTAGGCAGGCATTACCGAGCCGTAGCTTACCTCGCGCGGATGTATGAAGTGGATGCGCAGCCAGAGCGGCGAACGTCGGCTGCCTACCTCGCTCAGGTCGGGTCCCTGGCGGCGGTTGCCAATTAAAGGAGGCTGCTGCCTTCGGATGGCCTCCACGTCTTGTGCCGGACCCCACAGCAGGACATCGGGCGAGCCGGGCCGCACATACTGCGAGTGGCAATGGATGCAGCCTTCGGCGATATACACGCGGCGCCCGGCAGCGACCGCATCGTGGGGTGGGGCCACGCGGGCGGAGGGCAAAAGCCGGTAAAGGCCGGCCGCAGCCACCAGCGAAAGCGCGACCGCCGCCCCCGGCAAGCCTGCGCCGCGCCAGGAGCGCGGAAGGACCGGAATAAGAAACAAGACCCCCGCGGCAGCCACAAAGGCCAGCGGCACCTTATGC
>CAXTPL010000150.1:7363-8904 GCA_964246065.1 uncultured Acidobacteriaceae bacterium
CCTTATGCAGGTGCTGCCCCATGCCGATCCCCAGCGCCGACCCTACCCAGCCGGCAGTCGCATACAGCCAGCCTGCCTGCCGCCCGCGCGCAGCAGGGGAGCTGCTGCGCAGCAGAAACGCCGGCGAAGCGACCAGGGCAACCGAGTAAAGCGAGACTCCTACGGGATAAAACAGGGCAGAAGCGGGCGCCGTCGCCGCCTGCCACAGCGAGATACACGCAACAGCCAGGCACGCGTAGGCGGCAACCAGGGTGGGGGCCAGGCCCCACCTCCGCAGCAGCATGGCGCTGGCAAGCGCACCCAGCAGATGCAGGGCGCCGATGCCCCAAAGGTGGCCTGCACCGTGCCAGCTATGCAGCTGGAGCGCGGGCGAGTTTTGAATGATGTAAAAGGCGGCCGAGTCGAGCCAGATGAGCCCAGTAAACCAGGCCAGTACCAAAGGAAACGAAAGCGTACTGCGCGGCGCGGAAGCCACGGTCGCAGGTGCCGGCACGGCTTTCGCACTGCTCGCCGCAAAGGGCATGGCCCCGGCACAGGTAAAGGCCGCTATCCATGCAATCGCCTGGGGAGATGCGGTAAACAAGGCCGGTACATTGCAAAGCAGGTAGCCGATGCCGGTGCCGAGGCCGATCGGGAGCAAAGGCTGTTCGCTGCCTGTCCAGAGTGCAAGGTTGGCGACCAGGGTGACAGTCCAAAGGCCAAGCGTCAGGCCGATCAGCAACGAAACCGCAACCGCGGACCCTAGCGTAAGGGGCGCGGTCGAGGCGACGGCGGCCAGCCCGGCACCGAGCAGCGCGCAGCGCAGTCGCAGAACGGGCCTGTCGGCCGCCCACGCCATGCGAGGGCCGAGCAGGCTCGCGGCAATGCCTCCGAGCGCCATGGCAGCCATCCCCAGGTTCAGGTGCGCTCCGGCAATCGCAAGTGCGTCCAGCCGCTTGAGACAGCCGAACTGCGCAAAGATCAGGAAGTACACATAGGTGGCTGCGATCAGGACCACGGCCCGGCCGGAGCCGATGTCGGCTCCACGCTTAGGCATGCGCCAGCCACCCGCGCGCCAGCCCGAACCACTGCAGGGCAGCCATGGCGCCGTCAGCCGCCGCAACCGTGATCCAGGCCGGCTCCATCCGTCCACCGGCAACTTCAACCAGCAGGAACCCGGCCACAAGCGTCCGGGTCAGCGCCGTGATCCACCACTGGACGCGCCACTCGGCAAGGGTCCAGCAGGAGGCCGCCCAAAGGTAGCTGAGCCCAACCGCCAGCACAAAGACGCCGAGATAGCCGGCAAACTCGATCGGCTGCGGCGGGGTTTGGATATGCATCAGGCGCAGGGTGAAGCGAGGCACCACCACCAGCAGCAGCCCGGTCGAGGTGTCGGCCAAACCAGCAAGCACCATGTAGGCGAGCAGGAGCGTACGACGGCTCATAGACGACCCCCAACGCCGACCAGCGGTGGAGCGAGGCTCCCGTCGGTAGCCTGGCCGGCGGGCTGGCTGGCGACATGGCTGGTGACGGGGCTGGCGCCGGGGCTGGCGATTAGGTCA
>CAXTPL010000151.1:0-2068 GCA_964246065.1 uncultured Acidobacteriaceae bacterium
GCCGGTGGAAACGACGCCGCTGCCGTTATTTCCGCTGACCTTGAAGATACTGGCCCAGCCGGTACCGTTCCAGGAGTCGTACTCGATACCGCCGCCATACCCGGGCCCGTTATTGATGCCCGTATTCGAAGGCCCGCCGCCGGTGCAGAACCGGTTGGCCACGTGCCCGCCATCGACGGTCGGGGTATCAAACAGGCAGTACAGGTTCTGGTACTGCAGCCCGTTCATATACGATCCATACTGCTGGTACACGCCGAAGGTAGATACCTTCTTGGTAAAGTAGTTCCGGCCCGAGTCCCAAAAGGTTCCCGCATCGGGCATCGTCAACTGCACCGCCGCCGGCCACCCGGTACTGTAGATCGGCGCTGTAACAAAACTGCCTCCGGTCGCGCCCCAGATACTGACCTGCTTGGCGCTTCCGTTGCCATTGACCGCGGCCTGGCTTTCCATCGACTCGGGAAACATCCCGCCATAGATCTGCATCGTCACCCGATGATGGGTCGCAATCTGGCCCACATAAGGGTTGCCCCCGTTGTTGCCCATGTCCATGGACCGCAGATTCAGCGCCACCTGCGCCGCCGGCACCGGGTCGTTCGGGTCTCCGAGCGGCGCATACAGGCCCACCTGGTTGGTCGCCGGGGTGCCGGTCAGCGCCTGCACATCGGGCGCAAACCCGGCCACAATCTCCCCGCAGGCCCACACGTTGGTCTGCGTGCACCCCACCTGGTAGCCGCCTACCGCGGTCGGTCCCTGCACCTGGTTCAAGTGGATGTTGCTGAACTCCACCGGCCCCCCAAAGCCGTAGTAGCCTGAAAACTGCTCGATGACCGAGCCGGCCGGCCACAGGGTTCCCGCAGGCGCCGTGCTCCCGCCGCTGTTCCGGCCCCCGGCCTGGATGTGGACGGCGCCATCGGAGGCAAAGCCCTGGATCGAGACAATCTCATACTGGTTCTGCTGCAGCCCGGACACATAGGCTGAAGGCGCCGTGCTCGCACGGTTGTAATCCTGCGGCAAAATGACATAGGGATAATAATCGTTCGACGCCGCACCCAGGTCCTGCACATCGCCAAAGTACTGCGGCATCCACGACGGATCGGCTACCGGGGCACTGAGCCCGCTGCCGCTCAAGCTACCCGTAAGATAGGTTTGCTCCGCCTTGCCGCCCAGGATATAAGCTCGATTGGTTCTGGGTATGTTGCCGCCGTACGAATCCTCATGGTAAAGGTTCTCGAACTTGATAATATCCCCGTTCCAGACCCGCACCCCGGATAACAGCCCGGTATCCTTGATCGAGCCGCCGATAAACGATACGTTGACCGCCTTGTCGATATGGATGGAGCCATGCGGGTCCGGGTAAAGTATCGTCGGACTCGATGAGGTGCCCGGCGCATGAAAGACACCGTTGCTGCAGTTCACCGAGTAGCACCAGTTGTTAAACCAGGTCGGGCTCCCGCTCGGATCCTTGGTCTGGCCCGCCTCCACAATGTGGGTGTTATAGAAATAATCCTCGTTGGTATCTCCGCCCATCACAAACGGCCAGCGAATATCGTAAAAAGACAAGTCATAGCCTGACAAGCGCTCGCTCGCCCCGTTCATCTGCAGCCCGCGCCCGGCGTTGTTGAAAAAATGCACGTCGCGCAGCACAAACAAACCTACTTCCATCTCCAGCAGCGTCCCGGTGGTAGCCTTGCCTGAGCCCATCAGCGTTACGTTCTCAATCCCGCCGTAGCACACATAGGCGCTGCAAAAGTGCGGGTCGTACACGGTGATCAGGTTGGCCGTCGGGCTGGTCTGCTGCAGGATCGTGTTCGCCTTGCTGTCCCCCACCAGGTGCATGTTCTCCGGTAAACGAATCGTTCCACTCAGCTTGTAATGGCCCGGCGGCAGATACACAGTCGGATACGTGGCCTCGTTGCTTGACGATCCATGCGCCAGGGCAAAAGCCACCGCCGCCTGGATCGCCGCCGTCGAGTCCGCCACCCCGGTCGGATCAGCCCCACCCGCAAAATCCACACTCCGCACATCCACCCTCGGCAGCTTGGCCACCTCGTTGCCCACCCCAAGGGTC
>CAXTPL010000151.1:2078-8891 GCA_964246065.1 uncultured Acidobacteriaceae bacterium
TCCACATAATGCTTCGTCGCCGCCTGTCCGCTGTACACAGGGTCCACACCCAGCTCCAGTGGTCCGGTCAAATTCCCGCCGGACAAAGGCAGATAGCTGTTCCCCGTAGGTGCAATCGAGGCAACTAATGCATCCACATAACTCTTGCTCACGCTTTGCACAGCCACTGTCGATGGCTGCAATTGCGCACGCACTCCGGCAATCGTAGCCGTCGCGGTGGCCGGTACAACCCAATACTCACGGCTTACTGTCCCATCGCTTAGGTGATACACAACCGTGTAATACGATCCCGCAGGGCTTGCTCCTACATTCGGCGCAAGCTGCACACTGACCGCACCGCTGCTCCCGATCGATGCCGTAATACGCCCTGCCGCCACTGCTTGGTTCCCAGCTGTTGTGAACGCTTCCCAGCTAACAAGCAGGCTTCCCGCTGCCGGTGTGCCGTCGGCGCGAAACACTGTACCGGACACCGTGGTCACTGGCACCTGCGACCAAAGAGGCCATCCCATCAGCGCCAGCAAGGCACCAACTACGAGCTTTAACACTAGACACCCCTTGCTTCTCATCAGCTCTCCACCTTTACCTGTGTGCCTTGCTGGCATCCGCTCTTCGCAGGCTCGCCCCAACTCCAGGGCGCCCCCTTCCTGCTTGGTGTCCCTTACTTCCCGCGTAGCTCCTTCTTGAGCATCCGGCCAAGACTTACACGCGGTGCAGCACGCAACGCCTCCTCTTGCGCTGTCTGCTCGTTCATCAAAGTGAACAGCCATCGCGCATGCTGCAGACTTCCTGCTTTTGCTTTCTCCACGCTGGCTTGCACAATCTGCTCTGCTGATTGACTACACTGCCTGGACACTTCGCTGCGCAGTGTTTCTCGCTGGTGCCCGGGGCAACGTCGCGAGCGTATGCGCGCACTGCTACGCTCGGCTTCTTCACTTACACATGGGCGTCTTCGCGCCCGGCAGCTTACCGTCTCTTTAACTTGTCTCTCCACTCGGCCCGTCCAGGACAAACGAATAAAGAAGCTAGACAGAAGCCCCTTCTAGTAATAAGCCGGCATAGTAAGTAGCAAGTCATGCTGAACGTCTAAATCCAGAATAACAAGGTACAGCGAAATACTATGCCAACTCTTCGAAATCAATTCCTTGCCGCTTGCTGACAAGGCCCTGCATCCCTTCTCGGCAATCCTTACCTTTAAAAGAATGGAAAAGGGGCCGGCGCTTGCGCGCTGGCCCCTTTTCGCTTTCGACTGTCTAGTTATAGTCTAACCGTATCGGGTCATATATCACGCCAACTTACTGGGCGCTCCTTATGGCCCCGTAGAGCGGCCCTACCTCGAGCAGTTCTTTGTCCATAAAGATCCGCGTCAACTTATCCACGGCTTCCCCATATTTTCGTACCACACTGCGTAAACTCTGGTTCGTCAGGTGTGCCGCTTCTGACTGCGTGTACTCCTGCAGCGCGATGCGTGCAACCAGCTCCATCTCATCCGCGGCCAATCGCCCTAGGCACTTCTCCATGTCGTAAACGAAAATCACCGCGTCTTCAAAACTCTGCACGCGATAGCTGGAAACCTTGCCGCGAAACATGCAATTGCCAAGCACCGACGGCACCCGCCCCATCCTCATCGAAACTTGCATGTAGCGCCGTAACAGCAGCTCCGTGTACCGCCTGTAAAACGCAACACTGCTTAGCGGAACAGCAAAGGCTGCTTCCTTCTTCTCAGGCTCGAGCGGAGCCTCTCGCAACGACGGCGGCAGCTTCTTTTGCGGGCCGCCCTCCATCCCCGTCCACACATTCGGCAGAGAGAAAGCAGCACTCATAGCGAGCCTCCAGCCAGCACAGGCTCAGCCGCTAAAACACGCCGCCTTGGCGGTCTTCCCGGGCGTCGCCGGGTCTTAGGATCGGGAAAATATTGCAACTTGTCCGCACACCGTGCGCAGTACACTGTCACACCCGCCTGGCTGCGCAGCCAAAGCGTGCCGCATCCCTCACACACCTTGAGTGTCACGCTCAAATACGTCATCCGATCTCCAAGGCAAATCAATCTCTGCACCCCGTAGGCGGGGTTACAGGCTTGTGCGTCAAAACTGCGCCCTGCCGGCCTTTCTTCCGCTTGCCGCAAAGCGTATTCCACGCTATTGAACTCGCTCCGCCGTTCCGAAAAGGCTGAACAGCATTACGCATCGGGTCGCCCTTCTTCGTTCTCCGCGCCCAACGCATCCCGCATCGCGCACACAGCGAATGCGAAAACGCCTGCGCGTTCGGCAATCGCCTCATTCGTCACGGCGCGCGCCTTGCTATGTCAACTGAAAGTAAACCGAATCTACGTGTTGCTCTAGACAGGGTCAATTCCATTCGCGAACGCGGAAGTTACCCTGAGACAGCTGAATGTGCCTTGCCCCTCCATATTCCGTACTTCCCCTGAGTCACACTTTTCTCTAGGCCAAGTGCGCCTTCCGAGGTGTATAGCTCGTTGGCAACTTCAACCGCATGAACTTTTCCCAGTTGCATGAGCGGTTGCGAATGGAACTTCTCCGCCGTATCGACATGCAGCTGCTTACCGCCGCATCGCTCGCTCGGCAGACCGGTCTCACGCAATCGCACATCTCCAATTTCTTGCGAAGCAAGCGTCACCTCGGCCTCTCCGCGCTTGATAGGGTGCTCGCGGCACTTGCGCTCAGCGTGCAGGACCTTGCCGCGCCCACTGAACAGGTGCCAACACCCTCCCCTGCTAGCGCAGACACTGTCCCCCTCGTCTCACATCAGGTCGCCATGCTCCGGCCGGCCATTCCCCGCACGCTCGCTTCTGAGACGATCCAGCTCCCTCCCGGCACCCTTACTGACTTGCGCCCCGCCCAGGGTGGCCTCATTCGCAGAGACTGGCAGCGTTTTGTCGCAGTCGCCCTCACCGCCATCCAGGCCCGCCCCATGGATCCAGTCCTCACAGCCAACACCATCGCCGTGCTCGATCGCCACTACACCGCTCTTGTCAGTTATGAGGAAGCCAGGCTCAACATCTATGCCGTTCGGGTCAAGGACCGGCTCGTCTTCCGCTACGTCGCCTACGACCTCAACCGCCTCATCCTCCGGCCACACTCCCTTGAGTTTCCCGTTGAGTTGATTGAAATGGAGGCTCACGTCTCCCCCAGCGAACTCATCGTCGGGCGTGTCTGCGCCGCCATCGTTCGCCTCTAGCCAACCCCGCCCTCGCCGACTTTGGTAGCATCTCCACTGGGAGAGTTCTCAATGGATCAGGCTCAAAACTCCGCCAATGGCGCTCGCCGCGACGAAGACATCGCCCTCGACCTGCTCAAGTTCCTGGCATCCACCACCAGCATTACTCGTCCGGCTGCGCCTTCGACCGGCTTCACTGCCGCATCTGCTGTCAAGCCTGAAGATCAGGTGGCTCAGCTTCTCGATCTCTACGGGCGTTGTCTCGCCGCCGTCAGTGGCGCCCCGGCAAGTGCCGCAAAGGGGTCAGCGCGCTAGCGCACCCAGTGTCCGCTGCCCCCCCACTCCGTGCCGTTGTCTGCGGTGCCGGAGCCTTCGGGCGCAACCACATTCGCATCTACCGCGAACTCGAAAACTCCGGCTACCCTGTCTCTCTGGTCGCCCTCATTGAGCCCGCCGAGGAGCGCGCAAGCGCCCTCGCCGCCGAGATGGCCCTTCCCGTCTTCGCTCGCGTCGCTGACTGTCTTGCCGCCCTGCCGGTCGACGCCGCCTCGGTCTGCGTTCCCACCCTCGCGCATGCCGACGTCGCTTCCCAGCTCCTTCTCGCCGGCGTCCATGTTCTCGTTGAAAAGCCCATCGCCGCGACCTTGCCTGAGGCCGACACGCTCATCCGTATCGCACACGACCGGCAGCGCATTCTTCAAGTCGGGCACCTTGAGCGCTTCAACCCCGCTGTTGCTGCCCTCGCTACCATCACGAATCGCCCCATGTTCTTTGAGGCACATCGACTCAGCGTCTTCAGCCCACGCTCCCTCGACGTTGACGTCGTCCTGGACCTCATGATCCATGACCTAGACATCGTTCTTCATCTGGCCCAGTCCTCAGTTCGGGACCTCCACGCCGTCGGCCTCCCCATCCTTTCCTCCCAGGTAGATATCGCCAACGTTCGCCTAGAGTTCGAGTCCGGTTCTGTTGCCAACTTCACCGCCAGCCGCGTCTCCACGGAGCGCGTTCGCAAGCTGCGCTTCTTCCAGCCTCATCAGTACATCTCTGTCGACTACGCCCGACAAGACCTGCTCATCATCGCCGTCGATGCCCAAGGTCCCGGCGACGGCCCCGCAGCCGCGCACGCAGCTCCCGCCATGCACTTCCAAAAGCCCCCCATCGTTCCCGGCGAACCGCTCCGGCTCGAGATTACGGCTTTTCTTGAGAGCATTCGGCATGCCAGCACGCCTCTTGTCTCCGGAGTTGAGGCTCGCAACGCTCTCGCTCTTGCCCTCGACATACAAACAGCCATACGCGAACATCGCCGCCGCGCCGGGCTTGATACGCTGCTTGGAAGTCGCTGAAGCCCCCTCCAGCCTGAGCGGCTTGGAGCTGGCTCCGTAAAAACACCGCACCCACCCGGCAGCTCGAGCAACAGGCATCCGAGGGCCGCAAAATAAGCGCCTGCTAACACTCACCCTCCTGAGCAAAAGGGTGGAGCGCGCTGTCTGCATGCAAAAGGTTTTCGGTTTGAAACAAGAAAAGCACGGGAACCGGGGGCGGACAACAGATGCCCCTACCCCAGGCTCGACCACACCGTATACACCGCATTCGAGTTAAAAACGGCGCTCAGCCAGCCAGTTAGGTGCTACCGCATCTGCTGCACCTGCACCCCGTCCGGTACTTTCAGCTCGAACTGTGCGTCTGTCAGCGTCGAGTTCACAACCAGCTTATCGATCGTAATGACGATCTGGTACTCCTCCAGCGGCCGCCGGATCGTAATCGTCTTCGGGTACTGCACCCCATCGAAGCTCTGGAAAGGCCCCAGTACCGCTTCGGTCTCGATCGCCCCGGCCCCATCGTAGCTGTCTTCCTGGATTGGCGACAGGTCCACCCGGCTGAAGTGGATCACACGCTCCGGGATAAGCTCCTGACTGTTCTCTTTGCGCCGCCTCACAATGGTCAGCGCATACTCGGGGATCGTCACCGTCTGGCGCGTCACTGCATCCTCGCGCGTCATGTTCGCCTTCGTCAGCGTCACCAGTTCATCTGGGCGGATCCGCCGCGGGATCATCGAATCGAAAAAAACTCCCGGCCTGAGATTCTCCAGCGGCTTCGATGAAGGATTCTCCACCGTGTTCGAGCCTTCAATCAGCTTGTTCTGCGATGGAATGAGCAACTGAAACGTCTTCCCATCGCTGGTCAACTCAAATGCTCGAGTCCGCAGCACCGGCACCAGGCCCACCACATGCACGCTTTCCGGCTTGCGCAGCAAAATAAACCCGCTCAGCGACGTGTAGTCCGTCACCTTGCCCTTCATCGCTCCGCCCACCGACGCCTGAAAGTCAACCGTGGCATTCAAGCTGTTCAACGAATCGCTCAGGTGATTGATCGCCTGCACAAGCTGGTCTGCCTCCGCCTCTTTCAAAACCGGCGGTAGCACCGTTCGTTTGACAAGGTGCGTCCGCATTAGGCAGCCGCTTAACACAGGGAGAAGGCACAACAGCAGCAGGGCAGGGAATCGTCGCATGGTTGAGGAGCCCGGCTACTCTCGAGCGAACCTTAAGTATAGCTTCATCACCGTCTACCGGCCCCCCGCCGCACGCACCGCGTGCCGGTAGGCCGCCACATTTCGCTCATGCTCCGCCAGGGTCTCAGCAAATCGGGATTCCCCATGCGGATCGCTCCCCGCAGCCACAAAATACAGAAACTTTGTCTTCGCCGGTTGCATCGCAGCCTTCAAGGACACAGCCCCAGGATTGCAGATCGGTCCGGGCGGCAGCCCCGTATGTCGATACGTGTTGTACGAAGACTCAGCCTGTAGATCGCTCGCATAGATGGTTCCGCGGTACCGTCCCGCGAGCAGCGCCGCATAAATCACCGTTGGATCCGTCTCCAACGGCATCCCCGCGCGTAGCCGGTTTTCAAACACGCTCGCCACCAGCGCTCGCTCTCCATCTACCGGCGTCTCTCGCTCCACCAGCGAGGCCAGGGTCACGACCTGGTGCAGGTCGCCGCTCAATCCGAGCATCGCTTTCTCCTGCACAAACCGCCGCACCATCGCACCCAGCATCTGCTTCGGGCTGGCATCCGGAGCAAACCGGTAGGTGTCTGGGAACAGGTATCCCTCCAGGCTCGTCGCTTCCGGATCGATCGCCCGTACCAGCCCAGCCTCTTTCCTCGCAGCCTTGAGGAACCCCGCCGCGCTGCCCAGCTTGGCCGACTCGACGCGCTGGGCCACATCGAACAGGTTTGCGCCCTCGGGGATCGTCAACTGCAGCGTGTACACGTCGCCGTGCTCGATCTCTTCATACACCTCACCTACCTTGCGCGTTCGGTCGAACCGGTACTCGCCAGCCTTCAGCGTGCCCCCACGCTCCAGGCGTGTCACCTCAAACGCCAACTCGCTTGCGATCACACCGCGCGCCTTCAGCTGCCTGGCAATCTGCCGCGCACCCGTCCCAGGCTCAATCTCTACCAGGGCCCCCCCACGAGGGCCTGTGGGCCACTCAAACGCGTACAGGCCCCACGCCCCGGCCAGCAAGCACACGCACAGCGACAACAACCCAAGGAGCCGCAGCAAATCCTCTACCTCGCAAGCAAGTCTTTCCGCAGATTGTACGTCTCATCTCCGTGTCGGCTGCCAAACCCCAGTCC
>CAXTPL010000152.1:0-1447 GCA_964246065.1 uncultured Acidobacteriaceae bacterium
TCCAACGGTGCAGTTGTGGCCGATATGAATCAGGTTGTCGAGCTTGGTGCCGCGTCCGATTCGCGTTTCCCCAAGCGCCCCCCGGTCGATGGCCGTGTTTGCCCCGCTCTCGACATCGTCCTCCAGGATGAGCCTTCCCTGCTGCGGCATGGGCAGATACGCGCCCGTCGCCTCGTCGCGAACGTAACCAAAGCCATCTGCTCCCAGTACCGCGCCGGCATGCACCACCACGCGTTCGCCCAGCGTCACTCCCGGGTACACCACAGCGCGGGGGTAGATGCGGCATCGAGCGCCGATCACCACACCGGCGCCGATGACCGCGCCTGCGCCGATCTCGGTCTCGTCGCCGATCACGGCCCCCGCCTCGATGATGGCGAAGGCGCCGATCGACACCCGGGCCCCCACCTGCGCGCTCGCTGCGACTGAAGCGCCTGGATGGATCCCGCGCGGGGTCTCGGGCGTCTGCAGCAGGCGGTGCGCGCGCGCAAAATCGAGCCGTGGCGTCTCGGTCGGCAGCCAAGCCATGCCGCCCTGCCCGGCACCGCCAAGCGGCAGCAGCCCGTGCAGCGAAGCAGGCAGCAGCAGGGCCCCGGCCGAGGACCCAAGCGCTTCTTCGACGGCGCGCTCGCTTTCCGCAAACACAACGCAGTCCTTGTCGGCATGCGCCGGGCTTGCCACCCTGCGCAACAAGCGGCTGCGCACCACTGCGTGCGCCAGCGCCGCCTCGGCTGCCCGTTGGGGGTCGTCCGCTGCTGAGATGAGCGCCGGGGAAAGCGCCAGGGGGAGCCCCAGTGCCGTTGCCAGCTGGTCGACCGTCATCGGACCACGCCGCGCTTCGCGCATGCTTTGAGTGGCTGCCATCCGTTCCCGCTCCCTAGTCGTACAAACGAGGCTCGCCCGGCGGTCGCGTCTTCCACCGCCGATGCACCCACAACCATTGCTCCGGGTAGGCGCGGGCAAAGCGCTCGATGGCTGCCGTACACTGCGCCGTGTGCCGCACCACATCTGCTTCAGGGTCGCCTGAGCTGACCAGGGAAAGCGGCTCGCCAAAGGTCAACACGTAACGCTGCTCGCCCTCGTGCCACAGCATAAAGCCGGGCAGCACGGCGGCTCCCGTTTTTAGCGCCACGCGCGCCAGCCCGGAGGCAGTGCAAGCCGGTATGCCGAAGAAGGGGACGAACACCCCCTGCGGCGGTGTCATGTTCGTGTCCATCAAAATCCCAACAGCCCGGCCCTGGCGCATCGCACCCAGCAGTCCCCGCGCAAAGTCGTCCTTATGCAGCACCTGGTTGCCGTGGAGACACCGAACCCGGTTCACCAGCGCGTCGACCCGCGCATTGTCCAGGCGGCGAATGACCATGCTCATCGGATGCCCCATCAGCGCATGGTAAAAACTTGAAAGCTCCCATGCTCCCAGCTGCCCGCTGACCACAAGAACCCCATTGCC
>CAXTPL010000152.1:1457-6887 GCA_964246065.1 uncultured Acidobacteriaceae bacterium
GCTCCAGCCCTTCGTACCGGATCAGGTCGCGCGTATTCTCGGCAGTGTAGCGCGGCATCTGGCAGAACTCCGCCAGCTGCAAGCCCAGGTGCCGATACACCCCGCGCAAGATCGCCTCGCGCTCAGGGGCGCTTTTTTCCGGCAGCGCCATAGCCAGGTTGCGCTGCCCTACCCGGCGCAGCCGCGGGGCGGCATGGTAGGCGACGGCGCCGACCGCAGCTCCCACCCTGCGCGCTGCGCCTCGGGGCAAAGCTCCAAGCGTCCGCACCGCCAGGGTGACTGCCCAATACTCCAGTAGCTGCTTCATTCTGCTTGACTTGGCACCAGTGTACGACTAGCGCGCCTCGCCAGGACGACAAAAGCCGGCCCCCTCAAGGAGAGAGGGCCGGCTCTGGTTCGACGAACAGTTTGCAGCGGTCGCGACAGGCACGGCGTGCCTCGACTGCTCCGGCCTTAGCTGGCGCGTGCCGTCCGGAAGTACCGGGCCACCGTCTTGACAAACGGTACGGCCGCCGTTGGTGGTACTACGTTGCCCTTCAAGATCTGCTCGAAAGTATGCGGCTGCCCGTAAAAAGCCGTCGTGTCCTCGACGTTTTCCATCACGGCGATTCCGTTGAGGTCGACGCCGGCAAACAGGCCCTTGCTCCGCGACCAGGTCAGCAGCTCAGACTGCAGCTTCCAGTTGGTGGCAGCCTGGGTATCGCGCCCTACTGGGCCCGCAGCCGCGGCAGCATCGCCGCCGATCTTGAACTTGCTCTTCAGCAGGTCCTGGAAGCCCTTCTGGTTCACAGCTACCAGCACCAGGTCGGTTCCTGAGCCGCCGATCTGGAAGCCGAACGAGCCGCCTTCCATCTTGATAAACACAGGAGCGCTCCAGCCATGGCCAGTGCGGCAGGTCACCACACCCTGGCCATACTCCGCGCCAAAGATGAAAGCGCCCTTGATGAGCCCCGGAACCACGCCTACGCAGCTCGCGCCTTCGAGGATCTGGTTCGGAATCGACTTATCCGGAACCGTCATAATGGCGTCCAGAGTCGCCGTTGCGGCATCCAGGCGCTTCTGCAAGGCTGCCTGGTCGCTGGCGGCCATCGCCGGAAGTGTCATACCAGCCAGGCAAAGAACAGCAAAAAACTTCTTGATCACGATCGTATCCCCCCAGGGTTTTGAGAACAGGTTGAGAAAACTTTTGGCGTTCCTTGATGGAAGTAGGTGCAGGAACCGCCCGAAAACTTGAGTCGGCATACACCCTGCCGCAAGCCAAGTGCTTTCGTCTCATTACGATGCGGGAACTGCCCCGAAAGACAACTACAAGGAGGAAAATATAGTCGAGACTGGCGACCCCGCAGAGGCTTGGCGATCGCTTCTCTTCCCCGCTCGACCGCCGCGGTGCAGGAGCAAAAAAAGAGGGGTTGGTTCAGCGGTTTCCCGCTTTGCCAACCCCGTTCCCCAGATCTGCGTTGTTACTGATTACTTTGTATAACCGACGGCGAATCCTTGCAAGTTACTAAAGGCATATTCGCTTTCACCGCCTGCAGGCCGAGCCGTTAAAGCTTGGGCAGCACAATGCCCACCTGGTTCTGGTACTTGCCTTTGCGATCGGCGTAGCTCACCTCGCACGGTTGATCGCCCTGGAAGAACAAGATCTGGCACAGCCCCTCATTTGCGTAAACCTTTGCAGGCAGGGGAGTTGTATTTGAGATTTCGAGCGTCACAAACCCCTCCCACTCCGGCTCGAAGGGGGTGACATTGACGATGATGCCGCAGCGCGCATAGGTGCTTTTGCCGACGCAGATCGTTAGCACGTCGCGCGGAATCTTGAAATACTCTACGGACCGGGCCAGAGCGAACGAGTTCGGCGGAATGATGACCGAGGCTGCCACCACCGTCACAAAGGAGCGCTCGTCAAAGTTTTTCGGATCGATGATGGCGCTGTTGACGTTGGTAAAGATCTTGAACTCGTCCGAAACACGAAGGTCGTACCCGTATGAGGAAAGGCCGTAGGAGATGACCCCCTCCTTAACCTGTTTTTCGCTGAAAGGCTGGATCATCTGCCGGGTAAGCGCCTGCTCCCGGATCCACTGGTCGCTCTTGATGGACAATGCCGCTCCTGAAACGAGGGGTACGCGCCGCAAGGGTGCGTGCTGGGCGAAAACGGAATGCAGAGGACCGCGTTGGTTCTTGGCTTCGGTGCATCCTAATGGTACGCGGAAAGGGGAACTGCCTCCAAGGGCGGCCCGGAGGACCTCTTATGATCAAGCAGGACATCATCCAGCAGGTGGTGGAGCGCACCGGACTCCCGCGAAACAAGGCGGAAGCCGCCGTCGATACGATCTTTGAAAGTCTGAAAAAAGCGCTCGGCGAGGGCGACCGGATCGAGTTGCGCGGCTTTGGGGTCTTCAACGTGCGTCCACGCAAGACCGGCATCGGGCGCAATCCGCGAACCGGTACCGAGGTGACCATCAGTCCGGGACGTGCGGTGCGATTCAAGCCTGGTAAGGAACTGCACCTGATCGACTGAACCGGGCTGAACCGGGCTGAGTCGGCCTTGAGCCGGGCTGACCTTGAACTGGGCCGGCCTGAGCCGGGTCGGCCCCCCCCGAGCCGCTCACATCAGGCTGATCGCATCCACATCCACAATCAGGTTCCGACGCCCGATGCCGGCGCTCTCCGCGTACTGGAGTGCTCCCCGCAGAGCATGGCTCAGGGCCTGCCGTGTTTCAGCTTTTATCACCAGATGAAAACGATAGATTCGCTTCACCTTTGACAAAGGAGCGGTCGCAGGCCCCAGCACACGCACTTTTTCAAGCGGCGTTGAGGCGAACCAGCGGCCCAGCAGAGCCGCCCACCCGGCTGCCTCCTCAAAGACCTGGCTCTGGATGACCAGGTTGGCCAGCACGCCGAAGGGCGGGTAGTGCATCCACCCGCGCAGCTTGAGTTCCCGCTCCACAAAGGCGTGATAATCGTGCCGCGCCGCGTACTCGATCGAGTAGTGGTCCGGGTGATAGGTTTGCACGATCACCTCGCCCGGCAGGTCGCCCCGGCCTGCCCGGCCAGAGACCTGGGTGAGCAGCTGGAAGACCCGTTCCGCCGCGCGAAAGTCGGGCAGCCCCAGCGCGTAGTCCGCGCCTACCACGCCCACCAGCGTGACGCCGTGGATGTCGTGGCCCTTGGCGATCATCTGCGTGCCGACCAGCAGGTTGATCTCGCCCGCGTGCAGCCGCTCCAGCAGCCGCTCCATGTCGTGCCGTCCTCGTACCGTGTCGCGGTCCATGCGACCGATCCGCGCCTGGGGAAAGATCTCCTGCAGCCGCTCTTCGCCCTGCTGCGAGCCGGCGCCAAGGTAGTACAGGTGCTCGGAATCGCAGTGCGGACAGCGGCGGGGCACGCTCCGTTTGAAGCCGCAGTAGTGGCATTCCATGCGCTGGCCGGCGCGGGCATGCGCTTGCTCAACCCCTGCGCCCAGCACCGACTTGTGCAGCGTCAGCGAGATGGCACAGTTTTCGCACTGCAGCTTTTCTCCGCACGCCCGGCACAAGGCGACAAACGAGTAGCCGCGCCGGTTGAGCAGGATGATGGCCTGCTCGCCGCGCGCAAGCGTCGCCTCAGTCTGCCCGATCAGCCGGCGCGAAAAGAGCTGCTCCTGCCCGGTCTCCTGGAACTCCTGCCGCATATCGACCAGCTCAACCAAGGGCAGCGGGCGGTCGTTGACCCGCGCGTGCATCTCCAGCAGTGTGTAGCGGCCCCGTCGGGCATTCTGCCAGCTTTCCAGCGAAGGCGTCGCGGAGCCCAGCACCACGGTCGCGCCCAGGATCTTTGCCCGCATCACGGCGACGTCGCGCGCATGGTAGCGCGGCATCTCTTCCTGCTTGTAGCTCCCGTCGTGCTCTTCGTCGACGATGATCAGGCCCAGCCGACCGGCATCCTCCATGGGTGCAAAGACGGCCGAACGCGTACCCACCACCACACGCGCCTCGCCCCGGCGGATGCGGTGCCATTGCTCGGCACGTTCTTCGGCCGTGAGCTGGGAGTGCAGCAGCGCGACCTCCCCGGCAAAGGCGTGGTGCATCTGGCCCGCCATGGCCGGGGTCAGGCCAATCTCCGGCACCAGCAGCAGCGCCGTCTTCCCGGCGTCCAGCGCATAGCGCATGGCGGCCAGGTACACCGCAGTCTTACCGGAGCCAGTCACCCCGTGGAGCAGCAGGGGTCGGAACTCGTCTGCCGCAACCGCCTGCGTAATGGCCCCTAGCGCCGCCTGCTGCGCCGGATTGAGCCGGTAAGCGACCGCGCCGCCCATGCCCGAGACGTGGAACCCTGCCGGGCGATCTTCAAGCCGGACCAGCCCGCGGCGGACCAGGGTCGCCAGGGTGGACTGCGGCGCAGGCAGGCCGCGGCCGGCCAGGCGCGCACGGAGGTCGGGGACGGCCAGCACGCCGCCCGCACCGGCCAGCTCAGCCAGGATCGCCTGCTGGTTTTCGTTCAGCTTCGGCAGCCGTCCGCCGGCCGGTTCTCCGGGCGCTCCGGGCGCCCCAGCCGCCTCGGCCAACAGGGCAAAGCGCTCGGTTCGCCGCGCGTCCCGGGGTTCAGCCTCGGTTTCACGATGCAGCCACTTCTTGCGCAGCATGCCATCCAGCAGCTCGCGCGTCGCTCCGGTGGCTGAGCGCAGCGTCGCTATGCGGGCCGGCTCGCCGTTCTCCAGGTAGTTCAGCACGCTGTATTCGGTGTCCTGCTCTTCCGGCGTGCGGCGCGACCTCCGTGAGGAGCCCTGCTCCGCGCCCGCATAGAGCACCAGCCGACCTCCTTCCGCGATGCGCAGAAGCACCCGCCGGCGCACCTCGGCCATCAGCGGCAGCATGGTGCGCAGCACCTCGCCCAGCGGGCACAGGTAGTAGCCGGCGATCCAGGCACCCAGCGCAAGCAGCCCCGGAGAAAGAATCGGCTCGGGGTCCAGCACGGCCAGGATCAGCTTTGCTTCAACTGGGGGCGCCTGGTCGTGCACCCGGGTGACGATGCCTGCCAGCTTTTCATTGCGAAACGGGACCAGGACTCGGCAGCCTACCTGCGGGTGGCGGCCAGGGAGCTCGGGAGGGGCCGGCTGCGAGGCCGGCTGCGAAGCGGGCTGCGAGGTCGGCTGCGAAGCGGGGACAGAATCAGTAGGGACCTGCGCCCAAGTGTAGGTAAAGACCCGATCCAGCGGGACCGGAAGCGCAACATCGCAAAACAAGGGCATGGGCTCTCTTGCCGAGGGTATCAGGAAGGTCGAGGCACCCGCGCGGCGAATGGACCAGGAGCGCACGCCGGGGCGGGCGGGATCGCCGGCGCAGCCGCCGGGCTGCCCGAGCCAGTGGCACAACCGCTATCAGCCGCGCCCGGCCGGGGGAGCCCGAGCCGCACTACCCCGCCCGGGGGGGCGGGCTGGGCCGCGGGTGGGGG
>CAXTPL010000152.1:6897-7511 GCA_964246065.1 uncultured Acidobacteriaceae bacterium
TTTTTGAGCCGCGTCTTGAAGCCGCACTCACAATGGCCTGACCCGGGGTGCCCCAGGTTCGCGAAGCTGGGCGTGCCGTACCCGGTCACATCATCCCAGCCCGGCGTAACGGTGAGCGAGCTGTCGGTGCCGAAGGTGAGGTTGTAAAACACACCCCCACCCGCGTTCCAGATCGCCGAAGCAAACTCGGTTGTCGCCTCCAAAGGCTCGGCCAGCGCGACCGCCGAGTAGTTGGTGGTGCCTTTCGCGTCCTTGATGGTGCCGCTGGTGTCGTACTGGGTCGGCGCACCCACCACATCGATCAAGAATGGAGATCCGGCAGCCACAAAGGGCGCTGCCTGGCCCAGGGCGCCGCCGTAGTACTGCTCCGCAATCGCCCAGATTGCTGAAAAGACCGGGGTCGCCAGGCTGGTACCTCCAATGACCTCGATGTACTGCGTCCCGTTGACCGTCACGATGACCTCAACCCCGGTGTAGGGGTCGGCAATGGCGGAAACATCGGGGATGTGCCGGCCCGACCCCGGCAGTGCCGCCTGGAAGCCGGGCTTGCTGAAGTAGGTGCTGACCCCGCCGCCCGCGCCCCCAAGAAAGCCGAGAGCCATTGGCGGGTCGTT
>CAXTPL010000152.1:7521-8852 GCA_964246065.1 uncultured Acidobacteriaceae bacterium
CTGCACTGTCGAGCCGTCGAAAGGCGAAAACCCGATGGTGGTGCCGCCGATTGCCGTCGCATAGGGGGAGTCAGCCGGCGAGTTTACGTCCTTGTAGCCCAGTTGGGCCAGGTAATCGCCGCTGTCCCCGGTCGCGTAGTGGACCGAGATTCCCTTCGAGGCGGCGAGCTCGTTCAGCTTGTCCCAGGTAGACAACGTAGCCGCATTGCTGAAGCTTTCCGGCCCTCCGTAGCTGTTGCTGATCACCGTACCCAGGTGATTGTTGATCGCATACAGGATCGCCGACTGAAGGTCGTTGTCGTTGGCCGAGGCGGCTGCCACCAGGGCGATGTTCGCGTCTGGAGCGATGGCGTGCGCCCACTCCACGTCCAGGCTGGTTTCAAGCGCCCAGTTCGCATCGGTTCCGGTAAACGGGGTCGGCGTGTAGACCTTCAGGCTCGTGCCGGTAGGCGCCGGAAGGCTGTAGAGCAAGGAAAACTCGGTGTAGTCGGCTGTCAAGGTAGGCGACCCATAGGCATCGACCACAACTACCGTCTCGCCCTGGCCGCTGTGGCCTTCGGCATAGACCGTGTTGAGGCTGTAGAGCTTCCACACATCCTGGGGAGAGTAGCCGCAGGGTCCAACGGTGCCCGGACTGGTATTGCTCGGGCTGGCGCCGTAGCCCAGGCCCGTGTAGGTGGCGGTCGTTGTGCCCGGCCCCGGCAGCGTCACCTGCGAAACGTTGTAAAAACAGCTGCTGGCGTATACGGCTCCATCGGGAGCGGCGCTCGCGAGCGGGCGTATGCCCAGCTGCTTGCCGGTGCGCAGGTCAAGCGGCACAGCATGCATCGGCTGCGCGATGGGACCCTCAAAGCCGGTGACGGCATCGACCAGGCTCGCGGCGGCGCCCGCAAGCTGCGGCTCGCGCAGCGCGGTGCGCCCCGTGCGCGTGCCCACGCGATATCGGTTCAGCTGCGTTTGAAAAGCGCTTTCAAAGTCCGCAGCCTCCCCGGAAAATGTGACGGAATAGTTTGCCTGGTCGCTGGAAAGGATCGACAAGTGATGCGCGGCCAGTTCTGCCTTGACGGCTGCGAGCTCGGCCGAGGTCGGCTGAAAGCGCTTCAGATCGGCCTCCGTCATCCAGTGATGAAAGGTCGGCGAGCCGGGGAGATACAGCTGGCGTACGGCTTCATCGAGCGCCGCCTTGTCATGCAAGGGGAGCCAGACGGTAGCCGTGACAGGGGCCGAAGGCGACTCAAGCCCCAGGCTCACGCCCAGGCGAGCGACCGCCGCGGGCGTGCGCGCCGGGGCGCGCACCTGGTGCGCCGGGCTTGCCGGCTGCGCTGCCGCGC
>CAXTPL010000153.1:0-8850 GCA_964246065.1 uncultured Acidobacteriaceae bacterium
GCCCGAGTGCCAGGTGCGACTCAAACTGCACGGGGTCGGCGGCGATGGCTTTGCGGTAGTCTGCTTCCGCGGCAGCAGGCTTGTTTTGCGCGTCCTCGAGGTAGCCAAGGTCGAACAACGCTCGCGCATCTGCCGGGTGGGCGGAAAGGTAAGGCGCGAGCAAGGCGCGGGCGCCCGCATAGTCTCTCGCTTCAAGCTTTGCCTCGGCGGCGGCGAGCGCAGATGCGGCGGAGCCGGTGTCTTCCGCGCCGGGCACAGGCCGGGCCGCGGCTGGGTCGCCCGAGCCCGGTGGCAGCGGTGCACTTTGCGAGAACGCTCCGCGGCTGAGGAGCAGCAGCGCCACCAGCACAAGGCTCGCGCGGCTCATGCCGGTACCTCCACCGTATGGTGGGCCGAAGGGTAAAGCGACCTGCCCAGCCATCGGCCGGTGTGCGAAAGCTCACTTTGCGTGATCGCCTCCGGCGTGCCGACAGCCACCACCTGGCCGCCGCCCGAGCCGCCCTCCGGGCCCATGTCAATCACCCAGTCGGCAGACTTGATGACGTCGAGATTATGCTCGATGACCACCAGCGAGCCGCCGCCGTCGAGCAGCTTGCGAAAGGCTGCCAGCAGCTTGCTTACATCGTCAAAGTGCAGGCCGGTCGTGGGTTCGTCGAGCACGTACAGCACGCGGCTGCCGCCTTTTTTGCCCGGGCCGGCAGAGGTGCGCGCCGCTGCCAGGTGAGACGCCAGCTTGACGCGCTGCGCTTCTCCGCCGGAGAGCGTAGTGGCAGACTGCCCCAGCCGCACATAGCCGAGACCCACCTCATCAAGCACCGCAAGCTTGTCAACGATCTTCGGGTTGCCGGCCAGGAACCGCAGCGCTTCTTTCACCGTCATCCCGAGCAGCTCGTGGATGTTCTTATTCTTGTACCTGACCTCAAGCACCGAGGATTTGTAACGGGTTCCATTACACTCCTCGCAGGGCAGCTCCACATCGGCCAAAAACTGCATCTCCACTGTTACCGTTCCGTCGCCGTCGCACACGTCGCACCGGCCGCCGGGAACGTTGAAAGAAAAATGGCCCGCCGCATAGCCGCGGCGCTCAGCCTCGGGCTGCGAGGCATATAACTCGCGAATGGCGTCAAAGGCCTTGATGTAGGTGACGGGATTGGACCGCGGGGTGCGCCCGATCGGGTTCTGATCGACCAGCACGATGTCATTGAGGCGATCGGCGTTTTTGATCTCGCGATAACAACTCGTCGGATCGGCGCCTTCGGTCTTGCCCAGCTGGTGCGCCACTGCGCGGTACAGCACCTCGTGCACCAGCGTTGACTTGCCCGAGCCTGAAACCCCGGTGATGCAGACAAGCAGGTTGAGCGGGATATCGACGTCGACGCCCTTGAGGTTGTTGGCGCGCGCACCCCGCAGCCGCAGCCAATCCTTGCTTGTTTCTGGAGGTGTGGGCCGGCGCTTGGCCGGAACCGGGATGGTGAGCTGCCCGCTCAGATAGCGGCCCGTGATCGAGTCAGGATGCGCGGCGACTTGGCCGACCGTGCCTGCAGCCAGCAGGCGCCCGCCGTATTCGCCCGCGCCGGGACCCATGTCGAGCAAATAGTCTGCTGCTTCAATCACGTCCGGATCGTGCTCGACGACAAGGATGGTGTTCCCAAGATCGCGCAGCGCGTGAAGGATGCGTATCAGTTTTTCCGTATCGCGCGAATGCAGGCCTATCGATGGTTCATCGAGGACATACAAGGCGCCGACCAGCTGCGACCCGAGCGAGGTGGCCAGCTGGATGCGCTGTGCTTCGCCGCCGGAAAGGGTGGAAGCGAGTCGGTCCAGCGTCAGGTAGTCGAGGCCGACGGCGTCGAGAAAGCGTAAGCGCTGCTGAATCTCTTTGAGGATCGAGCCCGCTATCTCCGCCTGCATGGGAGTCAGCTCAAGCGCGGCAAACAGCGTGTGGGCGGCACTGATGGTCATGGCCGCGGCTTCGCAGATGTTGATGCCGCCCAGCCGAACCGCACGCGCCTCAGCCCGCAGCCGCTGGCCCCGACACTCCGGGCAGCGCGCATACCCGCGGTACTTGGAAAGCATGACGCGGACGTGCAGCTTGTACTTCTTGGTGTCCATGAGCGTGAAAAAACCATGCACGCCAAGGAATGATCCCTGGCCGTCGAGGAGGAACTCCTGCTGGTCCGCCGCCAGGTCATGCCAGGCCACGGTCGTGGGGATGTTGCGCGCTTTGCAAACGCGCTTGAGTTCAAGCTGGTAGGCGCGGTACTTCGGCCGCTGGAAGGGGTCGATCGCACCCTCGTCGATCGACTTCGACTTGTCCGGAATAATCAGGTCCAGATCGAAGTCGATGGTATTGCCGAAGCCCTGGCAGCGCGGGCAGGCGCCAAACGGATTGTTGAAGGAAAACAGCCGCGGCTCAGGCTCGGCGTAGGTGCGATGGCAGGTCTTGCACTCAAATGCCGCAGAAAAGCGCAGTCGCTCCGGCGGCGCGTTGGTAAGGGGCGTGTCTGCCTGCGGCTCCGCGGGGCGCACCACTTTTTCAAACAAGATTTCGCCTGACTCGCGATAGCCGATCTCGACCGCGTCGACGATGCGGGCGCGGCTGTCTGCCGAAAGCGCGATGCGGTCGACAAGCACGTACAAGGGAAGAGCGAAGTTGATCTCGAGCAGCGATTCAGGCTGCGCAAACTCAAAGATCGTGCCGCTCTGGTAAAGGCGGTTGAAGCCTCGGCCGCGCAGGTCGATCAAGCGTTCGCGCATGGCCGGGGTAAGCGCGCCCGGCTTGGCGGCTTCGCCGGCTGCGGCCTTGCTTGCGGCCGCTTTTTTGAGTGCGGCTTGTGAGCGCGAGCGCTTTTCAAGCATCGGCGAGGCCGGCTCCACTGCCCCCGCAGGGCCGGTCGTCGAGCTCCGCACCGGGAACAGCGCGTGGAGGCGTGTGCCTTCGCCCAGCGCCAGCACCCCGGCTGCCACTTCATCCACGGAGTCGCGCTTGACCACGCCGTCGCAGACGATGCAGTGCACGGTGCCGCAGCGCGCGTAGAGCAAGCGCATGTAGTCGTAAATCTCTGTAGCGGTGGCAACGGTGGAGCGGGGATTGCGCGTGGTGTTTTTCTGCTTGATGGCAATTGCAGGGGCCAGGCCGTCGATCAGGTCAGCGTCAGGCTTTTCAATGCGCTCGAGAAACTGCCGTGCATAGGCGGAAAGCGACTCGACGTAGCGGCGCTGTCCTTCGGCATAGATCGTGTCAAAGGCGAGCGAGCTTTTGCCGGAGCCGGAAACGCCGGTGACGACGGTGAGCATGCCATGCGGGATCTCGCAGTCCACGTTCTTCAGGTTGTGTACGCGCACGCCGCGCAGGGTGATCTGGTCGTTCAAGCTGCGTGCTCCCCTTGTTCAGCAGGCCCATGGCTGGCCGCGGAGGGCGCAACGAGCGCGCTCAAAAAGAGCAGGATGCCGCCGCACACGATAGCCGAGTCGGCGACGTTGAAGTCGGGCCAGTGATAGTGGTACAGGTAGACCTCGAGGAAGTCCGTCACTTCCTTGAACTGGATGCGGTCCCAGGCATTGCCGATGGCGCCGCCGAGAATCAGGGCAAGGGCGAGCGCGGTAAGCGAAAAGCGTCGCCCGAGGCGCAGCACCGCGACGAGCACAGCCGCAGCCGCCAGCAGCGAAAAGGCGGTAAGCAGCCAGCGCGTACGCTCGGCCGGCGCGTTATTGAAGAGAGAAAATGCCGCGCCAGGGTTAAGTACATGCGTGATGCGCAGCACGTGCGGGATGACCGGGATCGCATCGCCTTCCGCGATATGTTTCTGCACCCAAAGCTTGGTCGCGCGGTCAAGGACGATCACGGCGGCGGCGAGAGCAAGCAGCGGCACGCGCCAGTCGCGCGTGTTCTGTCGCTTTGCGTTCACGCGGTCACCAGTTCGCCTGTCGCGCGCGAGTAGCCCATCGCATCCAGCGCTTCTGCGCAGCGCCCGCATACCTTCGGCCAATGATGACAGTAGGTGGTTAGATCGAGTCGGTACCGCCAACAGCGATTACATTTCGCACCATCTGCGCTTGAAGCGTTCACGAAGAAGAGTCCTCTACCCTTCATTTGTTGGACGCTGCTGTAGCCCGCTCTGGCAAGGAGCTCCTCCTCGGTTCTCACAACTATGGAAACTTGGGAGACATTCATTAGTTCTTCGAGGAGGCTCCTGTCGGAATTCAGAAAAACCGCGAACTCGCTCGTAGTGTCTATGATTAGCTGTGATTCAAGCGATTTACCACTTACCTTACCCTGTCTAAAGGCCTCTAATTTCTTGTTTGCGTTATCTCTTACATCAAGTAAGTCAGTCCAATGCTGAGCCAGTTCGTCATCCTGTCTTGCGATCTCATCGGGTGCCGGGAAGTGCGAGAGGTGCACACTGTGCTCTCGCATAGCCGAACTTGGCAAGTAACCCCAAACCTCATCTGCCGTAAAGCTCAGGATCGGCGCAACCAGCCGCACCAGGGCTTCCGCGATCTTCCAAACCACTGTTTGCGCCGATCGCCGCGCGCGGCTGGTTGGCGCAAACGTATACATGCGGTCCTTGATGACATCGAGATAAAGCGAACTAAGCTCCACGATGCAAAACTCGTTCACCGCATGGTACACACGGTGGAACTCCATCTTGTCGTACCAGGCCGTCACCTTTTCGACTAACTCGCGCGTACGCGCCAGCATGTACTGATCCAGCGGCTCTAACTCCTCGTACGGAACCTCATGCTCTGCCGGTACAAACCCATGCAGGTTCCCCAATAAAAACCGGAACGTATTCCGCAGCTTGCGATAGTTATCCGCCACCCGCTGCATCAGGTTCTCGCTCGCCGCCACATCCTCGCGAAAATCAACCGACGCCACCCACAGCCGCACAATCTCGGCACCCAGGCGGTTCGCTATGTCGACCGGGTCAACCCCGTTGCCGAGCGACTTCGACATCGCGCGGCCTTGCTCGTCAAGGGTCCAGCCGCTGGTAGCTACGCGCTTGTAAGGCGCGCCGTGATCTTCGCTCGTGCCGACCGAGGTGAGCAGCGAGGTGTGGAACCACCCGCGATACTGGTCCCCGCCTTCGAAGTACAGGTCGGCAGGTACGCCCAGCGAGGTATCCTGCGCCAGCACAGCGCGCCAACTCGAGCCGGAGTCAAACCACACGTCCAGGATGTCCTGCTCTTTGTCAAAGCCACGGACAGCCTTGCAGGCGGGGCACGCAAAGCCGGCGCCAAGAATCTGCTCTGCCGTGTGTGTATGCCAGGCATCGATGCCGTGCTCGCGAAACAGCCCGACGACCCGCGCGTTGACTGCCGAATCCTTGAGCGGAGCATGGCACTGCGAGCACAAAAACACAGCGATAGGCACGCCCCACACCCGCTGGCGCGAGATACACCAGTCCGGCCGCGTCTCGATCATGTTCGCAATGCGCTCGCGCCCCCAGGCCGGGTCCCAGGCAATGTCGTTACGGATCAACTGCAGCGCACGCTGTCGAAAGGTCTGGTCCCCGCTCCGGTCATCTTCTTCGTCGTCATGCGCGCGCGAGGTGGTCGCATAGGGCATGTCCGTCTCCATGCCGATAAACCATTGCTCCGTCGCGCGAAAGATCACCGGCCTGTGGCAGCGCCAGCAGTGTGGGTAGGAGTGGTACGTCTCCGCCTGCCCCATCAGTGCGCCGCGCTCCTTGAGTAAGTCGATGATCGGCGCGTTTGCCTCAAAGACCGTTCTGCCCTCGTACTCCGGCAGCCCGTTGCGCAGCCGGCCCGCATTGTCGACGTTGCATGCCGGGTCAAGCCCGTAGCGGACGCCGGTGTAGAAGTCATCCGCCCCATGGGCCGGCGCGGTATGCACCGCACCTGTTCCTTGATCCGTGGTGACGTACTCAGCCAGCACGCCCAGGATCGATCGGTCGAGAAAGGGGTGCTGAAAGGTGGCACGGTCGAGCGCCGCACCTTTGATCCGCGCCACCTCAACTGCAGCCTGCAGCCCGCATGCGGCACGCACCGCGGGCGCCAGCGCCTCAGCAACCAGGTAGACGGCCCCACCTTGTTCGAGCGCTACGTAGTCAAGCTCCTGATTGAAATAGATGTCTATATAAGCCGGCAGCGTCCAGGGGGTCGTCGTCCAGATGATGGCCCACACTGCTTTGCCGGACAGCTCCGGGGCCACGGCCGCCGGGGAGCTGGTCAGCGCGTACCGAACATACACGCTGGGGCTGGTGTGCATGGCGTACTCGATCTCAGCATCGGCCAGCGCGGTGCGGTCGTGGATGCACCAGTACACCGGCTTGAGCCCCTTGTAGACGTAGCCCTGTTCAAAGAAGCCGTAGAAGGTAGCGAGGGTGGCGGCCTCATACTCTTTTGACATGGTCAAGTAGGGCCGGTCCCACGCGCCGAAGACGCCCAGCCGCTCAAACTGCACCCGCTGGAGATCCACGTACCTTTGGGCGTAGCTGCGGCAGGCTTCCAGAAACTCATCGGCAGGCATCTGGAGCTTTTTGCGGCCCAGCTGCTCATCCACCTTGATCTCGATCGGCAGGCCGTGGCAGTCCCAGCCCGGCACGTAGGGCGCGTCGTAGCCCTGCATGGTCTTTGCTTTGACGACAAAGTCCTTCAGGCACTTGTTGAGCGCGTGGCCCAGGTGGATAGGCCCGTTGGCGTAGGGCGGACCATCGTGCAGGATGTACCTGGGCGCAGCTTTGCGAGCAGCGCGAATGCGGCCGTAGAGCCCTTCGGCGTCCCACCGGGCCAGCCGCGCGGGCTCGGCCTGCGGCAGGTTGGCCTTCATGGGGAAGTCGGTTCTGGGCAGCGTCAGCGTCGCCTTCAGCTCGGGTACAGCGGCCCTGGGGTCCGCGTCGGATCGGTTCATCTCTGCCATGCGCTTGGTCTCGGCCTCGAGTCGGGGTGGTGCCTGTGGGCGTTCGTCGTCAAAATTCCATTGTATCGCCGTGATACCCGCCGGGCTCCTCGAGCGTCTACTCTTAAGACTCGAGGACTTTTGACCGCAGGCAGGTACCCCCGGTACCCATTGCTCGCTCCTCGAACGAGACAGGCAGGCAGGCGCTCCGCCATAATAGAGAGGCACGGGGTTACCTCCGCGGGCTTGGCGTCTTGCACAAGCCACCAGCCGTAAACGGGGCGGCAAACGAGCAGCGGCTCCATCGGGAAGGATTATGAGCAACGACCTTTTGACGCCACCCGAAGTGGAAACGCTCCCGCCTTCGACGGTCAACGACCACACGTCGCTGCTCCCGCTCGACGCGGAAGGCTCCATCTGGAGCTCGCTCGTCGAGAACGTGCGCGACGTATTTCGTCCACAAAAGCTCCCTCCGCTGGAGTTGACCTCGACGCCGGTGCCGGTCGGCGACCTGCTCGCCGAGCAGCGCGGACCCTGGTCGCGCGTCCTTTCGATCTCGGTGCACGTGCTGATCATCGGCCTCGTGATCGGCATCGCGCTGTGGAGCCGTATGCACCCGCAGCCCAAGGTTAAACAGGCAGTCGTCGTGCCGATGGACATCTCCCCGTTCATCCCGGTTGCGCCCCCAAGGGCGGCGCTGGCGGGCGGCGGCGGTGGCGGCGGCAACCATGACATCGTGCCCCCCACCAAGGGTCGTCTCCCTAAGATGGCCAAGACGCAGATCGTGCCGCCGCAGACTCTTACCATCGACAAACCCAAGCTGGCAGTCGACCCCACCATCGTGATGCCCCAGCCCATGAAGCTGCCTGATACCAACATGCCGAATCTCGGCATTCCGCAGTCCTCGCAGGTCACCCTGGGCTCCCAGGGCTCCGGTTCCGGATCGGGCTTTGGCTCGGGCCACGGCGGCGGCATGGGTTCCGGCTCCGGCGGCGGCGTAGGGCCGGGCTCTGGTGGAGGCACCGGCGGCGGAGTGTATCGCCCCGGCGGCGGCATCTCGATCCCCAAGGTGGTCTTTGCGGTCGACCCGGAATTCTCTGACGAGGCACGGCGCGCCAAGTACCAGGGTGTCGTCCTGATCTCCCTGATCGTCGATGCGCAAGGCAATCCGCAGCGGGTGCGGGTTGTTCGCCAGCTCGGTATGGGGCTTGACGAAAAAGCCGTAGAAGCTGTCAAGCAGTACCGCTTCAAACCTGGCATGAAGGATGGCAAGCCGGTGCCGGTCGAGATCAACATGGAAGTCAACTTCCAGCTGTTTTAACGGTATAGACCGACCCACACGCAGCAAAGTCCGGCTCACACCGCCGGACTTTGCTGCGTCTGCCTCCCGCTCCTCCCGGCAAAGATCTTGTCGATCGAGATAGGCAACTCGCGCACACGGAGCCCTGTCGCGTGATACACCGCGTTTGCGATTGCCGCAGGCACCCCTGTGATCCCGATCTCGCCGATGCCGCGCACACCCAGAGGATTGAAGCGCAGGTCAGGTTCCTCGATCCATACAACGTCGATCTCCGGCACATCCGCACAGGTGGGCAGGTGGTACTCAGCCAGATTCGCGTTTACCGGCGTGCCCGTGCGCGGGTCATAGACAGTCTGCTCCAGCAGCGCCATGCCCAGGCCGAAGATGATGCCGCCGCGGATCTGGGACTCGGCTGTCCTGCGATTGAGGACGCGACCGCAGTCGATGGCAGCAACCCAGCGGGTAACGCGGACCTGCAGCCCTTGTGGATCGACTTCGATTTCGCAAAAGTGCGCGCCGAAGGAGTGGAAGGTGTACTGCTCGGCGGCTGCCTTGTCGGGCTCGGCGTGGGCCTCCGCCTCGAGCGCGAAATCAGCCGGGGTTCGGGCCAGCAGGGCCGCCAAAGGCTCGGCAGCCGCACCGCCGGGGTGCCTCACCCAGCCGTCTACCAGCAGCAGCAAAGCTGGTT
>CAXTPL010000154.1:0-8809 GCA_964246065.1 uncultured Acidobacteriaceae bacterium
GTCGAGCGGCGTCTGCTCGTATCGCTGCCTGGCAAACTCATAAAGCCGTAACAGGCCGTGGCTCGAGCTACAGTCCAGCCGATGGAGCTCTAAGTGCTCTTCAAAACACGGCAGCCGCAGAAAGCGCTTCAGCGTCGACTCGCGCATCCTTTCCACATCGCCGAAGCGCATGTGATTGGCCACCAACGAGAGAATCTGCGCCATATCTTCGTTGGAAAACCGCAGCCTTCGGCAAATCGCCTCCGCCATCCGCGTGCCCACCTCGGCATGGCCGTGAAAGCGAATGCGGTCGGCGGCGCGCTCAAACGTGGGCGGCTTGCCCACATCATGCAGCAGAGCACCCCAGGCCAATGTCGCGGGCGCACCTGGCTCAAGCTTCTCCAGCAGCAGCAGCGTATGCACCCAAACATCGCCTTCCGGGTGGTAGTCCGGCGGCTGCTCCACGCCGCGCATGCGAGCCACCTCGGGCAGCACCTGCTCCAGCAACCCCGTTTGTGCAAGCAGGCTGAAGGCCGCGGCCGCGTGGCCCTCAGTCAGCATGCGGGTCAGCTCGTCGCGCACCCGCTCCGGGCTGACCTGGCCGATCTGCGAGGACTCCCTGCGGAGGGCGGCTTCGGTTTCCGGCTCCAGCGCAAAGCCGAAACGCGCAGCAAAGCGAACAGCCCGCAGCATGCGCAGCTTGTCTTCAGCAAACCGCCGCGCCGGTTGGCCGATCGCACGCACCAGTCCTGCCGCAAGGTCGCTCCGCCCGCCTACATAGTCCAGCAGCGCGCCGTCCTGGTCGCCGGTGGCGTGGAGCTTGAACGGATCGAGCAGCATGCCATTGATGGTGAAGTCCCGGCGCTGCACATCTTCCTCCGCGCTCTGCGAAAAGCGCACCGCCTCCGGACGCCTGCCGTCTGAGTAGGCGCCATCATTGCGAAAGGTGGCCACCTCGGTCATGACCTCGCCGCCCTCAGCCCCTGCCGAGACTACCAGCACCACGCCGAAGTGCGCGCCTACCGCGTAGGTGCGCGGGAACAGCGCCAGCACCGTCTCCGGGTCGGCGCTGGTTGCCACGTCAAAGTCCTTGGGGGGCAGGCCGAGCAGCAGATCCCGCACACAGCCGCCCACAAAGTAGGCCTGGTGCCCGCGGTCGCGGAGTTTGGCGACGATTCCGGCAGCCGCCTGCTGTGCCGGGCTGGTAGGCATGCGCGCTCCTTTGGCGAAACTGAAGCTCTACTATAAAGAGATGTGCGAAGAGGAGCAGCCGCTGCCGTCTGCGGCTCTGGAGGCGAGCAGGCCTGCGCCCGGGCGGGGCCTGATCCTCGGGATCGAGTCATCCTGCGATGAAACCGGAGCCGCGGTGGTCGAGCGCGGCTGCCATACCCTTGCCAACGTCGTCGCTTCGCAGATTGCCACGCACGCAGCCTTTGGGGGCGTGGTTCCTGAGCTTGCCTCGCGTGAACACCTGCGCAACATCGTTCCCGTGGTGCGGGCCGCCCTGGCGCAGGCCGGGCTCACCTTGGCCGAAGTAGACGCAATTGCCGTGACGCAAGGGCCGGGGCTGGCGGGAGCGCTGCTCGTGGGTATCACCTATGCCAAGGCCTTGGCGTTCGCCCTTGGCAAGCCCCTGGTCGCCGTCAACCATCTTGAAGGCCACATCCACGCCGTGCTGCTTGAGCAGGCCGAGCTCGTCCGGAGCGAGCCCCCCGCCGGCGCGGACGATGCAAACCCTGCCGGACCAGCGCTGGCGCTGGTCGTCTCCGGCGGCCATACCCACCTGTACCTGGCCCGCGCAGCGGCTTCCGGCTGGAGCTACCGCGCCGTTGGCCGGACAGTAGACGATGCAGCAGGCGAGGCCTTTGACAAGGTCGGCAAGCTGCTCGGCTTGGGGTACCCGGCCGGCCCGTGGATCGACGCGCTTGCCCCACATGGCAATCCGCACGCCGTACCGTTTCGCTTTGCAACGGTGCGCGCCCGGCCGCTCCGCCAGAAGCCGGGCGCGGCGCCCACGCCTGACGGCCTGGCGGCGGAAACGCTGTTTTCCTTCAGCGGCATCAAGACAGCCGTGCTGCGCTACGTGGAGACCCACGGGCTGACCGCAGGAGCCCAGGAGCGACGGCGGGTGCTCGCAGCAGATGCGAGCCTCAACGCCGCCGACCTGCTCCCCTTATGCGACGCGCAAACGCTGGACCTGATCGCCTCCTTTCAGCATGCGGTGGTCAACAACCTGCGCGAGCGCACGTTTGCCGCAGCCGAACACTGGGGCGCCCGGCGCGTGCTGGTCTCAGGCGGTGTGGCGGCAAACCGCGAGCTGCGGGTACGCTTCACCGCCGAGGCCACTGCGCGCAATCTCCCCATCCCCTTTCCTTCGCTCGCCCTTTCAACAGACAATGCAGCCATGATCGCCGCCGCCGCCTGGCCGAAGTTTGTCGCGGGAGAGCTGGCCTCGCCCTAGCTTTCCGCCGAGCCCCAGCTGCGGCTCGGTCGCTGAGCCCGCGGCACCTCGCCCCGTCACGCGCCTTACCCGGCAAAGGCGAACTGTAGAATCGGAAGCGACGCCCGCATGCCTATTCATCTCTTCAACACCCTCTCCACCCAGATTGAACCGCTGCTGCCGGCTGACGGCCTCAAGCTGCGCTTATATGCCTGCGGACCTACTGTGTACGACTACGGCCACATCGGCAACTTCCGCACCTTTCTGCACGTCGACGTGCTGCGCCGGGCGCTGGAACTGCAAGGCATTCAGGTCGAGCACGTGATGAACATCACCGATGTCGACGACAAGATCATCCGCAATGCCGCCGCGGCCGGGCTGCCCATCGCCGACTACACCCGGCGCTTTGAAGAAGGTTTCTTCGAGGACCTCGACGCGCTGGGGGTTGAAAAGCCGAGCGTGATTGCCCGCGCGACCGAGCACATCCCGGAGATGGTCGAGCTGGTGCAACAGCTGCGGGATCGCGGACTCGCCTACCAGGCCGACGATGGCAGCTGGTATTTCCGCATTGCAGGCTTTCCCGAGTACGGCAAGCTTTCGAAAAAAGACCTCAGCGGCATGGCCGACGGCGCACGCGTGGAGGTAGATGAGTACGACAAGGACTCCGCCCGCGACTTCGCTCTTTGGAAGGCGGCTAAGGCTGGGGAACACTTCTGGTCGACCGCCCTGGGGCCCGGGCGCCCGGGCTGGCATATTGAATGCTCCGCCATGGCGACCCGCTACCTCGGCCAGCCTTTCGATCTCCATGCCGGGGGCGAGGACCTGATGTTCCCGCACCATGAGAACGAGATTGCGCAGTCAGAAGGAGCGACCGGGGAGGTTTTCGCCCGGCACTGGTTCCATGTGCGGTTTCTGCTGGTCGAGGGCCGCAAGATGTCGAAGTCTGAAGGAAACTTCTACACCCTGCGCGACCTGCTGCTGAAGGGGTACAAGGCATCGGCGATCCGCTCGCTGCTCATCTCCGTGCCTTATGGGCAGCAGCTCAACTTCACCTTCGACGGACTGGCTGCCGAGACTGCTGCCGTGGAGCGGCTGCGTGCGTTTGCACGGCGCATGCGCGACGGGCACTGGCGCGAGGAGACCGTCTCCGCCCTGGGCGGGGCGATCGACTCCGCAGACCGGGAGTTTCGCGCAGCGCTTGAGCACGACCTGAACACCGCCGAAGCGCGCGCTGCGATCTTTGAGCTGGTACGCCGAGCGAACGCGGCAGCAGACGCAGACCACCTGGGGTGCGCCGACGCAAGATCCATTCTGACGCTGCTCGACCGCTTCGACTCCGTCTTTCAGGTCCTGGTGGATCGTGATGCGGAGATCACGCGGGCGGCGCTTGACTGGGCTGAAGCCGAAGGGAGGCTCGACCGGGTCCCGCCTGAACTGCTGGCGCAGCGCTCGCTTACCGATGCGCAAATCAGCGCGCTGGTTGAGGAGCGGATCGAGGCGCGTCGCGCCCGTAACTTCAGCCGCGGAGACGCGATCCGCGACGAACTGCTGGCAAAAGGGATTGTGCTCGAGGATGGAAGAGACGGCGTGCGCTGGCGGCGAAGATGAAGGACTCGGGAGTGTACGGCCACCCTGGACGCTTCGTAGCTTAATAAATGCGCGCCTGGAAGGCTGGCTTGAGGCGGGCTGCGCGGCGCTTCTGCTCGAGGCGGGAAGACTGAAGTAACTCCGTCTATCCCGCAATGTTGCGCTATAGTGCGCTGTATGCGGCGACACTGGCAACTTTCTTCCTGGTCCTGCGCAGTGGCGGTTCTTCTGCTCCTGCCCATACAGCGCGCGACAGCTGAGGTCAAGCGGGCTCTTCTCAGCGTAGAAAGCCTGAATCTTGCCCCGGACCAATACCTGTCGGCCTTCCGGTTCAGCACCTGGGGAGTCAACATCCTTTCCGTCTGTCGTGTGCCGTCCAGCTGGAAGATCGAGGCGGATAGGTTTGAGGATCCCGGCGGCCTGCTGATCGGTCGCTCTGACGTGCATGGCGAGCGGTTGAAAGAGTTTCGGCAGCTCTTTCTCGTAGATGTAAACGACAACAAGCCTGCCGCGCCTGAGAACTCGGAAGCGGCCTCGCACCCGCCTTCGTTTGCAGGCTCGGTGACCATCGCAAGCGAGGACGATCGCCATACGCATCGCAGGTTGAAGATGGAAAACTTCCGGCTGACGGATGCTTCGAGCTGCCCTGTACCGCCGCCGGCGCGTCCTTGAGACGGAGCCGAAAGTATGGGTGCTTTCGTGCGAAAAAAGGCAGCCTCGAGGGCTGCCTTTTTCTGTGACTCTGGGTGATGCGGCGATCAGGCGGGAGAAGGGCTACCTTCCGGGAACGCGCCGCCGTGTTTCGGCTCGGGCTTCAACACCTGCTGTACGTCGACGACTGGCGTGCCGCCGGACCCGCCCGTAGGCTTGACCGGAGGTAGTTCCCTGTTTTCGAGGATGAGCCGAATCTCGTTCGCATCCAGCGTTTCCCGCTCGAGCAAAGCGCCTGCCATGCGGTGCATGGCATCCTGCTTGCTGTCGAGAATGCTGTAGGCGGACTTATAAGCTTCGTCGACCATGGAGCGAACCTCGGCATCGATCTGCCGCGCCGTTTCTTCTGAAAAGTCGCGGTGCTGCGAGATTTCACGCCCGAGGAAGATCTGCTCTTCCTTTTTACCGAAGGTGAGCGGGCCCATGCGGCTCATGCCGTACTCGCAAACCATCTTGCGAGCAAGCTCGGTAGCGCGCTCGATGTCGTTGCCCGCACCTGTGGTCATCTGCTTGAGGAAGATCTCTTCCGCAATCCGGCCGCCCATCAGGATGGCGAGCTGCGTCTCCAGGTAATCCTTGGTAACGGTGTGCTTGTCGTCGACCGGCAGCTGCATGGTCACGCCAAGCGCCATGCCACGGGGGATGATGGTGACCTTGTGCAGTGGGTCGGCGTGAGCGCGGATAGCCGCCACCAGGGCATGGCCGGCCTCGTGATAGGCGGTGACCCGCTTTTCCTCGTCAGAAAGCAGCATGGACTTGCGCTCGGCGCCCATAAGCACCTTGTCCTTAGCTGTCTCAAAGTCGATCATCTGCACAGCTTTACGGTTGGCTCGCGCCGCAGAAAGCGCAGCCTCGTTGACCATGTTGGCCAGATCGGCACCGGAAAAGCCAGGAGTGCCGCGAGCCATGACGCGCAGATCGACGTCGGGGTCGGGCGGCACCTTGCGGGAATGCACAGCAAGTACCTCTTCACGGCCACGGACATCCGGCCGGCCGACGATGACCCGCCGATCAAAGCGCCCGGGGCGCAGCAGCGCCGGATCGAGCACGTCCGGCCGGTTGGTCGCGGCGACCAGGATCACGCCGTCGTTAGACTCGAAACCGTCCATCTCTACCAGCAGCTGGTTCAGGGTCTGCTCACGCTCATCGTGCCCGCCGCCGAGCCCGGCGCCCCGGTGGCGACCCACCGCGTCAATCTCATCGATAAAGATGATGCAGGGAGCGTTCTTCTTTCCTTGCTCAAACAGATCGCGCACGCGGCTGGCGCCGACGCCCACAAACATCTCCACGAAGTCCGAGCCGGAGATTGAAAAGAACGGCACATTTGCCTCACCGGCAACGGCGCGCGCAAGCAGGGTCTTGCCGGTTCCCGGAGGTCCGACTAGCAAGACGCCCTTCGGAATGCGGCCGCCCAGCTTCTGGAACTTCTGCGCTTCGCGCAGGAACTCGATAATCTCCTTTAGCTCTTCCTTGGCCTCATCCACGCCGGCCACGTCTTTAAACGTGACTTTTTTCTGCTGCATGGAGAGTAGCCGCGCCCGGCTCTTGCCGAACGAGAGCGCCTTGTTGCCGCCGGACTGCATCTGGCGAAGCATAAAGAACCAGAGCGCCGCAATGATCAGGATGGGCGAGAAGTTCAACAGGATCGGCAGCCACGAGTTGCCGTCGTTGTTCTTGACCGTCACCTTGACCTTGTTCTGGTCGAGCACGTCGTACAGGTGCGCATAGGTGGGCGGCACCTGGACGTGGAAAGCGGAGTTTCCCGTCTTAAGCTCGCCATGCACCTCGCTACCGCTGACCACGACCTCTTTTACCTGGCCGCCTTCAGCGTCCTGGAGGAACTGCGACCAGGCCATCTCCTGGTCGCGTCCCGATCCAGAACCCTTCTGGAACACCTGCCACAGAAGGATGAGGCATGCGAAAATAAATACCCAGAAGATGATCGTCTTGACCGTCGAATTCACTTAAAACCCTCGATTCTCTTGCGGAGCCCTGATCTACCCGGCAGCGTCACAACTTGTCCAGAACTGCTTTCGAAACTGTCCAGAATTGCCTGGCAGTTGCTTTGGGATTGCGCCGCGTCCGAGCCTGGAATCGCTCGGTGAGCACTCCAGTCATCAGCCTGCCACACCCATTAGACGCGCAAGCAGAACCGCCGTCGCAATCCTCGCCATCCACTCTTCCATACGCTGAACGCTTCCGGGAGCTCATCGCATCAGCGGGCAGCGCGCGTATCGTTTATTGTAGCCTGACAAGCGAGCGCGGCGGCAACCTCCAAGCCCCCTGGCTGGCATGAAAGCGCGTAAATGTCCCATTCTGGTCTAAAACCTCGAAGCAGCCTGCCCGGTGAGGATCAGGCACGATGACCCAAACCTCCTCAGCCCCCGCGCACGCGGCGCCGCCCATGGGCACGACCATGCTGAGGCCGGGGCTGCGCCTGGCCCTCGCGGTTTCAGGAGGCGCCGACTCGGTCGCGCTGCTCCGCGCCTGCGTGCTTGAGCAGGCGAGGCTCGGCCTGGTCCTCACAGTCGTGCATGTGCACCACGGCATCCGCGGCGCGGCGGCAGACGACGATGCTCGCTTTGTGGAGGAGCTCGCCCGCGCGCTGGAGCTCCGCTTCCTTCGGCACGACGTCCACAGCCCCGCCATGGCAGCCGAGGCCCGCGCCAACCTCGAGGAGACTGCGCGCAACCAGCGCTATCGCTGGTTCGCCGAGCTCGTGGCCGCAGGCGTGTGCGACTCGGTCGCAACGGCGCACACCCTGAACGACCAGGCGGAGACCGTGCTGGCCAAGCTGCTGCGCGGCGCCTGGACCGAAGGGCTGGCCGGCATCTATCCCGAGCTCGCGGCCGCCGGAGCGCAGCAACCCTCGCAGCGAGCCCCCCTTGGCGCCGGGGCAGAGCGAGATGCCGCTATCCTGCGCCCGCTGCTCGGGGCTACACGCGAGCAGGTCGTCGCGTGGTTGACGGCCATCGGCCAGCCCTGGCGCGAAGACGCCACCAACGCTGATCTCAGCTACACACGCAACCGTATCCGCCACCGGTTGCTGCCGGAGCTCGCCACCTTTAACCCTAAGATTACTAAACAACTTGCGCAGCTCGCCGAGGTTGCGCGGGACGAAGAAGCCTTCTGGCAGGCAGAGGTGTCGCGTTTGCTACCCGGGCTTCTGCTTCCCGGTCGAGCAGTCCGGGGGGGTGGCCGCGCCAGCTCCACACTGCCCGGCGCGCGCTCTCTAGCGATCGAGGTGGAGCGGTTACGCGGGCTGTCGCCGGCCCTGCTGCGCCGACTGCTGCGCGCAGCTGCGCGCGAGCTAGGGGTGGCGCTGGACTTTGCCGAGACGGCCAGGCTGCTTGCGCTGGTCCTCGGGCGTGGGTCGGCAAACCCCCGTCGCGAAGAGTTTGGCCCCCTGTTGCGGGCCGAGCGAACACCGCGCGAGCTTCGGCTGATCGTCCATGCTGCCGGGGTAGCCGCTACGCAGCCGGCGGACTGCGCGCCGGTCCATCTCCCTGTCCCAGGAGAGGCGGTCTGGGGCGACCTGATGATCCGGTGCTCGTTTGCGCCCGGCTTTGTGCCCGAGGTGCCCCATGCGCAGGCCCTGCTACGCGCCGCCCAACCGTCAGATCGCGTGCAGCTGCGTCATTCGCGCGGCACACCCAAACGAGTCAAGGAGGTGCTGGAACGAGCAGGCGTTCCCCCCGGGGATCGCGATCGCTGGCCGGTGCTGGAGTGGCAGGGCGAGCTGGTCTGGATGCGTGGGGCTGCGCTCGAGCCATCGTCCGCCGCCGCCGGGCAGCTTATCGTGACTGCAGAGGAAGACAAGCAGGCGGCCCAGGCATCCGGACAGGGAACCGTCTCAGGGAGCACTTAGGTACCGTGAACGAAGAGCAGCTCCCTGCCGATGAGGTGGCTGGAGGTACTCTTAAATGATTAATCCACTCTCGTCCGCAACGCAGAACGTCGATCCTCAGCTCTTGTCGCAGCAGCCCGCTGCTGCTCAGGCTGCCCAGCCCCAGGCCAACGGCAATCCTGCCTACTCGGTCCACCTGAGCTCCACCGCTGCCAAGCCATCGGGCGACGTGGACCATGACGGGG
>CAXTPL010000155.1:0-6785 GCA_964246065.1 uncultured Acidobacteriaceae bacterium
GCCCGCCCAGCGGTGTCGCGCCTCCGCCGTCCGGGGGTGCTGAAGGTGGCACGGGGTCCGGGGCGTGGCAGGCCTCAGCCTCGCGGTCCACCACCTGCTGCAGGCTCCCATGTTCAAACAGCACCCGCTGGTCCGGCTGCACACGGTATACGCCGCCATCCATCAGGCTGCTCACCGTCACATAAGGTGCGTTCGTACCGTGGTTGTCGACGCAGGTATCTCCCTGGCGATTGACGCGTAGCTTGAGGTTCGCCGTGCCCGGGCCGGAGACCAGGATGCGCAGGTCCGGGGTCAGGATCACGTCAGAATACTTGCCCGTGGTGTAGTGCGCCTCAAGCGCACCGCGGTCGAGCGCCACCATCAGCCCGGCATCGTCTCCCCGAGCTCCAGCGCCCGCGGCCGCCAGGGGCGCGGCATCGCGCGAAAGGTGCACGCTTGTGCTGGCGCAGACCCGCAGCGCGCCGCCCCGAGCCAGGGTCAGCTCGGCCGATCGGTCTCCGGCCGAGACCGTGCTGTTGTTGCCGAGCGAGGCGCGCCCGCCCGAGGTCAGCAGCGGCCCGCTCAACGTCACTCCTTCAACCGCAACCGAGGCCAGCGAGCCCTCTCCCGGAGCACCTTGCTGGGCTGTGCCTAGGCTGGTCGCGCCTGCAAGAGCAGCCAGCAGTACCGCGCGCACCCCCCGCATGGGCGGCAAGCCGGCCATCGGCACGCCCGGCAACGAAGAAGGTATGGGCATCGCCTACAGCTCCAGAAAGTTGCGGATCAGCTGTTTGCCATCCGCGGTAAGCGCGCTTTCGGGGTGGAACTGCACCCCTTCGACCGGATACTCCCGATGCCGCAGCCCCATGATGATGCTCGGCTGGCCTGCGAGCGGAGCCGTTCGCGCGGAAACCTCCAGCTCCCTGGGCAGCTTCTTGTCTTGAACGATCAGCGAATGGTACCGGGTGCAGATCATCGGGCTTGCGATGCCTGCGAAGATCGTGCGGCCGTCATGCTCGATTGCGCTGGTCTTGCCGTGCATCAGCTGCGGGGCACGTACCACGGCCGCACCGAACGCCGCACCCAGTGCCTGGTGCCCCAGGCACACGCCCAGGATGGGCACCTTGCCGGTGAAACGGCGGATCAGCTCGATCGAGATGCCTGCCTCCTGCGGCGTGCAAGGGCCGGGCGACAAGAGAATCCGCTCGGGCGCAAGCGCTTCCACCTCGCTCACAGTGAGCTCGTCATTGCGGCGAATGGTCATCTCCGCGCCCAGCTCACCCATGTACTGCACCAGGTTGTAGGTGAACGAGTCGTAGTTATCGAGCACAAAGACCATGGACTGAGTGTACCGCTCGGCTTTCCGGCTCAAGCAGCCTGCCTCGCGCCTACGCGCCGGCTACCGGCACCCACAGCGTAAAAACGGTCCCGCGGTGCGCTGGCTGCTGCGACGAGCGCACCCGAAGCCGCCCGCCATGCCGCTCGACGATCTCGGACGAGATCCAAAGTCCCAACCCGGTTCCGTTCAAGCCCTTGGTCGTGTAGAAGGGCTCAAAGACGCGCGCCTGCGTCCCCGCGCCCATCCCGTGCCCGGTATCGGCGACGGTGATGCGAACGCCGCGCCGGCCGGATGCAGGATCGGGTGCCTCATGCGCCCGTACCAGCAGCCGGCCGCCCGTGCGCATGGCATCGATGGCATTCGCAATCAGATTGTTCAGCACCTGGCGCATGTCATTCTCGAAACAGAAAAACGAGGTCTGCGAGGCATACCGCGCTTCCACCGCGATAGCCGAGTTCGCCAGCCGGCGCTTGTACAAGTCCAGAACGCCGCCCACCAGCCCTTCCGCCGTCACCGCCGCCGGTCGCACGGCCTGCCGGTGAAACCGCAGCGTTTGCGTCGCGATCTGCGAAACACGGGCCACCTCGCCCTGCGCCATCTCCACATATCCGCGCACCGCAGGCGCCAGCTCTTCCTGCATGGCGATCAGGTAAAGAATGTTGGTGACTGCCTCGAGCGGGTTGTTGATCTCGTGCGAGATGGAAGTCGCCAGCCTGCCCACCGCTGCCAGCTTTTCGCTCTGGATCAGCGCCGCTTCCGCCTGCTTTTGCCGGGTAATCTCCAGAGAAACAGCGCTGATCGCCTGCACCTTGCCATCAGAGCCGTACACGGGGTAGTAGTTCACCGTCCAGTAACGATGTTCCCCCGGCCGTCCGACCAGCTCGCCTTCAAGCAGCTGATCGCGCACCGGCTCCCCGCGCGCTACCTGCTCGAACATCTGGTGCAGCCCGGCGATCGGCGCCATCTCCGTAACTCGCTGGCCCAGAATCTTCTCCGGAGGCAATCCAAAAAACTCCGCCTGGCGGTCGTTCAGCCGCAGATATCGGAACTCGACCGGATCAAACAGTGCCAGCCCTACGGGTGCGGTGCGGTAAACGGTCTCAATCTCTGCCTTTTGCCGCTCGGCCTCTGCCTGCTGCCTCCGCAACGCCTCCTTCTGGCGGCGCTCCTCCGTGATGTCACGGAAAAACACAACAATGCCTTCTTCGGCCGGGACCGACTTCACCGACAGCCATGCATGCAGCGGCGCAGGGTAGTAGCTTTCGAACTCCGCTTCTAGTCCCTGGTCCATGCTCCGGCGGAAGCTCGCCGCATACCCGAACTCCTGCGAAGCCGTCTCCGGAAAAGACTCCCAGAGGGAGGCCCCGAGAACATCTCCGCCTGGCGCCAGAAGCTCCTTGGCCCGGGCATTCAGATAAGTAAAGTTGTAGTTCCGGTCCAGGTACACAACAGCATCGGTGGTAAGCGCCAGCACCTGCTCCAGCTGCCGCTGCGTCGCGGCCCGCGCTTGCTCTTCCTGCTTTTGCCGCGTCACATCCCGGTAAAGCAGGCACAGGCCGGTCTCTATCGGGATAATCCGGAGCTCGATCCAGATTGCGAAGCGCGCATAAAAGAAGGAATACTGTTCCTCCTGCCGCTGCTCCATCGCGCGCCGATAGGTCGTTTCGATCTCTGTTCCGACCGTATCCGGAAACAGCTCCCAGTGCGTCGGCCCGTGGAGGTCTTCTGCACGGAAGCGGCTGACCCGGGCGGCGTTCCTGTTGAAGTAGGTGATGCGCCAATCCCAGTCGAGAAACACAACCGGCTCATGCATCTCTTCCAGGATCTGCGCAATGTCGCGCCCCAGCCCTTCATGCGTGGCCGCTTGCGCCAGGCGTTCGAGACTGCGAGCTTCACTGCGAGCTGACCTGGGCGTGAGCGCGTTCCGAGGCAAGGATCCCTTCAACAAGCGGGATGCCTCCGGCAGCCACGCTCTTGGCATCATGGCATAGGAAAGCTGGCGAAGTCGCGGCCCGACCGCCTTTGGTAACCAACGTTGTTCCGGCAGACGAAAAAATTAGCCGCGCGCGCGCTCGATCGCCCGGAGCACGGCGCTCGCCTTGTTCAAACACTCTTCGTGCTCCTTTGCCGCTACTGAGTCGGCCACAATCCCGGCCCCGGCCTGCACATAGCCTTGCTTGCCGCGCATCAGCAGGGTGCGAATGGCGATGCAGCTATCCAGGTTGCCGCTGAAATCGGCATACAAGACACTGCCGCCATAGATACCGCGCCGCGTCGGCTCCAGCTCCTCGATGATCTCCATCGCGCGGATTTTGGGCGCGCCTGAAAGCGTTCCAGCAGGGAAGCAGGCGCGAAAAGCGTCTACCGCGTGTAGCTCCGGGCGCAGCGTTCCTTCTATCGAGCTGACGATGTGCATCACGTGCGAATACCGTTCGATCCGCATCAGCTCCTTGACCGCGACCGAGCCGTACTCGCTCACCCGGCCTACATCATTGCGGCCCAGGTCCACCAGCATCACGTGTTCGGCTCGTTCTTTCTCATCCGCCAGCAGTTCGGCGGCGATGGCCTGGTCCGCGTCCTCGGTGGCCCCGCGCGGGCGCGTGCCGGCAATGGGGCGATACTCCACTCGGCGGCCGTTGACGCGCACCAGCAGCTCGGGCGAGGAGCCGACGATGTGCGTGTCCGCAGGCGAGTCGAGGCCCAGCCGCAGAAAATACATGTAGGGCGATGGGTTGACGATGCGCAGCGCGCGATACACAGAAAAAGGTGCAACGCCGGGCTTGACGTCGAAGCGCTGCGAGAGCACGACCTGGAAGATATCGCCGGCGGCGATGAGCTCCTTGGCTGCCGCGACGGATCTGAGAAACTGCCGCCGCGTGGTTCGCGCGTCCACCTTGAGAGATGCCTTGGCCGGCGCCGGCGGGGCGAGCTGGCGCGCGGCAGAGCGGGGCAGCGGCCGCGCCAGCCGCTTTCCGAGCTTGTTCAGCCGGGCCAGTGCGTCTCCGTAGGCGCGCTCCGGGCTGCCGCTTCGCACATCGGCGGTCACAATCAAAAGAATTTCCTTGCGAATGTGATCGAACGCGAGCACTTCGTCGAAAAACACCAGCGAAGCATCGGGCATGCGAAGATCGTCCTTCGCCCGAGACGGAAGCTTCTCTATCTGGCGTACGACATCGTAGGAGAAAAACCCGACTGCCCCGGCGGTAAAGGGTGGCAGCCCCGGCAAACGAGCCGGCTTGTGCCCGCTGAGCGCTTCCTTGAGCAGCTCGAAGATATCGCCGTCGATCGTCTTCCGGCGGCTTCCCCTGGGCCCTTTGGGCTCAACGATCGTCAACCGGCGACCACGCGCGGTGATGGTCCGGTATGGCCGGATGCCGATAAACGTGTATCTGCCTATCTTTTCGCCGCCTTCGACCGACTCCAGCAGAAAGCAGTCCTGCTCTTCAGCCGCCAGGCGAAGAAAGGCTGTCACCGGCGTTTCCAGTTCGGCTGTCAGCGCGACAAACAACGGCACCAGGGTATGTTCCCGGGCCAGGCGCAGAAACTCCGGGCGGGCAGGCTGTGCGAGCTTGGCAACATCGGGAGGAAAAGCCATGAGCGGTCTTGGCTAGTGTAGCTGGGCGGTCGGGCCCACGTACGGGTTCCCTTTCAGGAATCAGCAGGTTACCTGCGCGCTCAACCTGCTTCCGCGGGTTGCCGGTGTTGTATGCGAGGCCTATACTCGGGAACGTTTGGTCGGAAGACGCCCGGAGGCCGCCGGCAACCCGCCGCAGGTTCCATGACAGCCTCACCCCGCGTCCAACCAGACAGGAGAGTTCGCACGCCTATGAGCACCACCATTTCGCTCGAGCAGGAAATCAACCCGTGGGAGGCTCAGGCCGCCCGCTTCGACTTTGCCGCACGCAAGCTCAACCTGGAAGAAGGTTTGTGGAAGCTGCTGCGGCATCCATCGCGCGAAATCATCGTGCACTTTCCGGTTGCCATGGATGACGGCCGTATCGAGGTCTTTACCGGCTACCGGGTGCAGCACTCGCAAGCGCGCGGGCCAGGCAAGGGCGGCATCCGCTATGCGCCCGACGTGACCCTGGACGAGGTTCGCGCGCTGGCCAGCTGGATGACCTGGAAGTGCGCAGTCGTTAATATCCCCTTCGGGGGCGCCAAGGGCGGCGTGATCTGCGACCCCAAGAAGATGTCACAAACCGAACTCGAGCGATTGACCCGCCGCTACACCGCCGAGATCATCGAGTTCATCGGGCCCGAAAAAGACGTTCCTGCGCCTGATATGGGCACCAATGAGCAAACCATGGCCTGGATCATGGATACCTACTCCATGCACATGCGCCAGACTGTGACCAGCGTGGTGACGGGCAAGCCGGTCTCCATCGGCGGCTCGCGCGGACGCAAGGCCGCAACCGGGCGCGGCGTGCGTGTGGTCTGCGATGAAGCGCTCAAGCTGCTCGGTATGCCACGGGAAGGCTGCCGGGTCATTCTTCAGGGCTTTGGCAACGTGGGCTCAAACGCGGCGCTTTTGATGAAGGAAGCAGGCTACCGCATCATCGGCGTGGCCGAGTTCGACGGCGGGCTCTACAACAGGGAGGGGATCGACATCCACTCGCTCGCCGAGTACCGCCTGCGCAACGGCACTGTGCTCGGTTTTCCTGGCGCAGAAGCAGTGGATGCCGACGAACTGCTGCTTGAAGAGTGCGAGATTCTGATCCCCGCAGCAATGGAAAACGTGATTACCAGCCGCAATGCCGACCGGATCCGCGCCAAGATCGTCGCTGAAGGCGCGAATGGACCGACTACCGCGATCGCCGACGAGATCCTCGCAGACAAGCGTATTTTTGTCATTCCGGACATCCTGGCCAACGCCGGAGGGGTTACCGCCTCCTACTTCGAGTGGGTGCAGGACCGGCAAGGCTACTTCTGGAAGGAAGACGAGGTGAACTCGAAGCTCGAAGCCATTGTGGCCGAAAGCTTCGACGATGTGGTCCGCTATGCGCAGGCCCACAACGTCAACAACCGGATCGCCGCCTACATGCTGGCCATCGATCGGGTCGCATTCACCATCCGGCAGCGCGGCATCTACGCCTGACGGCACAGGCACACCAGGCGGGTCAAGGGCGGGCCCGGTCTGTTGTTGGGGGGCGGAGCCGCCAAGCCCCGCGCCGCGGGCTTCCGGTGTGCCGACCGTTCTTTACAGAGCGGACCCCTTACTCGACGAGGGCGGCGCGAAGAGCAAGGGAAGAGGCGCGCGGGGAATCAGCGTGCCGGTCGCTTCGCCTTCGCTGAGAAGAAAAGCCGCCCGACAGCCAAATTTGTTCTCTTGCCGCTCGCGAATCTGCCGATGACCAAAGCATGTTCGAGACCAGCACATCCTTTCCCACAGGCGCACCGACGGTAAGCGCGGGCAACGCCGCCGAAGGTCGGAAGCCCTTCCCGCCCGAACACGAAGCAGAGTTCGCCG
>CAXTPL010000155.1:6795-8800 GCA_964246065.1 uncultured Acidobacteriaceae bacterium
GCTCTTCCACGGCCTGCTGATCGCCGAGCGCCAGCTGCTCGGCCTCGAGCCGCGATTCTTCGTCTTGCGCGGCGCCCCGGTCACGCTTGCCCTGCTCGCGGTGCTCCTGCTGCCGGCACGGCTGGTGCGCGCCGGCCGCGTGCTCTTATGTGCCACCGCCGCCTGCGCGGTGCTGGCCTTGCTTGCGGACCTGCCGCTTGCGCAAACCGGCGCGCTGCTGCCTGTCGAAACAGGTGTAGCTGCGTTGATTCTTTTCTGCGGCTGGGCCTCTCAGCTCCCTCTCAATTGGTCGGTGCTGCTTGCCGGCGGCATGCTTGCCTTTGACCTGCTCGCTCTGCTCTGGTCGCCGGAGCGCTTCAGTACCCTCAAGCTCGACTCGCTGTTTGCCCCTGCCTTCGCCTGCGCCTTTGTGCTGCTCACTGCCTGGGTGCGGCGTCAGGAGGCACGGAGAGACTTTCTCTCTTTGCGCACCGCGGCCTTTGCCGGAGTGCCGGTAGAAGCGGTCGAGCATGAGGCGCGCCATCTGGACCCCGTCACCGGGGTCGGCAGCCGCGAAGCCTTTGACATGCGTCTGCGCGCAGCATGGGACCATGCCGCCACCCGGCGAAACTCAGTCGCCCTGCTCGTGTTCTCCATCGATAACTTCACCCAGAAGAAGCGCGACCTGGGCCAGAAGTTTGCAGATGCGCTGCAGTTCCAGGTTGCCGGCATGCTCAAGGAAGGGCTTCGCCGGTCCGACGACATGGTCGCCCGCTTCGATGTGCATCACTTTGTCGTCATGCTGCCGGGCGTCGGCACTGATGGCGCTACCCAGATCGCGGAGCGGCTTCGTGGCTGCATCGAGGAGCTGGTGGTCTATGCGGGCGCCGAAAAGCACCGCTCCACTGTCACTGTAGGCGTCGCCAGCTTGCGCGCCAAACGCGGAGCCTCCCGCGAAAGGCTGGTCGAATGCGCGACCCAGGCGCTTGAACAAGCCAAATGTGCCGGACCCAACACGGTCTGCATCGAAGGGCGAGGCTGCCTGCCGCGCATGGTCTAAGTCGCTCCCACGCGTCCTTTTCCGATCTTTGCCGCACCGGCACTCCCTGAGCCCAAGGGGAGTGCTGGTGCATAATGGCTAGGAGCGACGAGTTCCTCCCGAGCCGCGTGTGAACCTCCCTAACTCCATCACGATGAGCCGCATCCTCTGCGTGCCCCTGCTCATCTGGCTCTTTTCGCCTCATTTCCCAGCTGCCGGCTACGCCTGGGCGCAAGACCTCACGATCTCCCTCTTTTTCATCGCGGCCTCCATCACCGATGGCGTCGATGGATACCTGGCGCGCAAGCGAGGACAGATCACCACGCTGGGAGTGCTGCTCGACCCCCTCGCGGACAAGCTGCTGATCACTGCCGCCTACATTGCGCTGGTCGAGTACAACCCGCACATCGTCAAGCCCTGGATCGCGGTGGTCGTGATCGGCCGCGAGTTCCTCGTGACCGGCCTGCGCTCCATCGCAAGCACAGAAGGGTTCACCATCTCGGCCAGCGAACTGGGCAAACTCAAAACGGTCACCCAGATCGTCTCGGTGGTGGCGGCCGTGCTCGACCACAGCTGGCGCGCGCTTTACCTGGGGTGGTTTGTGCTGCCGGTCGACTCGATCGCCCTGGCTTCGATCTACTTCATGGCCCTGGTTTCGATCATCTCGGCAGTAGATTATTTCTGGTCGTTCTGGCGCAAGGTGTCGGACTCGACCGCGGCGCGGCGTAAGGGCGAGAACGACCTGGTCCTGGGACGCAAGTAGCGGGCAGGCTCTCCCCGTTTGGCAGCCAGGAGCCGGCTGCTGCGGCGCCCGGCCGCCTGCACTTATGGGCTGGGCTTACGCCGGAACCAGGGGGGCGGCAGCATGTGCGGCCGCAACGATGCCGGGCGGGATGGCGGAGGGCCGGACCAGATTATGCACGAAATGATATGGCGGCCAGGGGCCGGAAAGCTGAAGCTGGCAGTCCCGCATCAGGCTCCGGGCAC
>CAXTPL010000156.1:0-5281 GCA_964246065.1 uncultured Acidobacteriaceae bacterium
ACGGATGCCGGAGCGGAAGCGCAGATCAAGGTAGCTCAGGATGACCAGTCTTTGCCGCCAGCGCTCGTTCACCTCGTCGGCCGTGAGTCCGTGCTGCTTTAAGAAGTTTTCCCAGCCTGCCTCCGTATTGCAGTGTGCGGCGGCACAGCCGGGTGAATCCTTGCGAATCTCGTCGACCAGCTTGGCAACTTGCGCGTCCGAGATCGTCGGCGGCGTGGACTGCTCGGCCTTCATCTGCTGCAGGATCAGGGTACGGGTGATCAGGTGCTGGGCTGCGCGCACCGTGGTGTTTTCGCCCGGCGCCAGGGCCTGGAGCGATTCGAGCCGCTGCTCCTCTTCGACATCGCTTTGCAGCAGCACATCTCCATTCACAATGGCCACTACGCTATCAAGGATGCGCGGCTGATTCTGCGGTGCGCCCGCGTTAGCGGTCTTTGAAGCCGCGCTTGCCTCCGCCGTAGCAGTGGCCGCCGTAGCCTGCGGCACGTGCTCGGCCGCGTCAGGCTTGGGCGGCGGGGTGTCCTGCGCATGCAAGACCGCGGCGAGCAGCAAGGGAGAAAAAGAAAGAAGATTCCTCATCAGAAAGCCTGCCCTATGCTGAAAAAGAAGTTGAAGTGCTGCGCCTGCCCATACTGTGGCGTCGTGACACCCTGGCTGTTGTAGTACTCAGGCTGCGGGTACAGGGGTGGATTGAGATTGTAACTGGCATCGATACGGATCGGTCCGATCGGCGTCTTGTACCGTGCGCCGACGCCCACGGCGTGCGAGAAGTAGTTGTAGCTGCACAGCCCGTTCAGCCCGATGCTGTTCTTTTCAGCATTAGGCTGCGACTGGGCTGCCTGGCTGGTGTTGCGGCAGCCGGCACTATCGGGCTGATGGAAGCGCAGAAAGCTCGACCAGATATCGGAACCCTTCGCAAACACATTCCCCATGTCATGGAAGAGAACAAAACTGACACTGTTGCCGACGTAAGGCAGCACCGGCGGCGGCAGCCGGAGCTCAAAGCTGTTGATCAACGCCGCGGCGCCGCCGATCGGGTAGCCCGTCTCCGAGTCGCGCGGGCCGGCCTGGTTGATGCCGAAGCCTCGGTGCGATTGCGCGCCGCCGGCGTAGATGCGCTCCGGGATGGGAATCAGCTCCTCGGCTGCGCTCCCGTAGGAGCGCTCAAACGCAATCCGGGTTAGCCGCGCAAAGGTATATCGGCGCACATTGCCAAAGGTGTAATAGCTCGAATTGGTTCCGTCGATGCGGTTGAAGTTCGACGCAGCGCCGAACTTCGCGTCTGACCAGAACTCCTGCACCGTGTTGTACGTGCCGCCTGAAGCATCGAGCGGCGTAGGTCTGCGTGTGTCGCGAATCCAGGTTATGCCGGGTCCGCCCACGGTCGCCGATGCCGCGGCAATCGGGATCTCGGCCGGATCGATCTGGAGTGAGTTGGGATCGACCTTGACCCGGCGGAACGCGAATTGGTAGATCAGCGTAGTCGGCCGACTTACCTGTTCGGTGAGCCGCACCGTGCCTTCCAGCCGCGATGCGGCATACGTGGTGACGTCGCGCGCATTCGTATAGCCACCGCTTAACGAGAAGGTCAGGCTGGGCTTGTTCAAAAACCGCGGATCAGCGTAGGTGAGCACAGACTGCTGCTCGAGCGACCCATAAGCGGTCTTGAGCGTAAGCGAGTTGTCGCTGCCCCGCAGGTTGATGCGCGATACATCGAGCTCTACCAGCTCGCTCGCGCCAAACTGTCCGTTCGCATTATTGGCGCACGAGCGGCTCAACCCTTCCTGGATGCGAAGCGCCACGTTACAGGTCGGCAAGCCTGTTTGCACCTGGAAGCCGAAGCCGTAGTTGACATCCCAGCGCTTGGCCTCCTTGAACTGGATAAGAACATTTTTCTCCAGCTCATCCCCGTTCGGGTTCTGCACCGCCGTGTTTACACCGTTGAACAAGGTAAGGTCATATAACTTTCGCTGGGTATCGATCAGCGCCGACTGGTCCAGCACGTCGCCGGGGTGTACCAGAATCTCGTCGGCAACGGTCTTTGGACGGGTGTAGTGCAGCCCGGAGACGAGCACCTTGTTGACAAAGATCTGCTCCCCTTCGGTGATGTTCATGGTGACGTCGATCAGGTCCTTGTTCTTGGCATCCGGCAGCTGCTGCAGCGCCACGTTTGCATGGTCGTACCCATGTGCCAGGTAGTAGGTAAGGACAGCATCGCGATCGGTGGTCAGGCTGTTCGAGTTATACGGCTGGCCGACTTCCGCGCTAAGCAGGGGTGTAAGTGCCCCAAGCGGGACCTGCTGATTCCCCGCAAGCGTGTAGGAGCCGAACCGCTGCTGGGTGCCTTCGACAATCTGATAGGTAACAGCGATATGGGCGATCTTCGAAACGCGTCCTTTTGCGTCGAGCTCAGACTCCTTGACGATGGGCGTTACCTTGACGCTGCTGAAGCCGGACCCCTGGTAGATCGCCGTGATGGTGGAAACATCAGAAGCGACCAGGGCCTGCGAGTAGATACCGCGATGCTCAAAAAGGCTGGCCGGGTGCACGTTCAGCCGCGGCTCGATCAGCGAGGTTGAAAAGTAGGAGTTACCTTCAATTCTGACTGAGTCCACATCGTGCACCTTGCCGAGCACGACATGGTAGGTCACCACGGTCTGCGTAGCAGTTACCGCGGCTTTGTCGTGCGATACCTGCACGTCAAAATAGCCCTGCCTTTGATACAGGTCGCGAATGCGGCGGTCGCCTTCATTCAGAAGATCGTTGTCTACGGCTCCTTCTTCATACACGGGCACCAGGTTCTTGATCTGCCCTTTGCTCATCTTGACGCCGTCTACATGGACAAAGACCTTGGGGCCTTCGTTGACCTTGAAGGTGTAGTCGAGCCGATTGGTCTCCTTGATAAAGTTCTTGGAGTCGAGCGTCACCGTCGATTCCAGCAGCTGCTGCTTCTGGTAGTTGGCGCGCAACTTGGAGAGTGCGGTGTTGACGGTATCGCGGGTAACCTTTGTCTTGAGCTTCAGCTTGGCTTTTTTGCGGAACTTATCGATGGTCAGGCCGCTGTTGCCTTCAACCACCACCGCGCCCACCCGGGCCGGTTTACCCGTCGCCACGGCGTAATCGATGTTGACCTGCGAGTTTACGGGATCAAGCGTGGTGTGCGGGGTCACAGCGCCCTGGTAGTAGCCGTTGGTTTCAAGCGTGTTTGTGATCAGCCCGTCGGCCCGCGTGAGCTTCTGGTCTGTGTAGGGCGTGCCGGGGCTCAGGCGGGTGGCGCCTTCAAGCAGGCTGCCAAAGTTTTCCTGCTTCACGCCATTTACTGACACGCGGCCGATAAACAACTGCGGGTTTCCTCGAAAGGTGATCGTCACCGCATCGCCGGCGCGCGTGCCTTCTACCTCGATGGTTGTGTAGAGGCCCGTGGCGTAGAGCCGCCGCAAGCTGTTGCGCACCTTGGTCGGGTCGAGCGGCTGGCCGGGCTGCAGGTCCAGCAGCCCTGGCAAAGGCGTCAAGCGGTCCGCGGGTACGCCGGCAAAGTGTACGGCCGCTACCTGGAGCCCCCTCCAGGCGCGCAGGTTTTCTGTTCCCGCGCCTACGATCGACGACGGCTGCTTGGCGCTCATCGGGTTGCTGCCGTCGTAGCCAGGCAGCCGTTCCGCGTTGGGCACCGTTTGGTCGCTGCCGGCCTGGCCCTTGGCAGGCGATGTGGTTGCGGGCGGGGTGTTGCTGGTATCGATGGTTCCCTGAGCGTGCGCCGATGGCAGAGCCATCCCGAAGATGCCGCTCACCATCAACAGCCCTGCTGCCGCTCTTCTGCCGCTCCGCCCCTTGCTGCTACTCGCAATCTTCACTACCAATCAGCCTCTCGTGTGCTGCCTGTGGACAGGCTTTTTTATGGGTGATCCGCTCCGGGGAACGGGCGTTCCTCCCCAGGGCAGCAGGTTAGATGCGGCCAGGAGCTTCCTGGTCCCCTGCGGACCGACTCTTCTCTTCGCCCGCGTCCCGAGCCGAACGAAGAAGGGCAGAACCCGCTTCCTGTGGCTCCCAGGGGGAGGCATCCGGTCCTGCCTGTCTCCCTACCTATCCTTATACTGTGAGGGTGGACGCGTACACGAGTGGAGAAAGACTGTTGACAGACGATCCACCCACGCCACGGGGCGCCGGTGCGGAGTTTGAGGGTGCCGAGCGCTACTCACGCCAGGTGCTGTTTCGCGGGATCGGCAGCGAAGGCCAGCAGAAGCTGGCTGGGGCGCACGTGGCGGTTGTGGGCTGCGGGGCTACGGGCGCCGCGGTAGCCAATCTGCTGGCGCGCGCGGGCCTGGGTCGTTTAACGCTGATTGATCGCGAGTTTGTGGAGTGGAGCAACCTGCAGCGGCAGGTGCTTTTTGAGGAAGCCGACGCCCGCGACGCGCTCCCCAAGGCGGAGGCAGCCCGCCGAAGGATCGCCCTGATCAACAGCGAGATCGCGGTAGAGGCGCATGTGGCCGATCTTACCCCGGGCAACATCTACCCGCTGCTGGCCGGCGCTGCGCTGGTCCTGGACGCGACGGACAACTACGAGACCCGCTACCTGCTCAACGACTACGCGATACAGCAGGGCAAGCCCTGGATCTACGCCGGCGCGGTCGGCGCGTATGCAGCCGGCATGAACATCCTTCCTGGCGAAACAGCCTGCCTTGCGTGCCTCTTTCCCCAGCCGCCGACCGGCCTGGTTGAAACCTGCGACACCGCGGGCATTCTCAACACGGCGGTCAATCTTGCTGCCTCGCTCCAGGCGACGGAGGCGATCAAGTACGTGACCGGTGCGCGTGCCGCCATGCGCCGGACGCTGCTTTCTCACAATCTCTGGACCAATGAGCGGTCAGAGGTGAGCGCCGGCACGCCCGCGGCCGATTGCGCCGTCTGCGGAGCGCGTAATTTCCGCCACCTGCGGGGAGAAGGCCGCCCCCACATTACGCTGTGCGGCCGTAACAGCGTGCAGATTCATGAGCATGCCCGCCCGGTCGACTTCGCAGCGCTGGCCGGCCGCCTCGAGCCTCATGGGGAGGTGCGCTTCAACGGGCTTACCCTGCGCTTCCGGCGGGGCGAGCACACCATCACCGTCTTCGGCGATGGGCGCGCCGTGATCCAGGGCACCACGGACGCGATGCAGGCGCGCAGCTTGTACGCCCGCTTTTTGGGCGCCTGAGGCGCCTCAAGGGCAGCCAGGCGGAGGAGCAGGCGATGGCCACGCGCGGGCGACCCTACCCTGCCCCACTTTGCAACATTGCTCGACCGGCAC
>CAXTPL010000156.1:5291-8514 GCA_964246065.1 uncultured Acidobacteriaceae bacterium
GAAACGAGGAAGCCGGGCCGGCGTAGAGTAGAGATACGGGCAGCAAGGCGGGGTGGCTGCCGGTGAACTTTGACACGGCGTTTGAAGCGTCTGCAACGGGTTTTAGTGGACCCGCGCACAAGCAGTGGCCTGGCAACCTTCAGGGCTGAATGCGCGTCTTAACAGCGACCTGTGGAGGGCAGATTTCTCCTTCCCTGAAACTTACAAGAGCCTGCCGCCGATCCACTCCCCGTACGGCGGAAGAGCTCGCCCGGCGAGTATTGGAGCACACGATTCCATGGCAGCACCCGATCTGAATACCCCGTTGGCCGCCCCAACCGACGGGCCCACACTCAGTCCTACGCCTGGGCCAACGCAGCCCAAGGCTCCCAACCAGCACCTTCGCCGCAACCCTCCCATTGCCGGAGAGGCTGAGGCGATTGCGGCCGCGGTGGCAGGCGACGCCCGCGCGTTTGAAACCTTGTACGCCTTGCACAAGCGGCGCGTTTACTCCCTGTGCCTGCGCATGCTGGGCAACGTGGCAGAAGCAGAAGACCTGACGCAAGAGGCGTTCCTGCAGCTGTACCGCAAGATCGGCACCTTCCGCGGAGACTCGGCTTTTTCTACCTGGCTGCACCGGCTGGCAGTCAACGTGGTGTTGATGCACCTGCGCAAAAAGGGACTCCCGCAGGTATCGCTTGAAGAAACGCTCGAGCCCTCAAGCGATGATGGGCCGCGCAAGGATATCGGCGCGCGCGACCTGCAGCTTTCAGGCTCGATTGACCGGGTGACCCTGGAGCGAGCCGTAGAAAACCTTCCTCCGGGTTATCGGCTCGTCTTCGTCCTCCACGACGTAGAAGGCTACGAGCATAACGAGATTGCCGGCATGCTTGATTGTTCGATTGGCAACAGCAAGTCGCAGCTGCACAAGGCGCGGATGAAGCTTCGCGATCTGCTCAAGAGCGGCCTGCGAAAGGAAGTAAAAGAATGACACAGACAGGGAAAGAGATGGAAGGTTGCGCCGAGTTCCAGGAGAGGCTGCCGCGGCTTTTCGAATCGGAAACCGACTTCAGCCGTGAAGAGCACCTGGAGGGTTGTGAGAACTGTTCGGAACTGGTGCGCGACCTGCGCTACATCGCGCAGCAGGCCAAACTGCTGATGCCGATCCACGATCCCTCCCCGGCGGTCTGGGAAAAGATCAGCACCGCCATGCAGGGAACCGAAGAAGGCGGCAAACCGCGTTAGTTCGCACTGTGCCGGGCCGGCACGCTCGTCCGGGTCCCGGCACACTGTATCCCCGCCTGTCCCCGGTCAACGATGGCCCCGCCTCTCAAAAGGTCTCTGCACATACCCCCAACCTCGCTGCGCCGAGTCGTGCTCACCGGCTTTATGGGTGCAGGCAAGTCGACCGTTGGCCTGCTCGTTGCCGAAGCACTCGGCTGGCGCTTTCTCGATATCGATCGCGCAATGGAACAGGTGCACCAAGCCTCGGTGCCTGAGCTTTTCGAGAGGCTCGGAGAAGGGGGCTTTCGGGCGCTTGAGGCTGAAGCTATCCGCGCCGCGCTCGCACAGCAGGATGCCGTGGTGCTCGCGCTGGGCGGCGGCGCCCTCGAGGCGGCCTCAACCCGCGCGCTGCTGCACGGCGCCAAGGGTACCCGGATCTTCTTTTTGCAAACTCCATTGGCGGTGGCGGTGGCTCGCTGCGAAGGGCAGAACGGCGGCACGGATCGACCCGTTCTGCGTGACCGTGAAGCCCTTACCGTGCGCTATGCGGCACGGCAGGAGCACTACCGGCAGGCGCACTGGACGATCTCGACAGAGCGGAGAACAGCCGCGGACGTTGCGAGCCTGGTCCTAGCGGCGCTTTCGTCGGCTCAGTTGGACGCCGACCAGACGGACGCGGCCCTGTAGACCTGTCGCGGCAAGGAGCTGCTGCGCGCATTTGCCCCGGCCCCTGGCCTGTTTGTGCATCTCAGCGGTCAACAAGGGTTGTCGAGTCTCGCTTCAGCGGCGCGCAGCCTAGCACATCCGTTCAGGAAAGCCGGGGAACGAGCCTCCATGATTGAAGTTTCTGCACCGTCGCTGCCGCAGCCCAACAAAGCGCGCACCATTCGCGCCAATATCGTATTTGCGTTCGCGCTGGCTCTTGCTCTATACGTCGCATGGTTAACGCGGGATGTGCTGTTTCTGCTCTACGTGAGCGCGCTGTTCGCGGTCGTCTTTATGCCGATCCTGCGGTATATCATGCGGCTCCGTATCGGCAAATGGCAGCCGGGGCGCGGAGTCGCGATTCTGGTTTTGTTTGTCGCTGCCGGCGGCTTTCTCACGCTCTTCATCATGTTTGCGCTGCCGCCTGTGGTGCGTGACCTGCGCGAGTTTCTGCAGGAAGTGCCGACCAGGGGTCCGCAACTGTTGGCGCGCCTTCAGCGCCTGCCCCTGGCCAAACATATCGATATGAGCAGCGTGAATCAGAAAATGCAGGACATTGCCTCGCATGTAGCGGAGTACGCTTTTGCGGGAGTGAAGAACGGCGCCGGCAAGCTGGCCGATGTTCTCACCTGCATCATTCTGACCGTGTATTTCACCCTTGAAGGCGAGCATACGTACTACTGGCTGCTCAGCTTTCTTGAAGAGCGGCCGCGCCAACGGCTCGATCATGCCCTCGCTTTGGCCGAGGTGCGGATGGGCAAATGGCTGCTTGGACAAGGCTCGCTCATGCTGATCCTGGGTGTGCTGTCCACCATTGTGTTTGCCTCGCTCCACATCCGGTACGCGTATGCGCTCGGCGTGCTGATGGGCGTGCTTAATATCATCCCCATCATGGGCGCGCTTGTATCGATGGCGCTGGTAATTCTGGTTGCGGCAATCGACTCCTGGGGCCATGTGTTGGGGGTCATCATCTTTTACGCACTGTATGCGCAGCTTGAGAATGCGGTGCTCATCCCGCGCATCATGAAGAGCAGCGTCGACCTGCCGGGATTGGCTGTGCTGGTCTCGTTGCTGGTTGGGACGGCGCTGGCCGGGGTGGTGGGCGCGATGATCTCCGTGCCTACCGCTGTGCTGGTCGCCGTTCTGTTGACAGAGTACCTCGTGAAGACCTCGCCTGTTGCTGTAGTGACCGAACCCACCCTAACCCGGTAAATGGAAAAGCGCAGGCGCTTGATGCCGTGCAAAGAGCGAGCGGCTCCAGCGCTCGCTCTGCTGCGGCGTGCCAGGGCCGCTTGCTAGAATAAAGGTGTGGCGA
>CAXTPL010000157.1:0-940 GCA_964246065.1 uncultured Acidobacteriaceae bacterium
GGCGGGCAAGATCATTGCCGAGGTGGCGAAGCTGGTGGGCGGCTCGGGCGGCGGGCGTGCCGACCTTGCCGAGGCCGGCGGCAAGGACATTGCGCAGCTCGATGCGGCGCTTGCCGGCGTTCCCGGCATGGTTCGCGCCCTGCTCGGCTAAAGCGAAGAGCGGCCATCTCGCCGCATGCACGCAGCGCCGCATCTCCATCGTCACTTTCGAGCCCGGCGCCGCGCCTCCTATAATCGCGCTAGCTCTGGCGCGTTGAGCGGATGCTCCTATGCCCCATCCCACTCCCCATGGAGGACGCTTGACGCGGGCGATCCTCGCGCTGCTTTTAAGCTGCATCGGTTCAGCTGCGGCTGCTGCGGTCCACCCTTCCGCGCGCTTGCATCCTGCGCCACGCCCCCAGCTCAGCTCAAGCTCATCAACCTACGACAAGGCTTTGCGTGCTCGTGAGGCGCTTGGAGGCCGAGCGGAGGCTGAGCGTACGCGCGGCGACTATGCCCGGGTGCTCGATGCTTTTCGCGCCGTATACCGCGACCACCCCGGAGACCGGCACGCCGACGCAGCTGTTGATGCCGTGGCCGGACTGCTGGCCGAGGAGGGCCGCCTGTTCGAGGACCGCAAAGCCTCGCTCGACGCGATTGCGGAGTACGAGTTTTTGCGCCGGACCTATCGCGCAAGCCCCCGACGCGAAAGCGCCCTGCTTACGGAGGGCGAAATCTACAGCCGCGACCTGGCCGACAACGCAAACGCGCGGGGCATCTTTCGCAGTTTTCTCCAGCTGTACCCCCGCAGTCCGCTGGCGAGTGAAGCCAGACTCGAGCTGGGCAGGCAGAGCGAAGCCCCTGGTGCTGGCCAGGGACCCCTCGGCGCCCGAGTGCCGGGGCCGGCCCCGGGGGGCCCATGACGAGGTCGCATTCCAGTTCTTCCAGCCAGACGCGGATC
>CAXTPL010000157.1:950-8474 GCA_964246065.1 uncultured Acidobacteriaceae bacterium
GGCCAGGGACCCATCGGCGCCCGAGTGCCGGCGCAGGCTGCTGCGAGCCGCCGCCACAATGCCGTACTGGCCGCGGCGCTCGCCTCGCAGCCGGCCTCCGCCGCTGCTGCTCAAACTTCGCCGGGCTCGCGCCGGACCGGCGATCTGAGCCTGTCCGTCGCTCACCGGGCTGCGGCCAGCCAAACGCAGGAGCAGCCGCAGGAGCAAACGCCGGCTCGGCAGCCAGGTACAGAGCAGCGCTCAGTCGCTCCGCAGCAGGGATCGCAGGCGCCCCTGGTGCAATCGGCAGGGCAAGCCGATCGGGAGCATGGCGGCAGCACGCTGATCGAGCGCGACCTCCCTCCGGCCGCGCTGCCTCCTTTGCAGCCGTCTCGCGGGGGCAGGGCCTCGCTCGCACCGGCTGGCTCCAGCCTCAATGCGGGAAACGAGCGTGGCGGCGCCGTCGTTGCCGCAGGAGATGCCTTGCCGCCTCCGCCCCGCCGTGGGCGGCTTCCTCTGGTTACGGGTGTGCGGCACTGGTCGACTTCGGTCTACACGCGCGTCGCCATCGACCTCCAGGATGAAGTGCAATACGAAGCTTCGCGCGCGCCGAACCCGGACCGCATCTTCTTTGATCTGCACGGCGCACGGCTTTCGCCCGAGCTGAGCGGCAAGGCCGTCGAGGTGACAGACGGCGGCTACCTCAAGCGCATCCGTGCGGCGCAGTACAGCGGCGACGTGGTGCGGGTGGTGCTCGATGTAAGCCGCGTAAGCGAATACTCGGCCTTTTTCCTGCCCAACCCTTCGCGCCTCATCATCGACATTCACGGAAGCGCGGGCGGGCCTGCGCCGGTCGAAAGTGCCGCGGATCGGCCCGCTCCCGCGTCTTTGCCGCAGGACCCCGCAGGCAAGCGCGGGACCCACGCAGGCGCTGCTTCGACGTCGCCGCGCGCCGCCGGTACGAGGGCCTCCGCTGCTTCGTCTTCGCAGCCAAGGCCGCAGGCTTCACCGACTGACGCACTGGGCGAGGTAGCCTCGCTCGATCGCCAGCCGGACACGATCAAAGCCACCCGGCAGCCTACCACCGCGCCTGTGGCGGCCTCCATTGCAAACACCACGCCGGCCCCGCAGGTGAGCGGTTCTGCGCCGACGCTGCGCCGAAGTCGCGCGGGCGCTTCCGTCAGCAGCGCGCGGGGTGTTTCGCCGCCCGAATCAGTCGAGCGCGCCATCCACGCTCCCGCCGCGCAGCAGCCAGGAGAGCCGATGCGGGCGGCGGTGCCGACGGCGGCCGGCGAACGCTCCATGGTGCGCGCCCTCGGGCTGAAGATCGGGCGCATTGTCATTGACGCAGGCCATGGCGGCCATGACTCCGGCACCCTTGGCCCGGGGGGGATCGAGGAAAAGGATGTCGTTCTGGATGTAGCGCTCCGTCTAGGCAAACTGCTCAAGCAGCGCTTAGGGGCCGACGTGATTTATACCCGCGACGACGACACGTTTATCCCGCTCGAAACCCGTACGGCGATTGCAAACAAGGCGCAGGCAGATCTGTTTCTTTCTGTCCACGCCAACTCAAGCCCGGACGCCTCGGCTCGCGGAGTAGAAACCTACTACCTCAACTTCACCACTTCCGCCGACGCGCTGGAGGTAGCGGCACGCGAGAACGCAGTCTCCGATCAGTCCATCCATCAGCTTTCTGACCTGGTGAAGAAGATCACGCTGCAGGACAAGATTGCCGAGTCGCGCGAGTTTGCCGGGGACGTGGAATCAAGCCTCTACTCGGGCCTGGAGGCGGGCAATGCCGGCCTCAAGGATCGCGGCGTGAAAAAGGCGCCCTTTGTGGTCCTGATAGGAGCCAACATGCCTTCCATTCTGGCTGAAATCTCGTTTCTGACCAATCCTGACGATGCTCACGAGCTTCGCGATCCAGAGTACAAGCAGCGTATCGCGGAGGCGCTTTACCGGGGTGTGGCGAAGTATGTGGGCAGCCTGAGCGGGGTACGGCTTGCGCAGGCCGGCGCCAGCCCTGCGGCCCCGTAAGCGGCTGGTGTAGTCTCGGCCAGAGAGTCTTTCATGTCACGCTACGTCTGCTATCCTCCGCCTGCTCACTTTCTCCGGCGCGGCACCATCCAACGCTGCATGTCACGCATCCAGTCGCGGGCCGCAGCAGCGGTTTCGCTTGCGGTTCTCGCCGGCGCCGGTGTCCTCGCGGCGGCGCAGGCTCCGCCGCAAAAGCCTAAAGCCCCGCCCGTGCTGCTGCCGCCGGTTGCGGGGGCTCTCCATCTGCAAGCGCCCGCGACTGCGGAGGCTTCTCCCGCAGCCGCAGCGGCCGATCCTGCGCACGCGGCGCTGCTGCGCGAGGACGGTCTGACGGACGCATCCACGGCCCGCTACGCCGGCCCTGCTGGGGAGATCGCTGCGCGCGCCTACCGTTTTGGGGATGCCACCGGAGCGTACGCGGCCTTTACCGCCCTTCGCGACGCAGGCATGCATAACGAAGCACTCGGCGTCGATGGCGCTGCGGTCGGCAACCGCTTCTTGTTCTGGACGGGCGCAACGGTGATCGATGCAAGCGCGGGGAAGGCCGACGCTGCAACCTTGCATGCGCTTCGAGAGCTTGCCGCAGCGCTACCCAAGCCGCATGGGTCGTCCGCTGTGCCTCCGCCGATGCGCGGCTACCTGCCGGTTGCCGGTCTTCGGGCGGAAACCGTGCACTATGCCATTGGCCCGGCAGGCTACGCTGCGTCAGGCGCCCCGCTGCCTGAGTCCGTCATCGACTTTAGCCGGGATGCCGAGGTCGCGACCGCAAAGTACTCGATCCATGGGCAAACGGGCTCTTTGCTGCTGCTCGCTTACCCGACACCGCAGATGGCCGACAATCGCCGCAAGGCAATCGCGGCACTGCTGCAGAGCGGCGGGGCGGCTGGGCTCCCGGTCGGCAGCCCCGGTGTGGTTGTGGAAAGCATCGGCCCGCTTGTTGCGCTTACGGCAGGCCCGATCAGCGCAGCTGAGGCGCATACGCTCATCCAGGGCATCCGCTACAACACCGTCCTCACCATCAACCACCCTGAAGGGTATGTAAGCGAAGTCTCCAAGGCGGCCAAGCTGCTCCTTGGCATCGCCTACATGGTCATCATCCTGGCGGTTGCAGCGGTACTGCTTGCCGTCTTCCTGGGCGGCGGCAGAGTGCTGATCCGCAGGATGCGCGGCAAGCCTGATTCTTCGCTCAACGACGACGACTTTATCAGCCTGAAGCTCGGCTGACGGGGAGCGGCATACCTGCCCTGCCGACGGTGCAATACAGAAGAGCTGCTCTTCCCCGGCCGCTACCCTTGTGCTCGACGACGAGGGCGGAGAGCCTCACCGGGAAGCGAGAGAAAGAGCGGCGAGGGCGAAAACCGTGGCGAATCAGTCGCTTGCACACCACGCCAAAATGCCTTGACACCCCCCGGGCAGCCCCATAAGATTTCGCCAGAAAGTTCTGTTGGCTTTGCCTCCATCGGAACTGTTCTCCCTGAGGGAGAGCCGCCCTGTTGCCGGGCGGCTCTTCTGTCTTCGCTGCCGACGCACTTTACGCGCTTCCGCGATGCCGCTATCATCGGTTGAGCCCCATGCGCGGGCCGACGTAGCTCAGTTGGTAGAGCAGCTGATTCGTAATCAGCAGGTCACCGGTTCAAGTCCGGTCGTCGGCTCCAGGTTCGGGTGCCTTGCCGGCGAGTCCTTGTTCAGCTGGAACAGCTTCCGCGGCCGGTTCGCATCCGGCACCAACCCTTCCGTACCGGTTATCCACGCAAATTTACCCAGGCTTACGGCTTGGGCTGGCATGTCGTGGCATAATCGCCACAGGACAGGGGTGCGACGCTCCCAAAAGGAGTCTTCGATTCCGTGAGTGACTATGGCCGCCAGGATGTTCTCCGTATCTTTGGGATCGGAGAAAGACAGCTCCGCATCTGGGAGCGCAACGGGCTGATCGCCTCGGGCGACTCCTACTCGTTCCAGGAGCTGGGGCAGCTGCGCAAGCTTCGCGACCTCCGCGACCAGAGGATCTCCGCCTCCAGTATCCGCGACTCCATCCATGCCATGCGCCTGGTCTCCGGCATGGCCGACCCGCTGCTTGAAGCAGGCATGAGCGCGAACGGCTCGCGGGTCGTCTTTCGCCACTCGGGCGCGGTAATGGAGCCGATTGCACGGCAGTTCCTGCTGGATTTTGATGGAGAAGGCAAGCAGGCGCTGGCGCTGGTGAAGGCTCCCGCTTCGCCGCAGGAGCGTGAGCTGCGGCTGGTCCGGCTCTTCTCCGAGGCCGTTCGCTCGGAAGAGCAGGGGCGCCATGAGGAAGCGGTTGCGCACTATGAGGAGATCCTTGGCTGCTGTCCCGGCCATGCTCCTGCCTGCATCAACCTGGGCACCCTTTTTTACAACCAACAGCAGTATCAAAGGGCCGAGCAGTTGTACCGCATGGCCACCGAGGCCGACCCGGGCTACGCCCTGGCTTTTTTCGATCTGGGCAATGTTCTGGACGAGCTGAAAAGGCTGCCCGAGTCAATCGCCGCGTACCGGCGAGCCGTTAACCTGGCGCCCCGCTACGGCGACGCCCACTATAACCTGGCGCTGGCGCTGGAGCGCAGCGGGCAGCGGCGGCAGGCACTCCCGCATTGGAGCAGGTACTTGAGGCTGGACGCGCACGGACCCTGGGCTGAGCACGCACGCTCGCAGGTGCGGAAGACCCTGGCCCGGGAAGCCATACGGCTGATGCCCGGCACCGACGGCGCCCCTTGCGCGGTGTCGCTGCGCCGACGGGCGGCTCGAAGTGGCGGCGCGGCAGACGAACCACTCGGCCCACAGCTGCTTTAGCCGGGGCGCCGCGCGTCTGGCTAAAGGGTTTGGCAGGTTTTGCCGTTTGTCTGTCACGTCGGGCTGCGGCAGCGGCCTGAAGCCTCGCCCCCGCCGCCCGTACGTGACCCTCGCCAGTGCTAGTTCACCAGCAGCGTGATCGTCGAGGAGTGGGTCATGCTGCTGTCAGCCGAGTTGGTCAGCTGCAGCTGCACGGTATAGGTACCGACCGGTGTGCCACCGCAGCCGGAGATACCGAGGACACCCACACCGATCGCCACGACTGCAAGCAGCGCAGCCAGTCGGGCCCGGCCCCCGCGCCTGCTCCCCACGGCCAGCAGCCCAAAGCCAAGTACTCCGCACACCGCGGTGCCCCCAAAAGGAGTTTTGCTGCCAGGGGGCAGCGGCCGACCTGGGCTCTGCTCCGAGGCAGGCGGCAGGCTGCTCACCTGCGGCGCTGTGTTGATGGTCACCGTCGCGGCGACAGGGGCCTGCGCGACAGCGATGCTGGAGCTGCCGTTCGCGAACCGGCAGGTAGCCTGGGCGGGCAGCCCGGTACAGGTCAGGCTCAGCGTGGCGTTCAGCGGACCTGAAGGCGTGATCTGCAGCTGAACAAAGCCGCTGCCGCCACCCTTTACGGTGAGCTGGGTGGGACTCGCGGTCAGGGTAAAGTCCGAGGCCGGCGCGACGGGCTGGGTCACGGTGACGGTCACGCTCCCGGTGGAGCCGACAAAGTTGGAATCGCCGCCGTACGTGAACGAGAGGGTGTGCTGGCCGGTCGAGAGTGCGCTCGCGGTGTAGCTGCCCGCTGCCTGCGCCAGCGTGAAGGTAGCCAGCTGGTTTGCGCCTTCGCTTACGGTGACCGTGCCGGTCGGGGTGCCTGCGATCTGGGGCGAGGCTGTCAGGGTGACGGTGGGGATGCCGTTTTGTGTCTGTGTAGCCAGGGCGAGGGTGGTAGCCGCCTTGTTCACCGTGATGGTTGCGGCAAGGCTGGCGCTGGAGTAGTTGGCTGTGTCTGAAGGCGCAAAGCTGGCGGTCACAGTGTTGTTGCCTGCCGGCAGCAGGGTGCCGGCCGCGGCGGAGTAGGTGAACGCTCCCGATGCCGGTGCGGGCGAAAACAAGGAGTATGGCGCAGGCTGCAGGTTCGGGAATGAGGCTACCAGGTCCATGGCGATCTTTTCTGCCAGGAAGTTGTGGCCGAGCGGCGTGGGGTGGCCGGCAAAGTAGAGGTACTCGTTGCCCGTCGCGGTCGAGTTCTGAGGCCCATACAACCAGCCCTGCGCGCCCATGTCGGTGTAGTGCACGGCGGTGTAGTTCGGCACGACGTTGGCAAAGGCGGTGTCGAGACTGCCATTGCTGAACTGCGGGCCGTACAGGTAGACCGGTGTTGCCGGAAGACAGCTTTGCAGGTTGCTGAGTGAGGCATTGATCCCGGTCTGGTCGGCGGCTTCGCTGGCACCACCATCATTGGTGCCGCCCATGATCACCACCGCAGCCGGAGAAAAGGGGCAAACGTCGGTAAGCAGGCGCTGCGGAAAGGCGTGTCCGTTTGCGTCCGTGCCAGGGTTGACGAAGCCCTCGCCGCCTACGCCGCTGTCCCAATAGTCCCAGTTGAAGGTTTCCCCGAGAAACTGGGGATACCCGGAACCGTTCAGCCCATCCTGCGCCGGGGGAAGCACGGCTTGCGCGATCGTGGGCCCGGTCCAGGAGTCGCCGAAGATGATGACGCGCGGTCCGATCGGGACCTCCGGAGCGGACACCGTGTCGCCGCCGGTGGTGATGACGCCGAAGAAAGGCGGCCCTCCGCTGAAGACCAGCTTGATCTGCCGGACGCGCTTGTCAGGAAACTGCACACGCACAAAGTTCGGCTCGGGGAAGTGATTCTCAGGGATGGTTTGATCCAGGCCCTGGTAGCTGCCATCCACCCAGAGCCTGTAGCCGCTCCCGCGGGACTGCACGACATATTCAAACTGCTGACAGTCGCAGGTAAACGCGACGCGATAGTCGATGCCGAGCGGGGGGGCCGAGCCGTTGGGAATGTAGCCGCCGTTGCTGAGCGGGTCCGTGGCAGCGATCATCGTTGAGCCTTCATACCGGAAGACAGACGAGGTTTGCGGATACGGGATGGCGGCGCCCGGCGCAAGCTGCGAGGTGTTGAGCTGCATGGTGACCGTACCGGTATCGTCGGCGGGATTGAACATCGGGATGGCCGTCGCCGAGGCATTCAGCATGGCGGAGGGCAGCGGCATTCCGTACGTGAGCGTACCGGAGGGCTGCCACACGATGGCGGGGACGGCGGCTTGCGATTGAAAGGTGACCTGGGCGCTGGCGGCGGCATACTGCGTGTTGCCGGCCTGGGTCGCGGTGATCGTGACCGACCCTGTTCCGGTCAGCGTCAGCAGGCGGCGATCATCGATGGTGGCCGGCCCCTGCACGGAAAGTGTGAGCGGCAGCTGCGAGGAGGCAACCACGTTGACATAAAAGGGCGCCGTGGTCACAGGCCTGTCGCTGACAGGCAGAAACTGGATGGTCTGCGAAGTCGTACCCTGGGCGTGCGCTGTGGCGAGCCAGGCAGAAAGTAGAAGAACAACCAGGGGAACAAACCGGATGCGGGCTGACCAAAAAGTCATTGCGGGATCCTTATGCAATCTACGTGGGGGTTTGTGCAGCAGCTGACGCGGCCAGGCGTCCTGTGCGCCGGGCCAATGTAGCCAGTGT
>CAXTPL010000158.1:0-325 GCA_964246065.1 uncultured Acidobacteriaceae bacterium
GGAGGAAGAAACCCGCTGCCAGCCGGAGGCCGCCAGCCGAGCGCCGCCCGGGGCGAGACGGTCAGGACCCGGTCAGCTCATCGAGCAGCACCTTGGCCTTGAGGGTAAGCGTCCGGGCGCCGTCCAGGTCGTTTTCCTGCGCCGCCTGGCGTGCCTTTGCCAAAAACGCACGAATCTGCACGGCGGTAGCCTCGGCCTCGTCACTCAGCGGATGCTTGATGCCGGCCAGTCTGGACTCCTGCACGCGAATCTCCTCCGTGGTTGCGGCGCGCTCGCGTGTATCGGCTCCGTTGCCGGCCGACAGCTGACCGAGCGATGGCTCGGC
>CAXTPL010000158.1:335-8430 GCA_964246065.1 uncultured Acidobacteriaceae bacterium
TTGCTGGAGTGGCGGGCGTGGCAGCGTTTGGCGCGGGCGCGGCGCCTGTGGCGGGCGCCGGAGCGGCAGCGCTTGCGGTGTCCGGTGGCGCGGCTGTACGCCGCTTGCGGCGCAGGCGTTTTGGCGGCGGCGGCGCTTCAGCCGTCTTTGGCGGCTGGTCAGAGCCTGGAGGACCCACCTTCGGCGTCCCCGGCTCGGGTACAGGCGGCAGCGCCGGGACATGGGTGATGGAAGCGGGCTGAACAGGCGGCGCGGTCGACTGCGGCGGAGGAGGAGGCGGTGGCGCATGGCGGCAGCCCGCCACCGCCGCAGCCAGGGCTAGCGCGAGCAGCACAGGGCGTACGCGAAGACGCATCATTGCGCACCTACATTCGCAACCGGAGCCGTGCCGGTACGCGGCGGCCTGGACATGCCCGGCAAGCGGCCGCGGCCTTCGCTTACATGGGCGGATGGAATGCGGATGGTAAACGTGGTGCCGAGCCCAAGCTCGGACTGCACCTCGACTACGCCGGAATGCAGCTGAATGATGCGATACGTCATTGCGAGGCCGATGCCGCTCCCATCGCGCTTGGTGGTGAAGTAAAGATCGAAGATGCGCGGCAGGATCTCCGGCGGAATACCCTCGCCTTCATCACGCACTGTGATGGTGGCAAAGCGCGCATCCTCCTGCAGCTGGCAGGTCAGGGTGCCGCCGAGCGGCATGGCCTGGGCTGCGTTCAATACGATGTTGAGCAGCGCCTGGCGCAGCATGTCCGCATCGACCTTGACCAGGATCGGCTCCTGCGGCATCCGGCTGACCACCCGCACCGCATGTGTGGCCAGCTCGGCCGAGGCAAGCTGCAACACATTGCCGACCACCTGCCGCATATCCTGCTCCTGGAGGTGCGGCTCGATGGGGCGAGAAAAGTCAACCAGCGTTTGCACCACGCGGTCCAGCCGCTGAATCTCGCTCTGAATCACGTTGAGGTGTCGCATGGCCGGCGCTTCTGCGCCGTCAAGCTTGGTGCGCATCAGTTCCAGGTGCACCACGATCGCATTGATGGGGTTCTTGACCTCGTGGCCGACGCCCGAGGTAAGCCTGCCGATGGCCGCCAGCCTGTGCGACAGCTCCAGCTCGTCTTCTATCTCTCGTACCGATTCCAGGTCGTGCATGGTCAGCAGCGCTCCGAGAGTCTGGTGGGGGTCAACCTCTGCTCGTACTCCTTTTTTCTGGTTTTGGATCACTTCGAGGCCTATCTCTACCCGGCGTCCCGTTTCTGTTTCTACTTCGGTCTGCGGGATGGACTCACCCCGGGCAAAAGCCTGCAGCACCATGCGGCCGAGTACGGTCGTCATATCGAAGATTTCGTCCACGCTGGCGCCGAGCAGTTGATCGCGATCGGCGCCGAGAAAGCGCTCCACCGAGCTCGAAACCAGGACCACGCGCAGGTCCCGGGTAAACAACATTACGCCGTCCTGGAGGTTGGAAAGAATCTGGTCAAGGTTTTCCTTAAGCGCGGAGAAGACCTCTTCGGTATTGCGCATCCGCTGCCCGATCCGCTCGATCTTGTTCGATACCTGCAGGACGGCGTCCCGACCCGGCTCCTGCAGGGTGTCTTCCGCCCTGTCCTGCGAAAAGGCGTCCAGGCGCCGGCTGATCTGCTCCAGCGGCGCCAAGGCCAGGTTGGCGACAAAGGCAGCCAGCACCAGGGAGATCAACACAGCGAGGCCTGAAAAGGTAAACGTTTCCAGCAGCCAGGGGCGAAACGCCTGGAGAAGAAAGGTGGTGCGGATGCCCACATGCACCGTGGCAAACGGCTGCCCGTTGCGCTCAAGCGCGAGCGAAACGTCATACACACGCGGCTTGCCGGTCACCACTTGAATAATTTTGAACGGGGAACGGTAGCGAAGGGTCGCATAGCGAGGCCGATAAGGAAGCACGCGGTCGTTCAGCATGGGGTCGGTGCTGAGCAGGGCGCGGCTCGCGCTGTCGGCGACGGTGATGTCAAAGACGGTGGGCGAGTAGCTGATCACCGAATCGAGCAGAGCGCTCAGCGGTGCATCGGCGCGTAGGGCCTGCGAGATCTGCGCGCGCATCTGTGCCTGGGGGGCACCTGGGTCAATGCTGTGCTCGCGCACCCCGGTCTCGATCGCCTCGCGCGTGGCAAACAGTACCTCGTGCGCGACGATGTCGGTAGACCGGTAGTTTTCCTCGACATTTTGCTGCACGGACTGGCTTAGAAACAGCCAGGACACGATCGAAACGAGCAGGAAGACGAGTCCGGTAATGATCAGGACCAGCTTCGTCTTCAGGCGCATCGTTCCCAGCTCCGCTATCGCAAACAGGATTCTCGCGGGCGCTTGGAACGAGTCGAAGACCGGGCCGTCGACGGCCCTTCTTTCGCACTCAACCAAGGCTCGCGGTGCAAGCTCAAACCAGGCGGCTCAGCGAAACGCCTGGAGAAGTTCGGCAGCGCCTGGGGAAGCGCCCTCGTGTTGATCTGGATCGCCACGGCGTTTCCTGCTGCCGTCAGCGTCCGTGCTTGTCGACGGCCGGCCCTCCTCGGTGAAGAAGAAGACCTCGGCCGCTTGCCAACCAGCTTGCCATCCTTGGCCCCGCCGCGCCTAGGCGGCGGCAGGGGTTTTCGAGCCAGGTTGCCGGCCTGGACCTGAGGGGGTGGGTCCAGCCGTTCTTCTCGAGCCACTCGCCAAACGCCGGTGCACGCCAACCCTTTGGTTGAAGCGACCCCGGGGCTAGTGACTCCTGCCTTCGGCTGCCGCGTGGCGTTCGGCGCGCGCCCTCAGCCGTACCTGACTGTACTCCTTCAACTTGTTATGCAGTGTTTTCAGACTGATGCCGAGGATCTCCGCCGCGCGTGTCTTGTTGTTGTTGGTGGAGGCCAAAGTTTTGACGATCAGCAGCCGCTCCGCCTCGCCGACCGTCGTGCCTACCTCCAGCTTTACGCTGGTGGCCGGATCTTCAGGTCCTGCTTCGACGCTGCGCGTACCAAAGCCCGGAGGAAGATGCTGCGCTCCGACCGGCGCATCGCCGCATAAAATCACGGCGCGCTCTATCGTGTTGCGCAGCTCGCGCGCATTGCCCGGCCAGTCATACTGCATCAGCCGCGCCAGCATGGCCGCGTCTACCCCGGGCACCTGCCGGCTGTGCTTCAGGTTCATGTCGGCGATCATCGCGTCGACCATCGCCGGAATATCTTCCTTGTGCTCGCGCAAGGGCGGCATGTGGATGTTGAAGACGTTGAGCCGGTAGTACAGGTCGGCTCGCAGCTGCCCGGCATCGACCGCCGCTTCGGGATTCTTGTTGGTAGCCGCAACCACCCGCACATCGACCGGCGACTCGACCTTGGCTCCCAGCCGCCGCAGCTTGTGGTCTTCAAGCACCCGCAGCAGTTTGGCTTGTGTGCCGACGGGCATCTCACCGATCTCGTCGAGCAGCAGCGTGCCGTCCTCGGCCAGCTCAAAGCATCCTGCCCGGCGCTCCAGCGCGCCCGTAAACGCGCCCTTCTCATGGCCGAAGATCTCGCTCTCGATCAGCGTTTCCGGAATCGCCGCGCAGTTCACCGCCACAAACGGCTTGGACTTGCGCGGGCTCAGCTCATGCAGCGTTCTGGCCACCAGCTCTTTGCCCGTGCCGCTCTCGCCTGTAATCAGGACCGACACATTGCTGGAGGCGACCTGTTCCACCAGGGAGAACACGGACCGCATCTTTTTCGACGAACCGACAAGGGAGCCGAGCACGCCTGTATCCCGCAGCTTGCGGCGGGTCGCTTCTAGCTGGCGCTCGGTTTCCCGCTGCCGCACGGCATTGGCCAGCACAATCTTGAGCCGGGTCGGCTCGACGGGCTTCTGGATGAAGTCGTACGCGCCTACCCGCATCGCTTCGACGGCCGACTCGATCGAGCCCTGCGCCGTCAAGACCACCACGATGTAACTTCGGCGCGAGTCCAGCAATCGCGCCAGCAGCTGCAACCCATCCATGCGCGGCATCTTCAGATCCGTAACGATGATGCCCGCATCCCAGTCTTCCAGCTTTTCAAGCGCTTCCAGCCCGTCGCCGGCGGTCTCCGTTGCATATCCCCAGGAGGAGACAAGCTCGGCCAGCCCCATCAACGCGTGGACCTCGTCTTCAACGATCAGTACGCGTTCCTGCCCGCGCACCTTGGCAGGCGGTCCTATCTGAGGGATCACTGACCCCGTAGCTGGATTGCTTTGTAGCACTGCTTGTCCGCCCTTCTATCTGCACGCATCCGGCCTGTAGCCCGGGCGGGAAAGCAGGCGCCTGACGTTCGCCCCGCTGCGCCGTCTTTCCGATGCGCTACCCTGTCCCCACATACGGACGTGCTCGCACCAGTCTACCGGCATGCAGCCCCGGCCCGGTAGGCGCAGCGATGTATGCTGACCCTATGGACTACGAGATTACCGCGAATGCGCTTGCGCGGCTGAGAGAAGAAGTAACCACGGTCATCCTTTTAGACGTTCGCGAACCCTGGGAGTTTCAGACCGCCCGCATCGAAGGCAGTCTCCTGATGTCGATGGGCGAGGTGCCCGGCCGTGCTCACCAGGAACTCGATCCCGACGCGCACATCGTCACCATCTGCCACCACGGCATGCGCTCCCTTAATGTCGCAGTATGGCTCAGGAATCGAGGCTTTCCGCAAACGCAGTCCCTTCAGGGCGGCATCGATGCCTGGTCGGGCGCCGTCGACCCGTCGATTGCCCATTACTAAGCGGATGCACGTTACTTTCGATTTCCCACTGGATTCCGCAACCGTGTATCCGGCTGCTTGATCGGTTTCGGCCCGGTTGTTGCGCACCCATTGCAAAGGAGGCCGCTCCCTGTGACCGCACCCGCCCTCGACTACGCCCGCCGGCATGCACCTCGCTTTCTCGACGAGCTTCAAGCGCTGCTCCGTATACCCTCTGTTTCTACCGCGCCTGAGCACCGCGCTCACGTCCGGCAGGCTGCCGAGTTCCTGGCCGCCGAGCTCGCGCGCATTGGGCTCGAGCATGTGGAGATCATCGACTCGCCCTCTGGCGGCCATCCGCTGGTCTACGCCGACTGGCTGCATGCCGCCGCTGCCGCCGCCGGGAGCCGCCGCCCCACTGTTCTGTGCTACGGCCACTACGACGTCCAGCCCGCCGAGCCGCTTGATGAGTGGCTCAGCCCGCCCTTCGAGCCCGAGGTTCGCGACGGCAACCTGTACGCGCGCGGCGCTGTCGACGACAAGGGCCAGATGTACATGCACCTCAAGGCGCTTGAGTCTCTGCTTGCCAGCTCCGGCGGCTGGCTCCCGGTCAATGTCCGTGTCCTCCTGGAAGGTGAAGAAGAGGTAGGCGGCGAGTCCATCGCGCGCTTTGTCGCCGCGCACCCTGAGCGCCTTCGTGCCGACTTCGCACTCGTCTCCGACACAGAAATGTTCGCCCCCGGTCTGCCGACCCTTTGCGTAGGCCTGCGCGGCATGATCTATACCGAGATAGAAGCGCGCGGGGCGCGGACCGACCTCCACTCCGGCATGTATGGCGGCGCCGCGCCCAATCCCTTTCTGGCCCTCGCGCACGTGCTTTCCAGGCTGAAAGACCAGCAAGGTCGCATCCTGATCCCCGGCTTTTACGACGGCATGGAGCCCCCTGCCGCCGACGAGCTCGCCGCCTGGCAAAGCCTGCCCTTTGACGAAGCGCACTACCTGGCCACCGAGGTCGGCAGCACCGAACTCACCGGCGAGCCCGGCTACTCTGTCCTTGAGCGCACCTGGGCGCGGCCTACCCTGGAGGTTCACGGCATGCCGGGCGGCTTTATCGGCGCGGGCGCCAAGACCGTGATCCCCGCACGCGCTGTCGCCAAGGTCTCCATGCGCCTGGTTGCCGGCATGACCGCCGAGCGCGCGTTCGCGCAGTATCGCGACTACGTTCTTTCGCTGGCACCGAAGGGCGTCACCCTGGAGGTTCGGCTTATCCACTCCGGCGAGCCGATCGTGGTCGGCACCGCAAACCCCTACATCCAGCTCGCCGCGCGTTCGCTCACCGAGACCTGGGGCAGGCAAGCTGTGTTTATCCGCTCCGGCGGCTCCATTCCGATCGTCGGCGACTTTGCGCGGCACCTCCATATCCCGACCGTGATGATGGGCTTCGGTCTGCCGGACGACAATCTCCACGCACCCAACGAGAAGTTCCACGTCGCCAACTTCTATCGCGGCATCGAGTCGCTGATCGCCTACTTCACCGCGCTTGGCGAGCTCGAGTCGGCTTGAGCGCGGAGTGGCCGCTCCCGCCTGCTCGGCAGAGGTCCGGGGTCAAGGCGGAACCGTCTGCCGCTAACGGCATGCCGTTGGGCTGCGTCCTGGCCGGGGGTGCAAGCAGCCGGATGGGCCGCGACAAGGCCACTTTGCTCTACCGGGGCGAGCCGCTGGTCGCCCATGCTGTCCGCTGCCTGCGCGAGGTCGGCTGCCAGCCCTTTATCGCCGGCGCTCGCGTTGCAGGGCTGGAGCGCTTCGCTCCCGTGCTCGCCGACCGGTACCCCGGCTGTGGCCCCCTTGCCGGGATCGAATCGGGCCTGGCCGCGGCCGTGCCCTCGCCTGCCGTCCGGGCGAGAACCTGGACCGGGGCGTGCCCTGCTGAGCGAAGCGACGGGTCGACGCTCGAGCCTGCCCAGCACTCTGGCCAACTCCCCCAGAACTCATGCCTGCAGGCGGTTCTCTTCCTCCCTGTCGACCTGCCGCTGCTGCCGGCTGGCTTTCTGCGCCTGCTGCTCGACCGAGCCTTGCTGACCGGTGCGCTGGCCACCGTGCCGCTCCTGGGAGGTCGCCCTCAGCCGCTCTGCGCTGTTTACCATCCGGCGCTGCTGCCCGGCATCCGCGCCGCGCTGGAAGGAGGCGACTACAAGGTCATGCGCGTGATCGAGGCGCTCACCCGGGATCGAGACCGGGACGTATTCCCCCTCGAGGCGGTCCTGGCCGCTTCGAGCGGTTCTGCGGCGGTCCTGGCCGCTTCGAGCGTTCCTGGGGCGGCGCTTTTGCCCGCCCACCGCTGGTTCGCCAACGTCAACACCCCGGCCGACCTTGCCGCGCTCCCGGTTTAGCTGCGCAATCCACTACTCTGGTGCATGATATGAGCCAAGACGATCCCCAACCCGAAACAGTACCGCCGCTTTCTGAGCAAGCAGGAGCCGGAGAGCCAGACTCCCCAACGGACGGCTCCGCAAACGGCCCAATTGACGGGTCCGGAAACGGCTCCCCGGACGGCTCCCCAGACGGCTCTACGGATGGCTCCCCGGACGGTTCTGCGGATGAGCCGCTCCCTCCCAGCTTTCAGTTCATCGAACAGCTGGAAGACGAGAGCATCCACGTTCCTGAAAGCGTTGCCGAGGAACAAGCCGAGGCGCAGGCGGTAACCGACGCAGCCCCTGACGCGCAGCCGTCCTCGTCCGAGCCGCTCCCTCCGCCCGAAAAGCCATACATCGCTTTTGAGCATGTTTCAAAGTCGTTTGGCGACCTCCACGTGCTCGACGACGTAAGCTTCTTCGTCAACGAAGGTGAAACCCTCTGCATCCTGGGCCGCTCGGGCGTGGGCAAGTCCGTGTCGCTCCAGCAAATTATGGGCTTCCTCAAGCCCGACTCCGGGACCATCTTTGTCGCCGGGGAAGATATCTGCGGCTACGGCGAAGAGCAGATGCAGGAGATTCGTCGCAAGGTCACCATGGTCTTCCAGAATGGGGCGTTGTTTGACTCGCTGAGCGTGCGCGAGAACGTCGCCTTTCCCCTTCGGGACAAGCCGGACCTGGCCGAGGATCAGATCCAGCAGATCGTCACCGGGCTGCTGGATGTGGTTGGCGTCGGCTCACTGGCTGAGCTTACTCCGGCCGATCTTTCGACCGGCATGAAGCGCTCGGTCGCCATTGCGCGCGCACTGGCCGCGCAGCCAAAGGCCATTCTCTACGACGAGCCCACGACCATGGTCGATCCCCTGATAGCCAAGCGCCTCGGCGACCTGATCCAGCGCCTCAAGCACCAGCTGCACCTCACCTCCATCGTCGTGACGCACGACATGCGCTTCGCGCAAAAGCTGGCCAACCGCGTGCTCTTTCTGCATGAAGGGAAAG
>CAXTPL010000159.1:0-8321 GCA_964246065.1 uncultured Acidobacteriaceae bacterium
GCCCAGGTACAGATGGCGTGGGTTGCCGGGCTCGGCAGCCAGGCTGCGCGCGTCCCCGCCGTAAGGTCCAACGGGGGTCCACTGGGAAGCCCAGCCCCGGGAAAACGCCGGGGTGAGCAGACTGAGGGCAGCCGCCGCGGTGGCGAGCCCCCGCACTAAACCGTTTCTTTTCATCGTCAGCATCGTGTCATTGCCGGGAGCAGCGCCCGGTCTCCTGTTTCTTTCTCTATCGGCAGAAAAAAGGGCTGACCGAGAATCCGGCCAGCCCTTTCTTGCAGGGGTGGTAACGCCCACCCCAGGCGGTTGGCTACTTCTTGGCGTGGTGGTGCTTCTTGGTGCCTACCGCGGTACGGGACTGGGCTTTCACGTCGTCCGAGACCGCCGTCGTGCCGGCATTGTCGTTGTCGAAGTTGGCGCCTGCCGGTACCAGGTAGTTGTCCACCTCGTTGGTCCCCTTGGTGCCGGTGCGGACCGAGATGCGCGAAGCATCGATGCCCTTCTCCTTGACCAGGTAGTCCTTGGTGTTGACTGCGCGCTGGGCTGCAAGCTTCGCAGGATCCATCATCGCGGCCTTCTTGTGCTTGCCCTTGCCCATCGGCATCTCGGTCTGGGCGGCGTTACCGACCACAACCAGGGAAGCGTCCGCAGAGCGTTGTGCGTTGAGGGTCACATCGTCAAGGCAAGCCTTGGCTTCGTTGTCCACACGTGCCGGGCGACGCTTGTCGCGGTCGAAGGTGATCGAGCAGAGCGTCGAGGTCTTCGGTGCGGGCGGCGGTGCAGGTGCGGCGATGGTGACGGTTGTGGTTGTCGATGCAGTCTGGCCCTTGTCGTCTGCAACGTTGCAGGTGACGGTGATGGCGCCTGCAGGTGCACCCGCGGTTGCCAGGGTCGCCGTGTTCGACGTACCGCTGATCTGACCTGAGGAGGCCGAGTAGCTGTAGGTCAGCGGACGGTTCTGCGGGCTTACGCCGTTTGCAGTGATCGTTGCGCTGTCACCCGGGTTGACCTGGGTCGGGTTGGCCGAGCAAGAGATGGTTGGCGGCTCAAACTGCTTGACGGTAAAGTTCGCTGTACAATCGGCGAACATGCCCGGCTTGGTGCCTTCGCTTACATGCCCGGTCACAGTGTACTGGCCCGGCTGCAAGCTCGTCGTGTCTACGGTACCGGTCGAGTTGTCGCCCTTCACCGTGACACCCTGGCCAGACCATGTGTAGGTCGCGGTCTTCTTCGGGTTCAGGTTGGTGGCGGTGCCGGTGATGGTAACCGGGTCCCCCGGGAAGACAGAGGTGGGATTGACCGCGCAGGTGTAGGCTACCGGCGGCGGGGGGATGATGTTGCCGAACTTGAGCAGAATACCCGAGCTCAACTCAGCCGAGTTGACATTGGCGCGGCCGCCGAACGTCTGCTGTGGACCGAAATCCGCATGGACATAAAGGAAGTCAGCCTGGAAGAGCCGGATGCCGAGGTGGTGATTGAACAAGGGCGTATCGTAGTCGAGACCGCCGCCGACCTTGAGTGCCGGACCCCAGGTCCAGGTATGGGAAACGATGGGCTCGGCGTTGGGGCCGCCGACGCGCGAAGCGCCCGCCATGGCATGCACGAAGGGCGTTACGCCGGTCGAGCTGGGATAGCGGAAGATCGGACCCGCCATGGCATCCTGAAAGGTATCGTTCTTGCCGAGCGAATGATCGGCATATTCGACCACGCCGCCAAAGTACTTGTTGGCAAAGTAGGCCACGCTGCCGATGGCGCCGTAATCAGCGGCCCGGTAGGTGGTGGGGTAGTTGGTGCCGTTGGCAAGTGTAGTGTTGACCGTGCCGTGCGGTGCCAGGTAGGAGTATCCAAGGAAAACATCGATCTTGGATATGGGCGGCGCCATGGGTGCGGCAACCGGTTTCGGGGACGAATCCTGGCCGTACAGGCTCGTTACTCCGAGCCCTACAGCACAACCAACAAACAGAACTCGGCCCAGAGAAGTCAATGGAGCACGATACATGCGTCTATCCTCCGCAACCTTACTTAAGAAAGTCATACAAAGTGTCTCGGCGAGAGGCCTACCTTCGGGAGCAACCCCCATCGGCCCGACCTCGCAACGGTAGTGAACGTAACACACGTTTACTACCTTAGTGCATAGTATGGCCGACAAGTTGCCTGAATGCAGTAGTTTTTGTCCGGTACCCCTCAAGTTACCGGAGGGAAGAAAAGAAGAAGGCCGGGGGGTGTCCGGCGACGGCGCAGACTTGTCCACAGACGGAACAAGCAATGCCTCCGCCCGCGAGCAGCGGGAGCAGACAAAGCGATCAGCAAGGCTCGCTCAACCATCAAGCGAAGGAGCAGAGCCTGCGCGGGGAGTTATCGCAGATTGAGCGTGCGCCGCGTGGTGCCTTTTTCTTTCTGGATCTTCTCCTGCAGCAAGGTGAGCGCGTAGATCAGCTGCTCAGGCCGCGGCGGGCAGCCAGGAACATAAATGTCGACCGGGACGATCTGGTTGACGCCCTGCACGATCGCATAATTGTTGAACACGCCGCCGGAGGTTGCGCAGGCTCCCATGGAGATGACCCACTTCGGCTCCGGCATCTGGTCATAAAGGCGGCGAATCACCGGCGCCATCTTGTTCGACACGCGACCGGCAACCACCATCAGATCCGCCTGGCGGGGCGAAGGACGAAAGACCTCCATCCCGAAGCGTGCGACATCGTAGCGCGAAGCGCCCATCGACATCATCTCGATCGCGCAGCAGGCCAGCCCGAAGGTCATCGGCCAGACCGAGCTTTTGCGTGCCCAGTTCAGCGCCGAGTCGAGTGAGGCAAGCAGGATGCCTTCCGGCTCCTTGTCGTCGCCATAGGAAACCTCGCGCAGCTTTTGCTGGTTCTTCGCGCTCGAAGAAAGCGCGCCGAACAAGTAGCGGTCCTGATCGGGGCGGGCCGTTGTGCTCATAGACGCGATTCTACACCCGCAACCTGCCGTTGCTCCGCTGCCCGGCCCTTGAACTGTGCCGTTGCGCATGGCTGGTTTGCGTCCTGCAAACGAGCGAGCAGAGCGGCATGCGCCGGGCAGCACTCGCTGGTTGCGGCACTCCCCGGGTGGGCGCCTTATCGGCTCGCGGCCAGTACCCGCTTTGGACTTGCCCGCTGCCTGGGTCGGCGCTCTACTATCGCCCGGCTTGCCGTCAGCCCGGACTCCAGCCGGACTCTCCCTTGGACTCTCCCTGGACTCTGCCTGGACTCTGCCTGGACTCTGCCTGGACTCTCCCGCGACTCGACCTGCACTCGCTCGGCAGTCGCTCGGCAGTCGCGATCGGCACTCTAGGTGTTTTCAGAAAAGTATGTAAAAGTAGCTGCAACGCGGGATACAACACCGCATCAGCGCCACTAGGCACTCAGCGTTTCTAAAGCCGGTACGCATGGCTCGCATGCTCGGCTTTCTGCCCCCAATCCACTCGTTCCGCACGGAGGGATATGCGTTCACGTAGTGCCCGCTCTACACCTTTCTCAGCCCGCATGGGCGCCGTGGTCGGCTTGGCCTTGTCCCTTCTTCTGCCGATGGGAGGCGGTACCGGCCACGCGCAGGGCCCATCCAGCCAGGGTACGGCGAGCCAGGGTGCGGTCGCTCCGAGCGCCCCGCCTGTTGCCGCTCCGCCCACCACGAGCGATCGCATCGCCAAGCTGGAGGCGCAGGTCGCGGATGCGAAGTCCTCGGCCGACAACAGCTGGATGCTTACCTCCTCCGCGCTCGTGCTCATGATGACCGGCCCAGGGCTGGCGCTGTTTTATAGCGGGCTGGTGCGCAAAAAGAACGTGCTCGCGACCATGATGCAAAGTTTTGCCATGATGGCGATCGTCACGGTGCTGTGGGCGCTTGTCAGCTATTCGCTCGCGTTCGACTCCGGAAGCAGCTTTCTCGGCGGGCTGCACCACATGTTTCTACGTGGAGTCGGCCTGGCGCCCGACCCGGACTACGCGGCTACCCTGCCGCTGCAGACCTGGATGATCTACCAGCTGATGTTTGCCATCATCACGCCCGCGCTGATCACCGGCGCCTTTGCCGAGCGGATGAAGTTCAGCGCCATGGCAGCCTTTCTTGTTTTGTGGTCTATCTGCGTGTACTCGCCCATGGCGCACATGGTTTGGGGCAAGGGCGGCCTGCTCAACGCTTCGCTTGGCGGCCGCTTCCCTACGCTTGATTTTGCAGGCGGCACGGTGGTGCATGTCACCTCGGGGGTTTCAGCCCTGGTGTGCGCGCTCTATCTCGGCAAACGCGTCGGATACCCGAAGGAGGCGATGATGCCGCATTCGGTCGTGCTTTCGCTGGTCGGCGCATGCCTGCTCTGGGTGGGCTGGTTCGGCTTCAACGCAGGCTCGGCGCTGTCGGCAGGGCCGCTGGCAACCAGCGCCTTTGTCAACACACACTTCGGCGCCGCAGCGGCGGCCATCGGCTGGTCGGCGGCGGAGTGGCTGCGCAACGGCAAGCCCTCTGCGCTCGGAGCCATCTCGGGCGCGGTTGCGGGGCTGGTCGCCATTACCCCGGCTGCCGGCTTTGTGCAGTCCATGTCGGCGCTCGCCATCGGGCTGGTTGCGGGCACCTTTTGCTACTTCATGGTGGTGGTGGTCAAGGCGCGCTTTGGTTATGACGACTCGCTCGACGCCTTTGGCGTGCATGGCGCGGGCGGCACGCTGGGCGCCATCCTTACCGGGCTCTTTGCATCGAGCGCCATCAACCCCATCTTCAAGGATGCCAAGGGCAATCCCCTGCCCTCGGGAGCGATCGAGGGCAACTGGCACCAGGTCTTGAACCAGCTGGTCGGCATTTCGATCGCGTGGGTCATCTCGATCGTGGGCACGCTGGTCCTGCTCAAGGTGGTCGATCTGGCCATCGGGCTCCGCGTGACGGTGGACCAGGAGCGCGAAGGCCTCGACATTACCCAGCACGGCGAAGAAGGCTACGACTACGCGTCGTGAAACTGGCGCTCCGTCTACCGCAACCTGATACTCTGAGCGCCGAACGCTCCCGCGAGGACCAACAACGATGCAGAAGATTGAAGCAGTCATCCAGCCATCGAAGCTGGACGCAGTCAAAGACGCGCTGCTGGAGGTAGGGGTAGAAGGCATGACGATCCTCGAAGCGCGCGGGCACGGGCGCCAAAAGGGCCACACCGAGTTCTATCGGGGCCGCGAGTACACGGTCGACCTGTTGCCGAAGATCAAGCTGGAGATCGTGGTCCCGGACGAGCTTGCCGAAAAGGCCATCACGGCGATCCTGGGCGCGGCGCGCACGGGCAAGATCGGCGATGGCAAAATCTTTGTGTCCAAGATCGATGACGCGATCAGGATCCGCAACGACGAGCGAGGGCCGACGGCGCTGTAGCGTGCTTCCTAATGCAGGAGACGCGCTCCTTGCGCTTTGGCTCCTCTCCGCAGCAAGGCTGGTCTACCCGGGCAGCGAGCTTGGTCCGGTCTGGAACCTGCGGTTGGTCTGCACTTAGTCTCCGGTTGCTTTGCAGTCGGTCCGCGACTGCTCTTCGGACGATCCTGGTTCGTTTCTTCGGACGGGGCCAGGCTGTGGATCGATCCCCTAAACTCTCGATGACCCCGTTTCTTTTCGTTCCGCGGCTCACACCCTCACCGACCCAAATAGGGAGCCCATGAAGCTGGACACCGCCCATCTGCAGCGGCTGCGCGAGCAGTACACCCAGCAAGGCTTTGACCTGCGCTCCGCCTTCGCGCGTACCGGCGACGGCCTGGCTGCTCTCCACATCCGGACCCAGCAGGTCGAGTCGCTGCTTCGCCAGCTCTGGGCCGAGTTCACGGCCGGGCAGCCCGCTCCGGCTATCGCGCTTGTCGCCACGGGTGGCTTTGGACGGCGCGAGCTGTTTCCCTACTCCGACGTGGACGTGCTTTTTCTTTGTGCACAAGATTCGGTCGAGCGGGACTACCACCACACGATCCGCGCCATGACCCAGGCCATGTGGGACACCGGCCTGCGCGCCTCGCCGGCCACGCGCACCTACAAGGAGTGCGACCGCATCGACCCGGCCAACCTGGAGTTCACCATCTCGCTCCTTGAGCGGCGCTTTTTAGTCGGAGACCAGGCGCTGTACTCCCGCTTTGAGACAGAACTGCTGCCGGCCGCGATCCTGCGCGAGGCAGCCGTTCTTCTCCAGAACGTCTGCGAGAGCGCGCGCGACCGCCATGCTAAATACTCCAATACCATCTTTCACCTGGAGCCGAACCTGAAGGAGTGCCCCGGCGGCCTGCGCGACCACCACCTGGCGCAGTGGCTGCTTATGCTCACCGAACTGCAGGCCACCCGCACCTGGCCGCAGTGGAACGGCACGCTGCACCAGGACGACGATTTTGCGGCGGCATTCGACTTTCTGGCTGCGGCGCGCTGTTTTCTGCATTACCGCAGCGGCCGCGACAACAACCTGCTGGACTGGCACGCTCAGGATGAAGCCGCGGCGGGGAGCATCGGCCTTGAAACCGCGGGCACGGCCGATCCGGCGTACTGGATGCGGACCTACTACCGCCATGCGCGCACCGTCTCACGCCGGGCCTGCCTGTTGATGGACAACCTGCCGGCCGAACGCAAGCCGCTGCTCAAGCAGTTTCGGCTGCGTCGCGCCCCGATCGGCGAGACAGGCTTTTCTGTCGAAGAAGGCCGCGTGCTGCTCGGTGAAGGGGTGCTGCTTACCGATGCCGACGCCATCCTCCGCGTGTTCATCCACGTCGCCCAGCAGGGGCACCGCTTTTCGCAGGATGCGGAGTCGCGCATCATGGACGCGCTGCCGGCGCTTGCGAACCAGATGCCGGAAGGCCCGTTCCTTTGGAACTGCCTCCGTGACATCCTCCTGGGACCTTTTGCAGGCCATGCCTTGCGCACCATGCATGCCCTGGGTCTGCTGGAGCTGCTGTTGCCGGAGTTCCACGGCATTGACTCACTCGTGATCCGCGACGCCTACCACCGCTACACGGTGGACGAACATACGTTTCTGGTGGTTGAAAACGTTCACCTGCTGCGCGAGCCTCGCCATGAGTGGGAGCAGCGCTTTGCCGCGCTGCTGCCGGAGATCGAGCGCCGGGACCTGTTCTTCCTGGCGCTGCTGCTCCATGACACCGGCAAGGGAAGGCGCACGGGCGACCATGCCAGGGAAAGCGTGGAACTGGCAGAGCGCGTCTTTGCCAGGCTCGAATTCGATCCCGAAGAGCGCGAGCTGGTGCGCAAGCTGATCCGCAATCACCTGGAAATGTCGCTTGCCATGCGCCGTGACATCTTCGATCCGGAAAGCGTGCGCCAGTTTGCCGAGCACACCCCGTCGCAGCAGCTGCTCAAGATGCTGACGCTGCTAACCTATGCCGACGTAAAAGCCGTGAACCCGGATGCGCTGACACCCTGGAAGGCAGAAAACCTTTGGCAGCTTTATATCGCCACCTCCGGCTTTCTGGATCGTTCGGTCGATGAGGCTCGCTACCATGTCGAGTCCGACTCCGGCCTGCTGAGCCGCATCCTGTCGCTGGTTCCCGAGGGGACGGCCGAGCTGCGCGCCTTTCTTGAAGGGCTGCCGCAGCGCTACCTGCAGACCCGGCTTCCGGAGCAGATTCGCCAGCACTTTCAGCTGGCACTGGCGCTTGACCGGGCAGCGCCGGCCAGCTCCGCGCAGGCGGAAGATAGGGCCGCGCAGGCGGAAGACAGCTCCGCGCAGGCGGAAGACAGCTCCGCGCAGGCGGAAGACAGGGCCGCGCAAGCGGAAGGCGCGGAAGGCAGAGCCGCGCAGGTCGCCTTCCGCACCCTTCGCCAGTATTCCGAGGTGACCCTGGTCGCGCACGACCGGCCCTTGTTGTTCGCCGACATGGCGGGCGCGCTTTCCGCCTGGGGCATGAACATTGTCAAAGCCGATGCTTTCTCAAACAATGCCGGGCTGATCCTGGACAGCTTCCAGTTCTCCGACCCTTTTCGTACGCTTGAGCTGAACCCGGGCGAGACGGAGCGCTTCCTTGAAAGCATTCGCGCGGCGCTCGAAGGGCGCATCTCGCTCGACAAGATGCTTGAAGCACGGCGCCAGGCGTGGCGGCGCGGGGGCTTTCGCAGCGAAACGGCGCCACGGCTCTTCTTCGACGACCGATCGTCCAACCAGAGCACCCTGCTGCAGGTGGTCGCGCCCGACTCCCCGGGGCTGCTGCGCGAGATTGCTCTCGCCATTGCCGAGTGCGGCTGCAACATCGAGGTGGCACTGGTCGATACAGAAGGGGAAAAGGCAATCGACGTCTTTTACCTCACGCATGGCGGCGGCAAGCTCCAGGCCGGCGTGCGGCATGCCCTGGAGG
>CAXTPL010000160.1:0-8294 GCA_964246065.1 uncultured Acidobacteriaceae bacterium
ACGAGACGCTGCGCTACCTGCGCCTGACCGGCCGGGCCGAGGAGCAGATCGCGCTGGTGGAGGCCTACTTCCGGGAGCAGGGGCTGTTTCGTACCGGGGAAACGCCGGAGGCCGAGTACACGCAGACCATCGCGCTCGACCTGGCTACGGTAGAGCCGAGCGTGGCAGGCCCCAAGCGGCCGCAGGATCGCGTGCTGCTCAAGGACGCGCCGGCCGGGTTCGCCGCACAGCTGCCCTCGCTGGTGACGCCCAAGGCGGGCAAGTTTGGCGAGCGGCAGGCGCAGCGCTGGGAAGGCGAAGGCGGCCACGCCTCTGCCACCGGCGACGTGGTCAGCACGCTAGCCGCCAAGGAGCCGGGCGCGCCAGACGGCAGCGGCGAGCACCAGCTTGGCGGCCCTTCGCCCGCCTATGCCAGCACCGTACAGGAGCGCTTCGGGGTCGATCCGGAGAAGTATCTTGACCATGGATCGATCGTGATCGCGGCGATCACCAGCTGTACAAACACCTCCAACCCTTCAGTGATGGTGGCAGCGGGGCTGGTCGCAAAGAAGGCCGTCGAAAAAGGGCTGCGCGTACCGCCCTGGGTCAAGACCTCGCTCGCGCCGGGCTCGCGCGTGGTCACCGAATACTACAAAAAGGCCGGCCTGCTGCCCTACCTGGACGCGCTGCGTTTCAACGTCGTCGGCTATGGCTGCACGACCTGTATCGGCAACTCGGGCGCGCTGCCGAGCGATGTATCGGATGCCATCGACGAGCATGGCCTGGTGGCAGTGTCGGTGTTGAGCGGAAACCGCAATTTTGAAGGCCGCATGATCTCCGACGTGCGCGCAAACAACCTCATGTCGCCGCCCCTGGTGGTGGCCTACGCGCTGGCTGGCAGCATCACGCAGGATATCGCCAACGAGCCGCTGGGGCGCGGCCGCGATGGCGCCCAGGTGTACCTGCGGGACATATGGCCGACCCAGGCAGAAGTGGCTGAAGTGGTCGCGAGCGCGCTGACCCGGGACAGCTTTACCCGGGAGTACGCAACTGTAACGGAAGGAGATACAAACTGGCAGCAGCTGCGCTTCGATGAGGGCGATGTGTACGCCTGGCAGGCCGATTCGACCTATATCCGCCAGGCGCCCTACTTCGACGGCATGCCGTCTGTGCCCGTTGCTGTTACAGATATCGAGGGTGCGCGGGTGCTGGCGGTGCTGGGCGACTCGGTGACGACCGACCACATCTCGCCCGCGGGATCGATCAAGCCAAGCTCGCCGGCCGGGCTCTACCTGACCGAGCATGGTGTCAAGCCTTCTGACTTCAACTCCTACGGCTCTCGCCGCGGCAACCATGAGGTGATGGTGCGCGGCACCTTTGCCAACGTGCGCCTGCGCAACAAGCTTGCGCCGGGGACTGAAGGCGGGGTGACGCGGCTGCTGCCGGAGGGCGCGCCGATGAGCATCTTTGACGCCTCGATTGCGTATGCCGAACGAGGTGTGCCCCTGGTCATTCTCGCAGGCAAGGAGTACGGCTCAGGCTCGTCTCGCGACTGGGCTGCCAAGGGGCCCAAACTGCTGGGCGTGCGGGCGGTGATCGCGGAAAGCTACGAGCGCATTCACCGCTCGAACCTGGTAGGCATGGGCATTTTGCCGTTGCAGTTTGCGGCAGAAGAGTCGGTCGCCTCGCTGGGCCTGACCGGCGAAGAAGTTTTTGACTTTCCCGGGCTGGCCGCCATGGTGAGCGGGCGCTTCGCGCACGGAAAGTCGCTCGACGTTACCGCTGCCGCGCCGGACGGGACCGTGCATCGCTTTACTGCGCATGTGCGCATCGATACACCGCAGGAGATCCTTTACTACGAGCATGGCGGCATTCTTCAATATGTACTGCGGCAGCTTGCCGGAAAGGCCTAAAACCGCCTGCGAGGCTGGCGGCCACTTTGTGCGGGTGTATCGCCTGCCGGACGCACGAAGCAACAGCCGCCTAGGTGGTAAGGGGGAGCTGTTGCTTTTGCCCGAGGAGCAACAGCCGCACTCGGTTGCATCGACATATAGTTCGAAGTGAAGCCGTGTGCATGCGATTGCGAGGAGGACCTTGAAGTTCTGTTTAAGCTTTTCGTAACGTGTGGCGAATCTGCGGACTGATGGAGTCTGGAGAAGCAGCCTTTGATGCGAGTGCGCTTTCGCTGGAGCTCTTTGTCGTGCGTTCACTGTTTTCGGGTGGCTTGGGAAGGTGTAACGGCGGCTGCGCCCATGGTCTGGATGTGGTTCAGGATGGCCTGGCTGTCGTAGCCCTTGTAGGCCGGCACCCAGTCCCGTTTGCGCTTGCCGAGCAACTCGACGGCCTGGGTGCAGTCGTTTACCTGGCCGCCGGTGACGAGGAAGTCGACCGGCAGGTGAATCATCGTCGTCAGACCTCCTCAGGTGCGCCCCGGAGCCTTGTCCGCGCCCCTTCTTGCGGCCCGTGGCCGCTTGCTGATGAGCACGCACGATGGTCGAATCGATCATCAAATACGCGTTCTTCTGGTCGGCCACCAGGTTATGGAAAACCTTCTCCCGCACCCGCTTGCCGACCAGCGACTGAAGCGCTATGCACGCTCTTGTAATTGTCCGCAGCGGTCCGGCCAACCGTTTCGGCCCGGCCAGGAAGCAAACCCGCGATCCGACCCCGCAACGCATCACTCAACTCATAGCGACCAGAGCCCATGTAAACGCCGATAACATGGAGGGCCGCTTCCAGTCTGCAACCACTCCTTACCTGACGGCGCATCGCGCCGTGGAGATCGACAGTACAGCGACCCGGGCGATGCTTGCCGGCATCGCAGCTTCAGGAAAGGCATTTCAGGTGTACTACGGAACGCTTGGCATAGAACTTCGGGAGAGATGGCCACAGAGAAAGATCTGGCGGCTGAGTCTGATGCATGGAGAGCGTCGGCGGAATAAATGCTGGTACGCGCGGAAGGTATACGCGGCATGGTGATTTGACTTGCTCCAACCTTCCTTGGCGCAGGAGACCACACCTTCGTTCCCGAGTTAATCGAGAGGGCAAAACAAAACGGCGCCGCCATCTATCAAGATGAAGGAACCAACTGCTGGCAAGCCGTTTTCCGCGACGATGCGGCGTCTGAAATGCACGAACGCGGCATCTAGCACTCTGCGGATATTGGGCGTACCTGGCATGCCGAGATATGCGTACCAGAGCTGTGCATCTTACTTGCCCTCGAAATCGTCCATCTGCTCCAGTTTGCGAGCGGTACAGGCAACTCGGTCGCGCGCTCCACGAGATGCTCTATCGTGATGCGGCCAAGGCCGCTATTCACTCCCGTGATGAACATGTACGTTGCGGCATAGCGTAGTCCTTTCGATCACTCTGCAGGTGCAGGCGAGGGCTTATTTGAGATCGAAGGGAAGGGACATCGAGCATAAACCACATTTCCGCCATCTTGCCGTCCTGAAAGCGATCGAAGGCGAACTCTGGAATCGCAAAGACCGTCTGCTAGGAGCAATCCCAAACCAATTTGCTTGCGGCGTGCCCGAGTCTTCGAGGCGTACCGCAACGGAGCTACCATCTGTGACAAAATCCCGAATTTACCAGCGGAAGTCGGGGACCGCCTCAATGTTGGAAGCAATCGTTCTTGCATGGTCCACTAGCGGCGTCACTTTACCACCAGACTGAATTGGATCATGGACGACCAAACCGTTGCGACTCGAGGTCACCCCTGCTGCAACAGAGGATTATCTGCTTTCACTATCTTTCGATCGCGTGTTGACAATCCGGAACGACGTCGTTGCCCATAAGCATTTCAATAGACATTGGCCCACTCGACTACTATGGAGAGATGGCTCGGAAGGAACTAACAGCCCGAAGCAGCACGGCGGCACGGTTGACCTGCAAGAAAGTCTTGCGCGGGCCCTGAGGGGGGCCAAGACCGGCCACTGCTGGTGGTAGCCGGTGCGGGCTGTAGAGGTAGACGACTGGGCTACGACCAACTCGCCAACTCACGATGCAGTCCCGTCTTGAGGCGCAATCCGCCGCGCCCTTAGGAACTTATCTGTGTGCCACATCGTGAGTGCGATCGCCGGTGGACGGATCATCAATCGCGAGGCAGCACGTAGTCAAATCATCGGCGGCATCGTATGGGTATAGGCATGGCGCTGCAGGAACAGACGGTCACCGATCATCAGTTAGGACGCATCATGAATCACAATCTCGGTGAGTACCACATGCCGGTCAATGCGGAAGTGCACGACATCGAAGTTATCTTCGTTCATGAAGAGGACAACGTTGTGAATCCGATCGGTGCCAAAGGCTTAGGCGAGATTGGCTTGGTGGGTGTCGCCGCCGCGATCGGCAATGCAATCTACAACGCGACAGGGATACGCGTGAGACATCTGCCAAACACTCTCGATAAGCTGATCTAGGAAACTTTTGGGATGTGCATTCGCTTGGCCTTGGGCTTCTGATGCCCTGTGCGCACCGGATTGGTCAGGGCACGTCTTCAAACAGATCGCCGGGGACGAAGCGAGAGGAGTCTTGCCAACTTGACGATGTTCTCGATGGCGACGTTTCGTTCGCCGCACTCAAGACTACCGACGTAGTTGCGGTGGAGAGTTGCTTATTCTGCAAGTTCCTCCTGGGAGTAGCCGCGAGCTTCCCTCAGGGTGCGAACGATTCTTCCGAAAAGCGTCTTGGCTGAGACTTTCGCTATACCCTTATCGTGGGCGCGTGACCACGATAAGGCTGCACACTATAATCTGGTGCCGGTTGTACCGAAATCGGAAGTGATGAGCCGACTGGCGAAAGCGGCGTAAGTTCACTCAATGAAGAAAGAATATGGTCGGGGAGAGAGGATTTGAACCTCCGACCCCCTGGTCCCGAACCAGGTGCTCTACCAGGCTGAGCCACTCCCCGAACCGTTTGCTACAGCGCCCGCCGCGCGGCCGGCCTGGTGGTTCGGCAGCGCGCACTATCGCGGGGCAGACTCGAGTGTAACAGAACGGCGCCCCCTGAAGGCCGGGACCGCATCGGCCGCCGCTAGCTGACGGCGCACAACTCCACAGCCTGCCGCAGCGAGACAAGCGGGTCGCGGGTGGGGATAAACTCATGCGCTACATAGCCGGAAAAGCCCGTGCCGGCGATCGCCCGCATCACTCCATCCCAGCGTACCTCCTGGCTTCCATCCAGCTCATGCCTGCCCGGGACGCCACCGGTATGGTAATGCGCAAACCATCGGCCGTGGTCGCGAATGGTGGCGATCAGGTCGCCCTCCATAATCTGCATATGGTAAATGTCGTAAAGCAGCTTCACATGGCTCGACGCGACCTCCTCGCACACCCGCACGCCCCAGGCCGAGTGGTCCGCCATGTAGCCGGGGTGGTCGACCTTGCTGTTCAAGAGCTCCATGCACAGCTGCACGTTGTTCGCCTCGGCGATGGGCGCAAGCCGCTTGAGCCCGAGGATCGTGTTGCGCGCGCCCTCCTCGTCTGACAGCGCAGGGCTGCCAGTGCGCAGGCCGGAAAAGGTGATCACGTTCGGGACGCCGGCCCTGGCTGCCAAAGGGATCCCCTTGCGGAGCCCCGCCTCGATCGCCGCATGATTCTCCACCCGGTTGAGCCCCATGTTGATCTCGCCGCCGCCCGCATAGCCCATCGCGCACGCCAGCCCGTACCGCGCAGGCACCGTATACTCCTCCGGCTGCAGCAGGTCGATACCGCGCAGCCCCATCGCCGCGCCGGCCTGGCATAGCTGCTCGAGCGGCATTTGCTTATAGCACCAGCGTGCGACCGACTGCCGTATCCTCGGCTGCGTCGCTGTTCCCGTACCTTGCGCAGACGCGGAGCCGGCAAGTGGCGTCGCAAACCCCGCAGCAATGCCCCCGGCAACCAATTGGCGGCGTGTCATCCCTCGATCCTGTGCTTCCGGCATCTAGCGTCAACTCCCCTTGTGCAGCGTCCCGGCCCGGCACGACCGGGCGAGCATGCGCCAGTCTATGCCACGCGCTTACCGATGCGCTCACGCGCGCCTAACGAGCTGGCCGCCAGTCCGGCTGGAACATACATCTCCGGCTCTGTCTTCACTCTGCTGGTATGCGTGGGTATAAAGAAGACGCGATGCAGCCATTGATACCCACGCCCGACGAAGCGATCACGTATTCCATTGCCATACTTGCCGCCCGCTACCCGGATGCAGACTCGGCCTTTGTCGCGGGCTCTTGATGCGCGGTGAAGGCTCAGCCGCTTCCGATATCGATCTGGTGGTTGTGCACCCCTTTCTCCCCCAGGCGTACCGTGAGTCATTTATCTTCCAGGGCATCCCGGTAGAGGCTTTTGTCCACGATCCGGAAACTCTGTCGTGGTTTCTCGAGCAAGATCGCGAAACGGGCAGCCCTGCACTCATTGGCATGCTGATGGAGGGAGCATGGATCGGTCCGCGGCAGGACACCGCCCGCGACCTCAAGGGGCGCGCAAAGCAGATCTTCGCAGACGGGCCGCCACCCTTGACCGCGGATGCATTAGAGCGCCTGCGTTACGCAATCACCGACAAACTGGATGACCTCGATCCCGACCGCTGCCTTGCCGAGAGAATAGCAATCGGCGCTGCCCTTTATCCGCTGCTTGTTGAGCTGGCCCTTCGAGGAAACGGTAGATGGAGCGGCAGCGGCAAATCGAGCGCGCGACTACTGAGCCAGATGGACGTTGCCCTCTCCGTGAGGTTCGAGACAGCGTTCCTAAGCCTGTACAACGGCTCAGACACAAGCCTCGTGAAGCAACTTGCCGACGAAGTAATGGTGCACCATGGAGGCAGACTCTTCTCCGGCTATCGCAGCGACGCCCCCTCTGCATGGCGTTCCCCATACACTCCTCCAGCACCTTAGCTTGGAAGGGTCGGTCGTGTTCGGAAGCCAGGAGCGTCTCCAACGACACCTTACGGTGCTCCTCTGCAAAGTGCTCTACCCGGCCACGTAGAATGCCCAGGAAGGCACCCGCCGCAGGAGCACACGCAATGACACCCTGGAACGAAGTCGACCTGCGCCGCTGCCGCGTCCTCGACGGTGGCCTCGCCACCGAACTCGAGCATCGCGGTATCCCCCTTGACGGGGTCCTGTGGTCTGCCCGCGCCGTCCGCGACGCCCCGGACGCTGTTCTCGCCGTGCACCGCGACTACCTGGAAGCAGGCGCGGACTGCCTGCTCACCGCCAGCTACCAGGCCTCGACCCTTGGCTACGCCGAGGCGTTCGCCCGGCAGGAAAATGTAGCCGGCTTTGAGGCCGAGCCTTTGCCGCAGGATCAGCTGCCAGGCGGGCGCGACGCCGCACCCGAAGCAGCCGTTGAGTGGAGCATTGAGGCCCGCATCTTTGCCATGGCCCGCGCCGCCACCCGTGCCGCCCTCGCTGCCTCTGTCGACGTAGCCGTGCAAGCCCGCGATGAGTTTCGCCGCGCCGGCCACTCCCGCCCCATCCTCGTCGCCGCCTCGCTCGGGCCTTATGGAGCCGCACTCCACAACGGGGCCGAATTTCACGGCCGCTACCAGGTCGGCTTCGCCGAGCTTGTCGAGTTCCACCGAGAACGCATCGCCGTCCTGGCGCCCACGCAGGCCGACCTCCTCGCATTTGAAACAGTGCCCTCGCTTGAAGAAGCCCGCGCCATCGTCGCCGCGCTCAGCACCTTTCCTGATCTAGGCGCCTGGATCTCTTTCTCCTGCATCGACGAGACGCACGTGGCCCACGGCGAGCACCTGCGCGATTGCGCCCGCTTCCTCGACCGCATCGATCGCGTCCTCGCCGTCGGCGTCAACTGCACCGCGCCTGCCTTCATTACGCCTCTCCTCGCCGAGCTGCGGGAAGGCAGCGCCCAGCCCGCCATCGTCTACCCCAACTCGGGCGAAGGCTGGGACGCCGTCCGCCGCTGCTGGACCGGCGTTTCCGATGTAGGCGGGTACGGCGCCCTGGCAGCCGCATGGTTCGCGGCGGGAGCGCAGATGGTAGGCGGCTGCTGTCGCACCGGCCCGGCGCACATCCGCGCTGTCGCGGAAGCCGCGGCGGAACAGCGCGAACTGTAAACAGCTATTTGATTTCGGTACCGGACTCCTTCGAATAAGCCGCGCTAAGCGTCCCCTTCTGCCGCGCCACAGGCAGCAGGGTCGGATAAAACTGCACAAACGTCGTGTCTACCGCTGCATGGTCCTGGTGGCAGGTGTAGCAGCTCGCCGGCCTCGGGATCAGCGTGCCCTTGCCCGCATCGTTCACATCGAAGAACGCCCACCCGCCCCCGAATCGCGCCGTATCCTTCACGTGGACCTCCCGCCCCATGCGCTCC
>CAXTPL010000161.1:0-8055 GCA_964246065.1 uncultured Acidobacteriaceae bacterium
CAACCCCGCCCCCGGTCACCATCCATCGCGTGCCCGCGCTCAGGTTTGGGCGCGGCAAGCTGGTACGCGTCCTTTCCTACCTTTCCTTTTACCTGGGTGCGGCGTGGTCTGCGCTGACCCTGCCGCGGGCTGAGCTGGTGCTCACGCTGACCACTCCGCCCCTTTTGCCGCTGCTTGGTACCTTGCTCAAGCGCGTGCGGGGGACCCGCCACTTTATCTGGGAGATGGACGTGTACCCGGATGTGGCGGTGGCACTCGGCTACCTCCGGCGCGGTACGCTGCTCGAGCGCACCATTGGCGCGCTGGCCGACTATGCGCGCCGCCATGCCGACGGCATTCTGGCGCTGGGCGAGTGCATGCGCGATCGTTTGATCGGGCGCGGCATCGCTCCCGCAAAGATCGTGATCGCCGAGAATTGGGCCGATGGCGACGCGATCCAACCCTTTGCCCGCCCGGCCGACGCAACCCGCGACAAGCTGGTCCTGCTCTACTCCGGCAACCTCGGCCTGGCGCACGACGTGGACACGATCGCCGCCGCCATGCTTGCGCTGCGCGAGCGCAACGGCTTCCGGTTCCTCTTTACCGGAGGAGGCCAGCGCCGGGCCGAGCTTGAGGCCTTTTGCTTGCAGGAAAAGATCGTCGCGGCCGAGTTCCGCCCGTACGTGGACCGGCTCGCGCTCGGTGAAGCGCTGGGCGCGGGGGATATCGGCCTGGTAACCCAGCAGGATGCCTGCCTGGGCGCCGTGGTCCCGAGCAAGGTGTATGGGCTGCTCGCGGCCGGGCGCCCGGTGCTCTTTATCGGTCCTCAGGAGGCCACGCCGGCGCGCATCATCCGCGAGCACGGCTGCGGCTGGCATATCCCCTGCGGGGATGCCGGCTCGCTCACCCAGCTTCTCCTTGAGCTGGCTGCCGACCCGTGCGCGGTTGAGCAAGCAGGGCGCCGCGCGCGCCAGGTCCTGCTCACCCATTACGACCGCCCGCTCGGGGTCGCACACATCTGCGACGCGCTTGGCGCGTTTGCACTCACTCCCCAGGCAGTTCTTCAGCCCTATGCGCTGCGGGAACTGGAAAGAACACGCTCGTGAGCCGGCCACGTGGTTGTACCGCAAAGCACGGGCTCCAAGGTGATGCATGCATGCACAAATAGCCCTTGGGCTGACCGCCTTTGTTCTCTGCCTCATCAGCACGCCGCTGTGCCGTGAGGTGTTTCTGCACCTCGGCATCGTCGATCATCCGGACGAGTTTCGCAAGCTGCATCGCAGCGCGGTGCCGCGGGTCGGCGGCATTGCCATCGCTTTCTCCTACGCCGCGACGCTGGGGCTGCTGCTCGCCTTTGCTCCGCACGGCATGCAGATCTTTATCCGCCACAAGGTCCTGCTGCTGGCCCTGCTGCCGCCCGCCTGCCTGGTCTTTTTCACCGGGTTGATCGACGATCTGATCGGGCTCAAGCCTTTGCAGAAGCTGGCCGGCCAGGCCCTCGGCGCTACCCTGGCTGTCGCCTTCGGCGCACGACTCACGCTGGTGGGCAGCACGCATGTGCCGCCGTGGCTGGCGATTCCGCTCAGCATTGCCTGGCTGCTGGCTTGCACCAATGCGCTCAACCTGATCGACGGGCTCGATGGCCTGGCGACCGGCGTAGGTCTTTTTGCTACCCTCACCACTCTGCTTGCGGCCATCCTGCAAGGCAACGCCGGGCTGATTGTTGCCACTATCCCGCTCGCCTGCGCCCTGCTCGCCTTTCTTGTGTACAACTTCAATCCGGCGTCAGTCTTTCTCGGCGACTGCGGCAGCCTCACCATCGGGTTCCTGCTCGGCTCGTTTGCCCTTATCTGGAGCCAGAAGTCGGCCACGCTGCTGGGCATTGCCGCGCCCATGATGGTGCTTGCGCTGCCGCTGCTGGATGTGGGTCTCTCGATTGGACGGCGCTATCTCGGGAGCAGACCGATCTTTGGTGCGGATCGAGGTCATATTCACCATAGACTGCTTGCGCTCGGGTGTACGCCGCGCGATGCCGCGCTGATTCTGTATGCGGTGTGCGGGATTGCCGCCTCGCTCTCGCTCCTGCAAAGCCTGCTCAGCTACCGGTACCAGGGACTGATCGTGATCCTGTTCTGCGGGCTCGCGCTGGTCGGCGTCCGCAAACTCGGCTACGTAGAGTTCAGCGCGGCAAGAAAGCTGCTTTCGCAGCGCGCCTTTCTGCGCAGTCTGCGCGAGCGGCTCTTTCTCGACTCGCTTCTGCTTGCACTCGACGCCGCCCCGACGCTTGACGCGTGTTGGAGCGTCATCTATCGCACCTGCGAAGAGCTCCAGTTTGCCTCGGTCTCGTTGGAGTGCGGCGGCCGTTCCTATGCAGGAGTCCTTGAGATCTGCGACGAGGAGCCCGACTGGGCCATGACCATCACGCTTGGTCCGGGCGGTGTGCTGCGGCTGACGCGAACCAAGGAGCGCGAAGCGCCGCCGCTGATCATGCTTGCCCTGCATGTGCTGCAGGAGCACCTGTACGCGCGCGCGGCCACCCTGGTTGCGCAGCCTTCCGTCCCGTACCGCGAAGAGGTCGCGACCCACCGGGACGCCTATGCAGTGCGCGATATCGCATGAGGTTGCCGCAGGCCTCTGCGCGCGGCTGCCGCGGCCCTGGCTACTTGCTTTCCCGCGCCGACTGGTAGATCTGCACGACGACAGGATTGTTGGCCTGCCAGAAATCGGCGTGCACCATCAAGATGTCGCCGCGGCGTACCGACTCAATCAGCTGCGGCGTATAGGTCGCCAGCTTTGCCGCATCTACATCGTTGATCAGGTTCAAGCTGAAGGCGTTCGGATAATAGGTATACAGGTTGCTGTCGGTTCCAAGGTCTGTATGAAACAAGAAGCTGAGCAGAGGAGCAGTGTAGGCGTAATGCTTGGGCGTACTTTCTTCGGGAGCGATGAGCGAGTCGGGCAGCGCGGCGGCAAGCTGCGCAAAGATATCCGGCGAAAGCACGGCGCCATCGGCTTCCACCGAAGTATCCACGTAGAACAGCGTCGCGCCCCAACGGTCATGCGCATACTTCATCTTGCCGAGCAGTTCGGCTTCAATCTGTGCGTCGGCGAGATATGCCTGCTGCGCCCGACCGCCGCCCAGGGAGGTGAAATGCTGTGGCCGCACACACACGCCCACTTTGAAGCCCGCGTCGCGCAGTGTTTTGAAGTAGGCATCGTCCAGCTTCATGCCGTTATAGGGCGAGTTCTGCGCCGTTACAGTGGTTTCCATCTCCGGCGCGAGCAGCGCGATCTGGTCAGGGGAGCATGCATAGCTGGTGGGCTGCGGATACTGTTCTCCCTCGATGTCCCAGGTGATGGCTCCTTGCGCATTCAGCCGCTGCAGGTTGCCGACCGTGTTCCGCGCCCCTTGCAAAACGCGAGCCTGAAAAGCCTGGAGGCCGGCAGGCGTACGCACATCGAAGTCCTGCGGATAGGGATCGTTGAAGTAGCGGCGAGGATTGTTCGGGTATCCGGCAGGCTGCGTGGGATCGCCCTGCGGGGAGCTCGCCAGGTAGACCGTGCCGATGATGCGCCGGTCTGGCCACTTCAGCTGCGGCGGCCACGCCGCAGCCCAGCTCTTGTAGACGTCGGCGGCGAGGCTACTCAGCGGAGTTCCCGATGCCGCGAACCGGTACGAAACGCTTGCTGTATCGGACTGCCCTGGCATGAGCGGTCGGTCGATATGCGGAAGAAAGACAGCGAGGCCGTCAGGAGATGTGGTGCTGATCATGGCGCTGTAGCCGTTCGGAGCGCCGGCAGGCATCAAGCCGCTGTAGAGTGCGCGCGTGGCCTGGGGCGTGGCCGCAACCACTTCGCCCGTCCCATAGTCGGCTTGCAGCAGCCCGGGAGCTGTCGCGTTGATCGAGATCTGCGGATTGCCGGGTGCGCCAAAGCCTGCCGGCAGCGTTGGGAAGTGCAGCCCGAAGGGGTAGATACTGGCTCCGTCGAAGACAATGCCGGAGTTTGCGGCATTTGTCGTTGTTTCTGTCACAGTCAGCGTGTCGCCATTCTGGCTGAAGCTGGTCGCAATCGAGCCCCAGTTGAAGGTGTAGGTCCAGGTGTGGGTTTGCGCGTTCCAGGCGCGGCCGTTGTTGTTCTCGCCCCAGCCATACTGGCCTTGCGTCAGCAGGTTGCCCTCAAGATCCGTAGCCTTCATATGCCAGATGTGAAACCCGTCGGAGGGAGTCTGCCGAAGATCTTCAAGCGTCACGCCTTTGTAGGCGATCTGGTCTACCCCGTCGCTGCCATAGGTGACCAGGAGCGAAGACTGCGCACAACCTTTGCTGACGAACGGCGAAAGACTTGCGGCGACCGCCACAAGCAGGAACGAGGGGAGTGCGTATCGCATGATGGGGGATCCTTGTCGTCTCACCTTACGGGCACCTGCCACGTTGCCACAGTGCGGTACACGGGTTGGCACCTGCCCTGATCATAAGCTCGCAAAACCCGTTTCCCGGACCAGGCAATTGCATGGAGACGTTACCAGAGGCACCATCGGCGTCAGCTTGCGCCGAGCAGGACACACTTCCATCGCGTACACAGGATAAATACATGCCGAGCGAAACACTTCGAGAACTTTCTTCAACAAAGACGAGCCGCCTGCCGAGCGAAGCGCGCCTGGCGCAGCTTGCAGCCATTCTTTTGTTCTTCGGCATTGCCCTGGTCCTCGCTCTGCCGCTTGTGTCCAGGCTGCCGTGGATGATTTTCGTTCAGGATGACTTTTTCTACTATCTCAAGGTCGCGCAAAACATCGCTCAAGGGCATGGTTCTACCTTCAACTCCCTTGTTGCGACCAATGGCTATCAGCCGCTCTGGTTGGTGGTTCTTACCGGGCTAAGTTACTGCACGACCAACGCCCGGGTGATCTTCGCCTGGATCGGTGTGGCGAACTTTGCCGCCGCTCTCAGCACCTTTCTCCTGGCGCGCCGACTCGTGCGCAGCAGCGGCGTACGTCCGCTGCTGGTCTTCGCCTTATCGGCGGTCGTCACACTCTACTCGGTCACCCTGTTTTTCTACGGCATGGAAGTGACACTCGCCCTGCCGCTGATGCTAGGGGTCATCTGCGTTCTGCTGGAGGTTTCCTGGCTGGTAAAGAGCGCTCTCCATACCTTTGTTCTCGGCCTGCTGCTTTCGCTCATGGTCCTCGCGCGCATTGACAGCCTGATCTTCGGAGGCATGATCCTGGCGGGCATCCTCGTGCATCCCGCGCTGCGGCGGCTCATTCGGCCGCGCCTGGTCCTCGGTGCTCTCCTGGGGCTGCTGCCTGTCGCGGGCTACCTGCTCGGAAACCATCTTGTGTTTCATACGTGGCTGCCTGTGTCGGGTTCGGCGAAGCAGCTCAGGCTGACGTACACGCCCTCCCTTGAGCCATGGCGCGTCTTCTTTCACCCTCTTGCCGCGGGCTATGCCTGCTTGCTGCTCCTTGCCGGGTGCGTATTCTTTCGCGTCAAAAGCCGGCTCAGCGACATGGCTCGTGTGGTCTTTCCCTCCGTGCTGCTCTTTCCTTTTGTGTATTACGGCATTCTTTGCTGCCTCAGCGACTGGACACTCTGGGGCTGGTACATGTATCCGCTGCGATCCGCGGTCTGCGTAAGCTTTGTTATCCTTTGCCTATTCCCACCCATCCGCCGCCTTCTCGAGCAGCCGGTCGCGCTGGGGCTGCTGCTCGCCGCGCTTTTTGGCAGTGTCTGCCTGCTTCGCTGGACACGCCAGCAGACCGATATCTATGCCGCCTCGCTCGAGATACAAACCTTTGCGGAGACGCACCCGGGCATCTACGCGATGGGGGACCGCGCCGGCCGCGTAGGCTACCTTCTGCACGATCCCGTCGTGCAGACTGAGGGCCTGATGATGGACCGGAGCTACCTCGACTTTGTCCGTCACCAAACACCCCTGCGGCAAACGCTGGCGGCCTACCATGTCCGCTATTACGTTGGCACGGCATATACGCCATTTACGGGCTGCTTCCATGCGGCGGAGCCGGCAAAAAGCGGTCCAACGTCAGCAAGGATGCGCGCGGATTTTTGCGAGCCTCCGGTTGCCACTTATACCCACGACGGAATCGAAACGCTTATCTATGACCTGCAGCCATCGCCGCGTTAGCTGCTGAGATATAGCGACCGGAGCTTACACCCGGTCGCGAGCCATGGCCGAGGGCACGGTTACCACCTCGCGCCGGGCCAGCCCGTTGCCCGGCTGCCGCGCGACAAAGTCCTCAAGGAGAAGCACAACGGCCACGGCCGTGTACGAGCACAACTCGCCCCAGATGCGCGCCTCGAGGATGACGCCGGTATACAGCATCAGGGCCAGCCACAGCGGCAGGATATACAGGTAGTTGGCAAAGCGCAGTGGACGCAGATGCGCGCGCAGCAGCACAACAAGCGGGAGCGCATACCCGCATATGTTGAGCAGGGTGGGCCATAACCTTGGCCGCAGGCGACCCAGGTTCCCCCACAAGCGGACGAAGTTTTCTGAGTTATCGTTGTGTGCAAAATGATGGTAGATCGTGAGCTTGACGCCCAACCAGAGAGCGAGCAGAAGAATGGCGCGTCCCCAGGGAACCTGCTTCCAGGCGAATCGTTCGGCGAACGGGATGCCGGAGACAGGCGCCGTCGCTTCCGCCCGTTGGCGTGAGGCTGCATCGAGCAGGTAGATGCCGACCAGAAACAGAGTTGTTTCGCGGTTCATGGTGCCGAAAAGCATGATGGCAGCTAGGGGAAGATAGGCGCGCTTATAAATGGCGAGCAGACCGCCGGTAAAAAATGCGAGCGAGGGCATGTCATAAGGGTAGGAAAAGTTGGCATCGATATGGACCACGTAGGTCCAAAGCGTGAGTACCATAAAGACAGGCAAGACAAGCATGCCCAGCAAACCGCTCTGCGTCACGGTTCGATACAGCCATACCGTGAGCACGCAGGCCAGCGTGAAGGAAACCAGCGAAACGACGTAGAAGGCTGCTGTCTGCGGGGTCGCGGCTGATGGCGTAAATACACCTACGCGGGGATGCGTGAGATGCCGCATGAGAAAAGCGGAATGGTTGATTGGCCACATGAGAAAGATGGGCAGGATGCGCTCCTGGAAAGGCAGCCGCTCCTTGCCTGCCAGATAGCGAGGCATGTCAAGGTAGAAGTACGTGCTGACGACGTAGTACCGAACAAACTGCAGGATTGCGCAGATAGAAAGCACATAGGTAAAGGCAAGGAAAAGCCTTTTTCTGTTCAAGAGTGTTGCGAGCTGGGTCGAAGGGGTTTTCGAGACAGGAAACAAAGCCATGCACTGTCAGATGAGGCTTGGGGGTGGGCGGCGAGCAAAAAAACCAAACTTTGAGGTAATTGTCCAAGGGGTGACTTGCCTGGCGCTTGAGGCCGACACCAGCCTGGGAAGCGGTCGTGTGACGCGGGTGCTGGAGCGGTTGATCGGCGAGGATCCGAAGCGAGCGCGCCCAAGCTTTGCCGCGGCGATGCTCGAAGACCTGCGCGGGCTCGGACTTGCATGGCAAGAGGCAGGCGCTGAGAGCCTTCACTGCGGGGCGTTCATCAGCAGAGTGCTAGCATAACCGATCAAAGCGCAAGTACGATTGTGCCAGTTAGTAATCCTAGTAATGCGGGCGCCGGAGTGTACTCTAACGCCGTAGCTGCGATAGCTAGAAATTGGTCGTTCTTGCCCACACCATCCCGGCCGCTTAACTATCGTAGCGCATGCTCCAGGCAGCTGAAAACCCACACTTCCTCATGCTCCCCTTAATGTGCCCCGGATTGGATTTCCATCCAGGATTTCGCCTGCTTCGCTTGAGAATCGCTCGATTGCTGCTGCAGCTGTGCATAGATTCTCAACTGCTGCTGCGCTTCGACGCTTCGGCCCTGCGCCTTGTAGATTGAGGCGAGCAGAAAGTGAATGGATGGTTCCTCGGGGCTTTGCTTTTCGGCAAACAACAGATCCGGCAGAGCCTCGTTTGCGCGGTTCAGCTTGAGCAATGCGCGGGCGCGATCGACGCGGGCTTGCGGGAGTGTCGGACAACCCTTCACCGCTGCGTTC
>CAXTPL010000162.1:0-6151 GCA_964246065.1 uncultured Acidobacteriaceae bacterium
TCGACCCCCTCGCGGACAAGCTGCTGATCACTGCCGCCTACATTGCGCTGGTCGATCAGGTGGGAGATATCCAGCTGCATCTTGCCTGAGTCAAGCCGTCGGCAGGAAACCTCTTCCTCAAGCGGCGCAAACATCCGGTTCATCTGCATGGACAAGGTCCGGGCCAGCGTTTGCCGCTCACGGTGCCGCGAAGCCGTCTCCCGCAGGTTGCTCAGGTAGGCACGTCCTGCCGTGTTATCCACAGGCAAGGCGCGCGCTATCTGCTCACGGCAGCAATCGTCGAGCGTCACTTTGATATGCATTTCTGCTTTGCCCCGCAGCTGCGTCAGGTTCGACTGAAAGTTCCGCTGGTTAGACCGAACGGAACGCCGCAGAGCTTCGTCATTGGCAAAGACGGTACCGAAGCGGAAGGGAAGCACGGTAGAAAGCTTGAAGCAGTCCCCGATCACCCGCGCATGGTCGTGCGCAGCCTGGTGGTGCGAGATGTCGGAGTAAAGGTGCTCGGTGACGAGGACGGCCAGATCGCTGGCGGGGTAGAGGAAGACCTGATTACCCTCGATACCGGAAACCGACTCCAGGGGAATAGGTTTGCGGTGCCGGAGAAGTTCGGGGAACGCTTGTTTCTCGGTTACACAATACGCATACCATGCCATGAGGAACACTCCGCGAGGGCTGGCTTTCGTTGATCGAACGAGTCCAATGGTGCAAGGGCGGCCTGGGGAGTTAATCCCGTTCGCCGGCTAAGCGCGAGGCAGGATAAACTTGGCTCGAATCCTAGCCCGTACGCGCAAGCATTGGCAAACAAAAAAAGCAAGCACGCGGGAACCCATTGCCCGGATTCCGGTCAGCACGCGCGTCACTTCGTTTTGACGACGGCTACTTTGACCCAGGCCTGTGTTGATAAAGAAAGGGTTAGCGATTCCGCGAGGCGCTTACCAAGGTAACCTCGCGAGCGTCCTCCGACCCTGCGCGAAGCCCGTCTCGCCTGTTTTTGGCCGGGCGGCCGGGTTACCCGCCCTTTATGCGGGCGCTGCCTAGCGGTGAAAAATAACCACCAGCAGGATCATCTGCGCGACCACCAGCATGAGCAGGATGATGGTGCCGGCTGTTAACAGGCGCACGCGGTCGTTCAGGGCCCGGACCTCCTGCGTTCGCGCTTCCGTGTCGGCAGCCGCGCGCTCGTTCTGCAAACGAAGCTTGCTGATCTGCGCGTCTGCCTCAGATGCGCGATCGCGGAGAAGGTCAAGGTCGCTTCGGGTAGCTTGTTGGGCCGCCTGTAAGGCGCGCAGGGCGCGCTCCGCCTGCTCTTCCGCAGCCAGTCGCGAAGCGGCCGCGTTCTCATCCTCACCGGCTGAGAGCCCAAAGGCTCCGCCGCCGACCAGCGGCAGCAGGCGGGCAAGTGCCTGCACCGCTCCGTGGTCCACCATGCGCATGGCTCCCGCCACCATGGGTAGCAGCGGGCGAACCGCATTCCAGAGCTGCCGCCCGCGCTCGACGGCGGTCTTCGGTTCGCCCTGCTCGCCTGCGGCTTCCTGCGGGTACCCGGCACCGACGCTTGGCGCCCGAAGGGCCGTTTGAGCCGAAGCAGGCTCCGGAACCGGCACTGGAACTCGTGCCATCGCGGGGCGGTCTGCTCGCTCGTCGGTAGCCATCGCCATCAGACGATCCACTGCATCGTACTTCCGCTCCACTGCTTCGTGCTTTGCCATCTTTGCCTCCGGCACAACAAGTTCGGACAGTCCCGTCATCGGCAACTGAAAAGGGGGCGGGCAGAAAACCTTTCCTACGCAGATGGATGCCGCTTCCCGCCGCGACGCAAGTCCCGGCGCTCGCGTCAGGTCTCCGCACGCACCTCATCGCGGTCCTGCGCAGCCGTTTGCCGGCCTTTGAGCGGCGGCGTCTCGCCGGTCTCGCGCAAATGCAACGCGGTGCTCACCGCCGCAGCCATGGCTGCCGCCGGTGCGGGCTGCCCGGTCCACAACTCGAACTGCCGGGCACCCTGGTGTACAAACATCGTCTCCCCCAGGATCACAGGTAGCCCCTGCTGACGGGCGCGGAGCACCAGCGGCGTTTCGCGCGGGGTGTACACCATCTCAAAAACAAGCTGCGCCGCAAGGGGATCGTCTGAGAAGCCTGCGCCTGCGTCTTCACTGCCGCGCATCCCCATGGGAGCGGCATGGATCAGGGCGTCGAATGGTTTGCCGCCGCACCCTGAAGCGAGCATGGAGGCATCCGCCACGTGCGCGCCCGACTCTGCAGCCAGGGCTTCCGCCCGGGCTCGCGTCCGATTCAGGATCCACACCTCTGCGCCGCAGTCGATCAGGCCAAAGACGGCCGCTCGCGCCGCGCCGCCCGCACCCAGCACCAGCACCCGCGCCCCTGGCAACGGAATCTGCTTTGCAAGCGGAACAACAATGCCCGCCACGTCGGTGTTCGTTCCGTGCAGTGTGCCGTCGGCTGCGCGTACCACGGTATTGCACGCGCCCACCCTGGCTGCGAGCGGGTCGACGGAGTCCAGCAGGGGCAGGATGGACTGCTTGAGCGGCATGGTGACTGCCAGCCCTTGGAGCGGCAGCTCCCGCGCCACGCGCACCACGTCCTGCGCGTCAGCGCTCGCGAGCGGCAGAAACACAGCGTCAAGCTCCGCGGAGGCAAATGCGGTGTTGTGCATCAGCGGAGAAAGCGACTGCTCGATCGGCAGACCGGCAACGCCATAGAGGCGGGTTCCGGCGGTCAGTGCATCGGCACGGTAAAGCGTGTGCAAGGCCTCAGCGGTGGGCTGCCCCGGCGCGGTCTGCTCCTTTGCCGCTGCGGAAGCAAAGGTAAAAAGAGCGCCTGCGCGTAAACCCAGCACCCGGGTCGGCAGCCCAGGCTCGCCCATGGCAATGGCCACGAGCGGTATCTTTCCAGGGTTGCGCTCAAGGAGCGCCAGCACGGCAAGCGAATCGCTAAGCTGCCCCGCAGTGGAAACGACCTTGACGATGTCCGGACAGAACCGGCCAAGCCGCTCAAAGCTCCCCGGGAGCGAGGAAGGGGTGGAGATGTAGTCGTGGTGGCTAAGAAGAAGCATCGCCCCGTGCGCATGCAGCGCCCCCCGCAAGCGAGTTACCTGGTCCGCGCCAAGCTGCTCGGCGCTTTCAACGGCCAGGTCGACGATCGCAGCGCCTCCAGCCGCCGCAGCGAGCAGCAGCGCCGCCTCTTCGGCCGCGCTCCCTGCAAAGCCCCCGCCCGCGGCCAGGCCGCGACAGGTAGCGAGCAGCCGCGCCGCCGGGTAGGTCCCGGTCAGGCGTTCCACCCAGTGCCGCACCGTGCCCGCCGATAGCAAAGGCCGGGGCAAGCCGTCGAATCTCAGCTCCAGAAAGCGATGATCCTTGGCCAGGGCAGCTTGTGCACGCGCGAGGAGTTCTTCTCCCGAGCCGCCCCCGATCGAGACGCACACCCGATACCCGGGACCGCCGATGGATCGCAAGGAGGTGCTTTGGAGGCTCAGCGTCTGCATTGGGTGGCCTGATGCTACGGCAGCCCTCGCTGCGGCGCAAGCCGCAGGCGCGCAACCGGCAGAGCCGTGCGTGCCAGGCCCCGGCAGCCAGGTCTGCACGCCTGCGGCGAGTGCGATAGCCTCATACGCAGGGTGCAGTGCATGGCCCGGCATATTTGGGGAGCCAGGAGAGTTTGCGTGGCGGAAGCAGCGGCTATACAGCAAGCATCAGCAACCGAGTTCAGCGATAGAACAGCGGAGAGAGCAGCGGAGAGAACAGCCTCTTCAGCCGCCGTGCGGCCCTGGACCCTGGGCGACCCTGCAGCGCTGCAGGCTTGGGTGGCCGAAGCGCTTGCCCGTCATGAGGCGGCGATTGCCTCCCTGCTGGCTGTGGCCGAAGCGCGCACCCCGGAAAACACCTTGCGCCGCTACGACGATGCCGTGGCCGAACTGGCGCAGGCGGGGTCGCTGCTGAACCTGCTCGACAGCGTGCACCCTGAAAAGGCCATCCGCGATACGGCCCAGGCCGAGATCCAGAAAGTCGCGCAGGCGGGTGTAGCCCTGGGGCTCAACAGGAGCGTGTACCAGGCTCTGCAGGCCATGCCTCTGGATGCGCTTGCACCCGACCAAGCAGCCGCCGCAGCTACACGCCACTATGCCGAGCGCACTTTGCTGAGCTATCGCCTTGCGGGCGTTGACCTGGACCAGGAAAAGCGTCAGCGCTTGACCGAACTGCAGGAACAAGCGACGCTGCTCTCGCTTCATTTTGGCCGGGCCGTCCAGGAAGACGTAAAGCAGGTCATTGTCGAAGATGCGGGCGAGCTGGCCGGCCTCCCGCAGGACTTTCTGGCTTCGCACCGGCCTGCCGGCGAAGGCGAATACGCCGGCAAGATCGTGCTCACCACCGAGTTCCCCGATTACGTGCCTGTGATGACCTTTGCCGAAAGCGCGTCTCTGCGGCGCCGCATGCTGCTCGCCTACCAGACCCGCGCCTACCCTGCGAACAAGCAGGTGCTGCTGGACCTGCTTGCCGTGCGGCGCGAGATCGCCAACCTGCTCGGCTTTGCGACCTGGGCAGACTATGCCACGGCCGACCAGATGATGGAATCCTCGGCAAACATGCAGCGCTTTCTCGACGAGCTTGAAGCGTCTACCCGCGAAGGGGCCGCACGCGAGTATGCCTCGGTGCTGGCCTTTGCCCGCGAACATGCCGCCGGGAGGGGTGCCCCGCCGCCCGAAGCAATCGATGGCGCCAGCCGCGGCTACTGGCTCGAGCTGTACCGCCGGTCTGCCTTTGCCTTCGATTCGCAGTCCGTTCGACCCTACTTCCCCTACCCGCAGGTCGAGCGCGGGGTGCTGTCGCTGGTCGAGCAGCTCTTTCGTGTCAAGTTTGAGCGCGTACCCGAGGCCCCGGTCTGGCATTCTTCAGTCACCGTTTACGACGTCTTCGACGCGCTTGGAGGAGCTGCCGGCCAACCGCGGAAGCTCGGCCGCTTCTACCTGGACATGCACCCGCGCGAGGGCAAGGACAAGTGGTTTTCCGCCCATCCGCTCATCCCCGGCATCGATCGCGGCGTTGCCGGCAGGCAGCTCCCCGAAGCTGCGCTGATCTGCAACTTTCCCGAGCCGAAAGCAGGCGGCGCGGGCACGGACGGCGAGCCGGAGGGGGATGATCCAGGGCTTCTTCAGCACTCTGACGTCGTAACCTACCTCCACGAGTTCGGCCACCTGATGCACGCCATCCTCGGCGGGCAGCAATCCTGGGCCGGCATCAGCGGCATTGCCACTGAAGGCGACTTTGTCGAGGTTCCCTCGCAGATGCTTGAGGAGTTCTTCCGTGATCCCGCCTTGTTGGCCGGCTTTGCGCACCATTACCAGACCGGCGAGCCGATCCCTGCCGAACTGGTTGAACGCATGAATCGAGCCGGGGCCTTTGGCCGCGCGGACTCGGTCCGCACCCAGCTCTTTTACACCAGCTACTCGCTCGACACGCACCGGCTCGACCCCGCCACGCTCGACCTCGATGGGCTGCTGCTTGAAGACTATCGCCGCTTTCTGCCCTACACCTGGGTTGAAGGCAACCGGCTCTACGCCAGCTTCACGCACCTGACCGGCTATTCCTCGAATTACTACACCTACCTCTATGACAAGGTGATCGCGCTGGACTTCTTTCACCTGTTCCCGAGCACCAACCTGCTCGACGAAAGCCTCGCGACGCGGTATCGCGAAACGGTGCTGGCCGCCGGCGGAAGCCGCCCCGGCAAGCAGATCGTCGAGGACTTTCTAGGCCGTCCACAGAGCCCGGAGGCATTTACCCGCTGGGTCGCCGAAGCAGTCGAAGCAACTGCGTAGATTGTCGAGTAAGGAGCGCCAGTCTCGGGTAGTTGGATGAAGGCTCCTTCGCATAGTGCCGACCTATCGGTAGTAATCTGGCGTTTAAGGGACATGCGAGTATCGCTTGGTACCCCGATAAGTCACACTCTACAAACCATGAGACGCCGAAGTCACTACTGGAAGAAAGCGAGTTGAATCAACCGCGAGAGCCGCAACTATCGGAACACCCTCCAGAAACATGGAGGGCCGGCTCTGTCGGCCACAGCGAGAAAAGCGCCTTCCGATGCAATGCAGCCGGTATCAACAATCCCTGCCGTCCAGGTCGGTAGCCCGCCTTCG
>CAXTPL010000162.1:6161-7054 GCA_964246065.1 uncultured Acidobacteriaceae bacterium
CCTCCTGGCTGCACCGAACGGCGGTAGAGTCTACCCTCGGCAGCAAAGTGGTCGGTCGACGCAGAAACAAGGAGGTCGGTGCCTGAGAACGAGATCGCAGAGCAGTACAACGCGTGTAGGCCATCGCGCTCTATCGTCCAGGTCGCTCCCGCGTCACGACTGATACAAACGCCGACCGCGGAGGCCGCAACGACAAGGTTCGAATCCGCAGGGTGCGCACGAACTTCATGAACATCGCTGAGGACGGCAATGGTGGGCTCCCAGGTTCTTCCGCGATCCTTTGAGCGCGGAATGCCGCCTACGTGAGCGTTCGCGAAGAGCACGCTCCCGTTCGCGTTCACCGCGACCGAACGAATTCCCAGCGGCGGACCCAATCGCTGTCCGTTGACAAGAGCCGAACCGGCGAACCAAGTATCCCGACCCGCTACCTTGTCGAAGCCGTCCATTGCTTCGAGCACGTCTCGGCTGTCGCTTAGCTGGAGCATGCGTGCATCATCCGTTCCCACATAAAGAGTGCCTTGCACAGACATACAGCACGACAGCTCGAACTTGCTCGTAATCACGGTTGCCCACTTGCCGCTTGGCTCGCGGCGGCACAGAGAATGGCTACCTACGATAGCCAGCGCCACGCCGCGTCCATCTGCTGCAAGCCCTCTCACGCGCTGCTTGGCAATCTCTTGTGTGCGTCCATCGCCTGTGAATGCGAACAGGCCACCTTCCCAGGTCGCGACGAGTATCGTTCGACTTAACACAGACGGACTTCCCCGATTGCCGCTAATCAGAGGTGCTTCGTGGGCCCTCTCGCGTTGGTCGTCCAAGTATAGCGAAGAGCCCGTCACCAAGAGCCTTACGAGTTGCCTATTCGGACGGAAAACGCCCATGATGGCACCCGC
>CAXTPL010000162.1:7064-8010 GCA_964246065.1 uncultured Acidobacteriaceae bacterium
TGCAACTGCCACCAGGCCGGCGGCGAATTCGGGGCAAATGCCATTCCTGCTCGAACGGCTATCGGGTCCAGACTGCCGTGCGCGAACTCGGCGATAAACGTTGGCCTCAGAAAGCAGGAAGTGACTAGATTGGATCGAACCGGAGCTACTCTGACCGTTAAAATTCGCGGCTTCACATGTACCTTGATCGAAGGCAGAACGATGACTATCGACCAACTTCGTGAGCTTTTGCTGCAAACGTTGCAAGGCGACTACGAAGACGAGGTGCCTTGGGATGCCGTGGAGCCGAATGCGCTGGTCGGCTGCGAAGCTAGTCGGTCTGCCCCACGTCAACGGCTACACATGCCGTCGTCAGCTGCACCAAGTTTGCCGGTCCAAAAGGAAGCTGCGCATATGAATGAACCCGAGCAGAAGATCGTCTCGAGCGCAGGACCGCCGCGGGTTGGGTCCACCTCCAACTCCCCTCTCAGGAGATAGCGAAGCTGAGTCCCTCCTCCGGTACAGCAACTTTGATCCCTGCTTAGGTTGCCGCACAAAAGCCCGCGGGCCCTGGCCGCATGCAAACCGCGCAAGCGCTCGAACCTGACTGCCAGCGAGCGCCGCGAAGAAAGAGGTGATCTCGCTCGGCCGCCTCTCCGAGCCGATGCTGAGAGCAGCCCGGGAGAGCAGCAGTCCGCCGGGCAGCACCCGCCGGTAGCGTCCGGCGAGCAGCAGCGTCCGGCGAGCAGCCGCGCTCCCTCAACCTGCCAGCACGCCTCTTTGTCGCGTGCGGCCGGGCAGGACGCTTAGGGAAGCGAAAGAAAGCGAGGCTCGGGACAGGAGCTCCAGCTCTCCCATCCCGCCCAGGCTGTAGAGTTCGGTTAGTGGCTGTCCCCGTCATGGTCCACGTCGGCCGATGGCTTGGCAGCGGTGGAGCTCAGGTGGACCGAGTAGGCAGGATTGCCGT
>CAXTPL010000163.1:0-7903 GCA_964246065.1 uncultured Acidobacteriaceae bacterium
GCAAAGGGGGCCCTTCTCCTGTTCCTGAACCGGGCACACTGCTGATGGTCGGTACCGGACTGATCGGCCTGGCAGGCATCGCTCGCCGACGCAAGGCCTGACGCCGAGCAACCTAGCCCGCTGCGGGCGGCCGGACGCTTGCTGTCCTGCCGCTCCTGCCGGGTCCACGAGGCTCCCGCGTACTGGTTTCCTATCGCGAAGCAGGTGCGGTTGTCAGCCACAACGTCCCGGAGTCCAGTTGTCCATACATTCTCGATTCGCCGCACTCCGCGCTGCCGGTTTTTGCCTGCTGCTGGTCTTCTGCTGCACTGGCAGCCTTTCGGCAACTACGTGGTACGTGCGCGGCGATGGGGGAACACGCTACTCGCCCAAGGCGCGGAGCGGCCAGTGCGACGGCAAAGCCGACCTCGCTTATTCCAGGCACGGTACCAATCAGCATTGCGCGTTCAACGATTACCGCTATCTTTGGGATGACCGCAGCTACGGCAACACCGGGTGGGTGATCGAGGGCGGCGATACGGTCATTCTGCGCGGCGGCCCTTGGCGGGTCGGCTTCGATCAAGGCAAGACCGCGAACGACGCCTGGTGCTTCGGCCTGAACGGACCGTATGCCTGCGGTAACCCGCCTGTCCCGGCCGGCACTGCTGAGCACCACACCCGCATCCTCGGCGAGCACTATGCCGACTGCGCCAATCATGCCAGCCTGACACAGATCTTTGGTGGATTCGGCGTGGGAGCGGCATTGAACCTGGCCGGGGCCCAGTATGTCGACGTGCAGTGCCTGGAGATCACTCGACACTCCGACTGCGCCGTTCATGGCGACCCGATCTATCCTTCCGGCTGCCGCACCGGCTATCCGCTCGATGACTACGATTCTGAAGGCATCACGACCGACACCAAGACCCGCGACCTCCTGCTGCAGGATCTATGGATCCACGGCCACACCGATCGCGGCATCCTCGGGCCGATCGGGGGCGACGTGATCGCCAATCGCGTCGACATTGCCTATAACGGCATGGCCGGTTGGGACTTCGACGACGGGCGCGGCACTCCCAGCGTCAACGCGACGCTGCACTTGAACGACTCCACCATAGAGTGGAGCGGCTGCAACCAGGAATACCCGGTAAAGCACACCTACCCGGCTCTGTCCTGCTACGGCCAGAGCACCGGCGGGTACGGCGACGGTATTGGAACGCCGGCAAACATGGGCATGGATGTTTATATCGACCACTCCACCTTTCGCTATAACACGCAGGACGGCGAAGACTTCGGCCATGTCGATACCGGGACGCACAAGCTTGTCATTACGAATTCGCGGAGCTACGGCAACGGCGGCGGCCAGTTTAAATGGGGACCTAACTTTACCTCGGTCTTTTTTGCAAACAATGTCGTTGTAGGAAATTGCATGCGGATGTCGGCCCCGATCGAAGGCGCGCCCACAACCTACAACATGCACCTGGCGGACTTTTGCCGTGCGCAAGATGCGCTTTCTTTTAATTTCCGCCAGGGCGGCAAGGCAATGCTTGCCAATAACACCATCGTAAGCTACGCGCCGACTACGTTTGACTTTACCTGCTGGGACCAGGACTGCTCGGGAAGCACACTTAGCCTTGTCAATAACATCGTTCTCGGGTACGAGAATGCCGGGACGTTTAACCTGGGCGGCAAACCGGGCGGCCCAGGGGGCTTTTACTCTGAAAAAGGGATAGGCAAGGTTGTGCGCGCAAACAATATCTTCTACGGTCTGCGCTCAGTGCGCTGCACAGGCACCGCCGAGCGCTGCGTCGATCCAAGGTTTGTCGGGGAGCCGCACTTTACGCGGGAAGCCGACCTTGACAACTTTGATGTGCACCCGGGTGCATCCAGCCCGGCGCGGGGAGCAGGCATGCATCTGCCTGAGGTTACGGTGGACTACGACGGGCATCCGCGCCCGTCGAGCGGAGCCCCTACGATTGGCGCCGTGGAGTAGCCGGCACTGCAGCGATGACGCCGCCTCGCACCAACAGCGATGCCGCGGTGCGGGCATTGTTGAGCTGAAACGGTGCCAGGGCAAAGGCGTGGAGCGCGCTGCCGACGGCTCCCAGCCGATTGCGCCGGATGGCCAGGGCCTCCGCGCGCTGGCGGTAAATCCCGCTCAGGGCTACCCGGCGCGCCCATCGCCCGCAGCCTGGCTCGCCATAATGCTTCTCGATAAACCGGAGCTGAGCTTGCAGCATGCGCTCCGGATTCGTGGTCGCGCCCTCCGGTGAGATCCGGTAATGGGCCAGCACCTCGGGTACCAGGGCAACGTCATAGTGCAGGGCAACGCGCACCCACAAATCCCGGTCTTCGGTTGCGCGCAGGCTTTCATCGAACAAGCCCACCCGGTCGAGACACTCTCGGCGCACAGTCGCCGTGACACAAGGAATATCCAGGCTCCGCATGTAGAGGTACGGAGCGATGCGCCCCTCAGCGTGCGCATTGCGTGTGGCAAAGGTGTCGACCACCGCACCATGCTCATCGATGCGGGACAAGAAGCCATACGCCATACCTGCCTCAGGCCTTTCGCGCAGCACGGCAAGGGACCGCTCCAGCCGGCAGGGTAGCCATACATCGTCCGCATCGAGCATAGCGAGAAATTCGCCCGATGAGCGCCGGATCGCGTGGTTGCGCGCGGCCGACGGCCCGCTGTTTTCCTGCCGAAGATAGTGCAGGCGGTCTCCCAGTCGCGCCTGGTAGCGCTCTGCAACCGACGCTGTTCCATCCGTGCTCCCATCGTCCACAAGGGTCACACGCCAGTCGGTAAAGCTTTGTGCAATGACGCTTTCCAATGCAGCCGGGAGGAACCGCGCCGCATTGTAAGCGGGCATAATCACATCAACGATCGGCATTGCTGCCCTTCTGCTGCCTGGCCCTTGCAGGGCGCGTGGCCGCCGGTCTTTGTCTCTCATGGCATCTTAGCGTGCGGCCTGCGCCTGGTACGGAGTCTCCCCTGGCATCGCGCCGCCTGTCGGGTAGCGGCGCACAGACTCTGCTTCCACAGAGGGGCCAACTTGGATACAGTTGCCAGGTGTGGCAATCGCCATGGCGGCTCCGCGCTGCGCACCGGCGGGTGGCGCCCGTGCCGCTGCAGTGCGCGTCGCCCAGACCGAGAACGGTGATTCAGATGAGAGGCCTAGCAGACGATGTTTTTTCGTGCCCGGCGAGCGCTGGCTCGCGGATGGTTTAACCTTCGGAGCGCGTCTCTCAAGCAGACCGCGCCGATGCCTTGCTCGGACCCGGGTTTTACGCTGGTCTCCATGGTCTGCCACGGCGAGGCGTGGATGTACCTGCTGGCCGCCAAATCGTTATGCACGCAGTTGGGGCGCACCCCGCGCGTGGTTTTGCTGAATGATGGAACACTGACCGCGCAGGATTGCGCCCTGATCGCCCATCACCTGCCTGGGGCGCGCATCGTCGCACTCGCCGATGTACCCAACCCGGCCTGCCCCAGGGGCAGCTGCTGGGAACGATTGCTGCTGATCGGCGACCTGGTGCAGCAAAACTATGTCGTGCAGCTTGACTCCGACACGCTTACCCTGGCCGCTGTGCCTGAGATCGCTGCCTGCATCGACGAGAATCGAAGCTTTACCCTGCTTGGAGATCAGTCCTATGCCGCGGTGGAGCCGCTTGCCGCTGCGTGTGTCCGACTAAAGGACAATCCAAGCACCATGGTGCAGGCCGTGTGCGAACGCTCTTTCGACCAGCTGCCGGAAAGCGCCGACCTACTCTACCTGCGCGGCAACGCGGGCTTCACAGGCTTTGCGCGCGGCTCGATCGATCGCGACCGGATACGCTTTTTCTCAGACCTGATGCGCCGCATCGCCGGACCCAAGTGGGACGAGTGGGGAAGCGAGCAGGTAACCTCCAGCCTGCTGATCGCCAACTCGCCCGATCCCCTGGCGCTGCCCTCGCCGAAATACGTCTCCTACTGGGCGCACCCTGAGGTGGACTACCGCACGTCGTCCTTTATCCACTTTATCGGGCCGCACCGGTTTGAACATGGTTTTTACCTGGGCGAGGCGCAGCGGGTCATCGCCAGGCTGCCGAAGCAGTAAGGGCGCGCGCCGCCCTACTCGCCGTGCGGCAAAAACCGGTAGCCTACGCCGCGAACAGTCTTGAGGTACACCGGGCTGGCGGGTTCGTCCTCGATGTAGCGGCGCAGCCGAACGACAAAGTTATCGATCGCCCGGGTATCGGTGTCTTCGCGGACGCGCCAAACCTGCTCCAGCAGCTCTTTGCGCGGGATGATGCGAAAAGGGTTTTGCGAAAGGTACCGCAAAAAGTCTGCTTCCATGAGCGTCAGGCGAACAGCTGCGCCCTTGGCCGTCAGCACCAGCTCGCTGAAGTCGATGACGCGCCCCGCAAAAGAGAAGGTGGGCGGCTGCTCGGGGATCCCGCCGGCCTCCCCGACCTCGTCGGCCTCCTCGCGAGCCGTCCGCTCAGACCCCTTTTGCCATACCACCCGCCGCAGCAGCACACGCAGTCGCGCCAGCAGGATGCTCAGGTCAAACGGCTTGGGCAGGTAGTCGTCCGCACCTGCTTCCAGCCCGAGGAGCACGTCCTCGGGCCGCGAGCGAGCAGTCAGCATCAGTACAGGGATGTAGACCCCTGCCGCCCGCAGAGCCGCCGCCACCTCAAAGCCGCTCCTGCCGGGCAGCATCGCGTCCAGCAGCACCGCATCGAACTCCCCTGCTGCAGGAGAGCCTTGATGCAGCGAGCCGTCAGGGAACGAGCCTTCAGGCAGCAGCATAGACAGCGCGGTCTCCCCATCGCCGGCGAGCGCGACCTCGTACCCTTCTGCCTGCAGGTTAAACAGCAATCCTTCAGCCAGGTGCACCTCATCTTCGACAACAAGGATCCGAACTCCCTTGCTGCGCACCTCCGACGCTGGGGCTGTGGTCATCATTGCCTTATTCCCCGGTGCCGCGAAGCCGCGGCAGCTCAAGCGTGATGGTTGTCCCCAGGCCTTCGCCCGCGCTCTGCGCCCGCGCCTCCCCGCCATGCTGCCGGGCGATGCTGCGCACTAGAAATAGCCCGAGGCCGGTCCCTTTCGTCTGCAGAACCTTGCGGCTGGGCACACGGTAGAAGCGCTTGAAGACGCTTTTCAGATGTGCGCGGGCAATCCCGATGCCGTGATCGGTTACCTCGATCACCACCCAGTCTTCTCCGCGCGTGCCCACACGCACCTTCGCCTGCACTCCGTCAGGGGAATATTTGACCGAGTTGCCGAGCACGTTCAACAGCGCTGTTTCGAGCTCCTCCTCGTTTGCGCTTACCTGCAGCATCTGCCCGGGCGCTTCTGCTTCCGGCGTCGCCGCGTACACGATCGCCTCCGGAGCAAGCTTATGCCGGGTCAGGGTGTCGGCTATGCATCGCTGGGTCAAGGCAATCACGTCTACCTCTTCGCGCGCGTGACGGGCAGTGCGCTGGGTTACCTCGCCCGCTCGCAGAACCTGCTCCACGGTCGAGAGCAGCCGCTCGCTGTCTGCCAGCATGATCGCGTAAAACTCCTGCCGCTTGGCTTCAGGCACGGTATGCCGCTGCAAGGTTTCAAGGTAGAGCCGGATGGAGGCGATCGGGGTCTTCAACTCATGCGTAACGGCATTGAGGAAGTTATTCTGCCGCTCATTGCGCCGGATCTCCCGCACCAGGAAGACCGTGTTGACCACCACGCCCGCGATCAGAAGCAGAAAGATGGGGATGCCGAGGACGAGCGGCAGCACCCGGCGCCAGTTCAGGATGATCCATCCGACGTTGAGCGTGACCGCCAGGCCCACCAGGCAGATGCCGAGCAGGATGAAGATCACGATCGAGGTTCGCCGGCTAACGCGCATAGATACAAACTATAAGACGGATGGGGAGAAATAAGCCCTTCTGCGCGCGGGGTGCGTCTGCTACCTGGGAGGCTTCTGCCTTTAGCGCGTTCAAAAGAAAACGCTCCCCGCAAAGAAGGGGAGCGTTTATTTGGGGTAGCGAGTCGGGAAGAAGCGCGCGCCCTATGCCATGCCCGCTGGGCGAGGGTTGGCCGGGTCGTACTGCGCGATCTTGACGTCGCGCGCCAGGCCAAGGGTCTTGAGCAGCCAAATGCCGTAGTAGTTGGGATCGAACTCGTACCACTTGAGCCCGTGGCGAGCCGACACCGGGTGTGCATGATGGTTGTTGTGCCAGCCTTCGCCGCCGGTCAACAGCGCCACCCACCAGCTGTTGCGCGAGTCGTCGCGGGTTTCAAACCGGCGTGAACCCCAAAGGTGCGTAGCCGAGTTGACCAGCCAGGTCGCATGCAACCCCAGCGTAACGCGCAAAAAGATGCCCCACATCACCACGGGCCATCCGCCCCAGGCCAGCAGGCACAGACCGACGGTGGTCAGCGGTACCCAGTGGTATTTGCTCAGCAGCACGTGAAACTTGTCGCGTGAAAGGTCGGGCGCGTAGCGGGACAGCACTGCCGTCTCCGCATGGAGCGACTGCCCGGTGACGATCCAGCCCATGTGCGCCCACCAGGTACCGTCGTTGGGAGAATGCGGATCGCCTTCGCGGTCGGAGTGCTGGTGATGACGCCGGTGCGTGGCTACCCAGAAGATCGGCCCGCCCTCGAGCGAAAGGGTCGCGCAGGTCGCGATGAAGTACTCCAGCCACCGCGGCACCTTGTAGCCGCGGTGCGTCAGCAGCCGGTGGTAGCCCATGCCGATCCCCACATTGATCGCCAGCACGTACAGAACAACCGCGGCAATCAGCCCTTTCCAGGTAAACATGAACAAGGCCGCGATCGCGAGCACATGAAAGATCACCATGGCGATGGCGGTGATCCAGTTCACGCCCCGATCCTTAGTCTGGCCGGTGCCGGAGGTCTGGCCAGTGCCGACGGTCTGGCCAGCACCGGAGGTCTGGCTAGTGCCGGCAAAGGGAAGCTCGACTGGCAAGGGGCGTACGCCGGTGAGCTCATCGTCTGTCAGGACGTCTGCCTGGGCGGTGGTGGGGCGCTCTTCGAACAATTCAACTGCCATGCGATGCGGGTCCTGTGTGCTGCCTGGGGATGCGTGTCTGATTTCGAGCCTAGCAGCAGGCCTTGATCTCCTCCGTAACAGTTGTGTAATCCCGTACTTCAACGGTCCGGCTGGACCCAAATCGAACACGAAGACACGGAGGAGAACGCCTGATGTCACCGTCCTTATCCAGAGACAGGTAACCTCGGGGAGCTATCTTCCCATTTTGGAACGACTTGCGGGGATGTCCCGAAATGGAGAAAAAACGCGTGACAAACTGAGGAAATGGGAGTTAACCTGTCTACCATCAGCCACGGGTTCTCTCGGGGATGTAACTTCCGTAACTACCTTGCCCCGCCCGAGCGCATGGCATTTCGCATCGCACCAGTACGTACGCGCGAACCATACAGGTGCTGTTACCCCGCTTGCCGCCTTCCAAGATGGAGGACGTTCCAGGCGGCATGACATACCCGTCTGAATCACGCCATTCTTTCGCCTCCGAAGGAGAATGCGCCATGATTACGACCACCCACGCAAAACCCCTCACCTCCGGCCTGGTCGCCGCAGGATTGTTTTCCACTCGTGTCGCGTTTTGCAGCCGGTGCTCCCGGGTTCTCGGGGTCACCGCCACCGATGCAGAGCGCATCCTGTTGGAGCATCATCACCATTGCTCTCCGTCTTTGCCAGCCCGCCAACCCTCGATCGCGGTGCCTTTCAGCTAGACATAAGGCACAAGCGTGCATCGGCAGGGTGGAAACGCGCCTCTTCTCCGGGGCGCGTTTCTTTGTTTGCGAAGAAGCCGCATCCTAGGCCGGCGTAAGGCTTGCGGTCAGGCTCGCCTCCAGGGCATGCCGCCCGCCCGCCAGGAGCTTGCCGCCGCCAAGCGTGCGGTAAAAGAC
>CAXTPL010000164.1:0-3045 GCA_964246065.1 uncultured Acidobacteriaceae bacterium
CACCGCCTCCTCCTCCTGCGACCCTCCTGCGCCGGATGCGCCCATTCCGCCCACCACGATCCCCAGCACCGCGCCGGCAGTCAGGGAAATATCGCCGCTCAGCACGCCCCCATCCCTCCGGTAGATACCTTGCCGCGACCTCCCTACGCGCCCGCCACCTTGATGTCATAGGTTTCGGTCGATGCGACGGTGTACGAGGCGATAGCCCCGCTGTAGACGATCGTGTCCGCGTGCGCGGAGACGGCCAGCGCGGCGACTTCGGCGATTCCGGCGGTGATTTCAGATCGAAGATTCATGTTCGTGGTCCCTTGTGAGACTCGTTGTGTTCGAATTCCTGGAGTTTCTTCTCTCCGAAAGACGAGGCCATCCCGTCTCTCTCGAGACTCCGCAGAACTTCCAGTCAGTGTCTTGCACTAAGCGGATAGCGATATTGCCACCTGCGATGCCGGTGTTTCTGCGCTCCCTGTCTTGTGCGACCGATGTACTACTGCGCCACGCCGCTAAGAAGTTGATAGCTCCGAGGCGGATCGAGCGACAGGACGAGCAACCGTGTGGGGCTGACGAAGTATCCGACATAGTTTTGCGGTTGCTCCGGTGGGCCATTCTTAACGCTAAGGGTAAAGTTCAAACGTCCCGCATCGTCAAGGCTCATGCCGGGAACCGCGCCCATCGCCTTAATGCCGACCCTGGTCTTCAGATTCACCGTGCTGTTGAGCACCGCAGTTACAGCGCCATCGGCGGTAAAGGTCAAGGAACCGGTCGTAAATAGCTGGTTCTCGATCCCACCCGGGATGCTGCAGGCGACGGTGCACGGTTGCTCGCCGGTCAGGTCAAGCGCCCAGGTTCCGGCCAGGCTGCCAGGCAGGATCTGCTTGGAAAGTGTGCCGCTTCCGTAGGTCTCTGTCGCATCGTCTCCGAGAATTGCCAGCTCTTGGCCGCCGCTTGCCGTGCTCAGCGTCAGCGCGAAGCTCTGTGTGCCCTCGTCGGTTTTGAGTGTCAGTTTGCCCGCTCCGTTCGCATCGAGCGTGTACGTCCCGGTCACGGGCAATCTCTCAAAGGTCGCCGAAGCGGAGTCGATGTCGATCTCGCCCGAACTGATGTCGCCCTTGCCATCAGCCACGATCGAGCCGATCTCCACCTTCAGCGGCTCGCCGGCCTCGGCCGAATGGTTCACCCCACGCAGCATCAGGGCATCGCTTCCGCTGAACTGCGCCGTCGGCGATGCGGCCACATCGAAGGTGCCCGCGGTTGCCGTTGCCAGGCACGGATTGCCGACAAGCTCCTGCGGGGTAAAGGAGTATGCATAACTCACGGCCAAGCTTGTCGGGTCCGGCGGCGTAAAGGTGAGCGCGTGGGCATTGGGGAAGCCGGCCCCGGTCACCGGAATCGCTATCCTCTGTACCTTCCCGCCGCCCGAACCGGAGTTGCCAATCTGTGAGGTGATCACCTCTTCAACGCTTAGATTGAACGAGTAATTGACATAAGAAGCGTTGAACGTCGCGATGACAGGCTGGCCTGACGTAATGGGCTGCGACAGGGTAAGAGTAAATTAGGGGCAAGCCTGCTGCGCCTGTACGATCGGGGCGGACGCAAAGAGCAGAAGGGAAAACAGAAGAGAGAGGCTGCGGATCATTGGGGACTCCAGTCGTCAGCAGTTTAAATCTGAGGTGCGGAGTGGTTGATAGCTGGATTTTGTGATTCAGGGAAGCGTCGACAAAGCTTGCCTGCGATTCCGAGCAGGCCTGAGAACAATTCTAAGAAAGCAGGCGCCGCTTCAGCACATCATAAACGCCAAGCAGGCCTGTGCTGAGCAGAGCCAAGCTGGAGGGTTCCGGCGTGATGGACGTAGGAACCGGCGGCCCAACCGTATAGCCCACCGTATCCGCCGCGGCGTGTCGCGCTCGCCGCGTTTCCTGAGAGCTGCTCCTGCCTGCGCATCGGTGATGTGTTGACGATGAATATGAGCCAGACAGCGTTCTCTCCGGGATGCAGCAGTTGAACTTTTATCTCAGCAATTTGGATCAAATCCTCGCCAATCACAACCTATCTGCTCACCATGGAATTCAGATGAGGCAAGACCAAACAGCACCGATGCCGGGAGACAACGCCCCGGGTCCGCGAGCGGCCGCGAGCGGCTGCCTGCGGCCCTTGTTTGGCAGCGGCGGCGCGCCCGCAGGACAAAGTGGACGGAAGCCCGGCAAGTCGGTCGCGTACTTACGGCTTCCGCAGGTCGGCAATCAGAGCCGCGGCCAGTTCGGCGGCAAGGGCTTCAGCCTGGGAGCGGGGCAGGGTGGTCTGGGCCAGGTCGGGTGCCCCGCCGCCGCGCAGGCCGATCTGCGCGAGCGCGGCCCGCAAGCGGTCGCCGCAGCCACAGTGGAGCGACTGGCTGCAGGCGAGAACGAGCGTGGCCGGCTCCTGCAGGGTCGCCAGAAAAATGGCCACGGTTTGCGGCACGGCAGCGGCGACACGCGAGGCTAGCAGCCGAACGTATTCCGCATCGCGGTCGGCAAAAGAGCGCTGAAGCAGCCGGAGGCCGCCCTCAATGCGTTCTTCGACGGCAAGCTGCGCAGCGTGGTACTCCGCCAGGTCTTCGCGCAGCTTTGCCAGCGATTTGGCCGCTGCCTTGTTTTCGCCCAGCAGCCGCTCTACCGCGGCCGGCACCGCTTCGCGCGCCACCGACAGGGCGGTCGCGGCTCCGGTCAAGGCGGCGTAATCGTGCGCCGCGGCAGCCACGGCACGCACGCCGCAGACGAACTCCACCCGCAGCGCCTTCCTGGTGCGCTCTGTACCGCGGATCAGCAGTCCGCCAATCTGCCCCAGCGCTCCAACGTGGGTACCGCCGCAAGCGTTCCGGTCAAGCTCTGCAATCTCCACCAGCCGCATCGGCCCATCGCGCGGCGGCAGCTTGCGCAGCTTGCCTTCAGCGAGCAGGGTACGTGCCTGCTCCGCGCTCACGGTCTGCGTGGTCACTGGCACGTTGGCTGCAATGTGGAGGTTGGCGCAGGCTTCTGCCGCCGGGAGCCCGCCCAGGATCCGGCCCTGCTC
>CAXTPL010000164.1:3055-7875 GCA_964246065.1 uncultured Acidobacteriaceae bacterium
GCCCTGCTCCTCAGCAGAGCCCGCCTCCAGGTCGATCGTCGACACCGCCTCGCCAAGGTGAAAGGAGATGGTGGGCGCGCCAAGCTCCTGCGCAAGAACGGCCGACAGCAAGTGCTGGCCGCTATGCTGCTGCATATGGTCGAGTCGTCGCGGCCAGTCGATTGCGCCGACCACCTCGGTACCTGCCAGCACGGGCTTGCGGGTGGTGTGCCAGACTTCGCCGTCTTCGTCTTCGATGACTTCTTCAATTTCGGCCACCAGGGCGACGCCCGAGCGCGTTTGCGCGGTAAATGTGCCGCGGTCAAACGGCTGGCCGCCGCTTGTGGGGTAAAACGCCGTCCGATCAAGCGCAATCTGCCATACACTTTGCCCGTCTGTGCGGGCATACTCGCGGATGTCGGTGACCGTGGCGGAAAAGGTCTGCAGCATGGAGTCGTCGTAGTAAAGGCGTTCTGCGACAGGCATACGTTCCAGTTTAGATGAGCAAAGTCGACTGTTCGCTCAAGTATGCTCGTGAGTTGGGGGTAAGAAGCCCGTGCCTGAAGCGCCTGAAAGAGCCAAGCGACCGAAGAATATCCCGCGCAACCTCAAGCCGTACTTTCTTTGCTTCCTGGTCAAGGGTGAACGCTGGAACGAGCCCGCGGAGCAGGAAGTCGACCTGATGGCCGAGCAGCTTGCCTTTCTGCGCGAGCAGACGGAGTGGCGACGCTACAAGGTCGCCGGGCCGGTAACCGGTGGCGAGCAGAGCGACATCGTCGGCTTTTCCATCCTTGAAGCAGAAGACGCGCAGGCGGCGCTTGCCCTGGCAAGCCGAGACCCGGCGGTGGTCGCCGGCCGGGTCTCACTCCGCATCCTGCCGGCAGTTTTGCCGGCACTCGACTCGCTCAAGGTCGAGTACTGATTGCAAAGGGGCGGCGGCGCTTTATCCGGTGATCGCGAAGCGCTCCGGAGCGGCGCAGGCTCGCTGTTTCAAGCCCGTACGTTTGCGCGTAGCTGCTGTGTCAGGTAAGCGAAGGAAAAGGGATCGCTGCGGGAGGACAACCCTTGCCCGTCTGTCCGCTGTCTCACCCAGTACCGGGCACTGCGCATGCAGGCGCGGCAATCCCAGGCACCTGGAGACACCCCTACTATGTACTACACCGACAAAAAGCTGCAGTATCCCGTACGCGTCGAAAAGCCGAACCCCCTCTATGCCAAGTTCCTCCAGCAAGCCATCGGCGGCATTGAAGGCGAGATTCGCGTCTGCATGCAGTACTTCTTCCAGGCCTGGGGATCCCGCGGCCCGGTTAAGTACCGTGACATGCTCCTGAATACGGCAACGGAAGAGATTTCGCACATCGAGATGCTGGCTACAGCGGTGGCCCTCAACCTGGAGGGAGCGCCGGTCTCGTTCCAGGAAGAAGGAGCGAAAGATTCGATGGTCAATGCGGTGCTGGGCGGCATGAACCCGCGGCATATCCTGTCGACCGGCTTGGCTGCGATGCCTGTGAATTCAAACGGCGTGCCGTTTGATATGTCACACATCTATGCGAGCGGCAACATAGCCGCCGATATGTACTGCAACGTCGCGGCGGAGTCAACCGGCCGTGCGCTGGCCGTGCGTTTATACAATGCGACTGAAGATGCCGGCATGAAAGATATGCTTTCATTTATGATCGCGCGCGACACGATGCACCAGCAGCAATGGCTTGCAGTGCTTGAGGAGCTTGGGCCGTCGCACTTGCCAGTCCCCAACAGCTTCCCGCAATCGCTCGAAAAGGGCGAATACGCGTACAACTTCTTTATCACGACGACAGAAGGCGTGGGCTCGCAGGCAGAGCAGGCCTGGACAAGCGGAACAGCGCCGGACGGCCACGGGCAGTTCTCGACATTTATCGCGCGACCGCTGGGCGAGGTGCCCGATCTAGGCTTTGGACGCCCCGATACCTTTGGGCAAAAGGAGCAGGCAATGGGAACTGCGGCTGGGCTGGTCGAAAAGACGAAGGAAGTAGTCGGCGTGGTAGCAGCCAAGTTTCACTCCAGCTCAACCACGACTTAGGTCAGCGAATAGGATAGGCTGATGAGTCGTAAGTCGGCAACTCTACCCCATCAAGCGCCGCACGGAGGGAGCCCCCAAAGCTTCCTGGTGCGGCGTTGCTGTGCTTGAACGGCCAGATATCAGACCGCCTCTGGCGCAGACGGGGAAAGCGTAAACTCGATCGTCTTCGAGCCGAGACGAAGGTGGTTCGCCGTAAGTCGAACGGTACCGCCCTGCTCCTGCGCCCGCATCCAGACCGCCGCCGTGCCTCCCATCAGCGCGATCGGATTATCCCCGATCAATGTGCCCGGGCCATCGATTGAAAAGGTAATCGGGTCATTGGCGGAAACGTGCACATTGCCGAACTGATCGGTAACGCGCAGCACCACGCGGGTGGCGTCTGCTCCGTCGGCTACCAGCGTGGTGTCGTCCGGGGTGGCGGTAAATGCGGTATCGATTCCATTGCCGGAAAAGGATCGCGACAGAACCTGCTTGCCTGCGAGATAGCCGTCGATGCGGAGGTCGCCCCAGGAAAACGAGAGTTGCTGGGAGTTCAGCCGCCGCATGTCGAAATCGAATGGCGGATACTTAAGGTGTTTGAAGTCTTCGCGATTGGGCGACTCTTCGGCCAGCAGCGTCCAGTCGTTCGGCTCCGCGCCGCGCGCGCGAACATAAAACTTGAGGGTATCGCAATTAGAGCAGACGACGGCGTGGATGAACGCCGATGCCTCGTCGCTCTTGGCCCAGTGAAAGGCAGGCTCGATTACGACCTCTTCCGACGGATCGCACTGCGACTTATAAAACCCGCCGGCGGGCTTTAGCTCGCGAAAGATGTCCGTAACGCCGTGATAGCAGATGCGGTCGCCTGCGCCGAAGTTGGCGTGGGTGTTGTAGTCAAACGCGCACCAGCCGATGCCGCCGGAGTACTGCGGATTTGAGGCAAGCTGGTCATGGATGCGGGCGTGGCGCAGCGTGTGTTCACGCTGGCGCTCGTCGTCATCGGTCGTTTTTACGGGATAGGTGTGTCCGACAAATTCAGTATTCAGATAAACGGGATGGTTGGGCATTCGGAGCGGAAAGCCAAAGTCATTGATCGTGAAGACGTCTTCGAGTAGCTCGGACTCCTTGAAGTTGCGAATGCCGCCAGTCTGGCGCGTGGCATCGAGTGCATGCGCAAGGGCGTTGGTGCGCAGGTAAAAGTCATGATCGTCATGCGACTCATTGATGCGCACGCCCCACAGGATAATAGAGGGATGGTTCCAGTCGCGCCGGATCATACGTCCCACATTGTCGATCGCGACTAACTTCCACGGCTCGGGACCGATATGTTGCCAGCCCGGGATCTCCTCAAGAACGAGCAGCCCTATCTCGTCGCAGCAGTCGAGAAAGTGGCGCGACTGCGGGTAGTGGGAAGTACGCACAATATTGCAGTGCAGGGAGTGTCGAAGGATAAGCGCATCGCGGCGCTGCACGCGTGCGGGCATGGCCTGGCCTACGAAAGGGAAGGTCTGGTGACGGTCAAGCCCGCGCAGCTTGACGATTGTTCCATTCAGCGAGAAACCTTGGTCAGTAAATTTGGCCTCTCGAAAGCCGATGCGGCGCATATCTTCATCGATTACCTGCCCATCTCGGGATAGCTGGACGTGCACGGTATAAAGCTTTGGTTTCTCGAGCTGCCATAGCTCGATGTTCCCTAACTTAGGCAGGGCAACAGTGTGCCGGGCGGGATCGTTCCGGGTTTCAGCGGAAAGATACGCGGGCGCGCTTGTGGTGGGGTCGAGCGACGCATCGGCATCGGCGGCGGTGCTGAGCGTCACCGGCTGAACAGCGCGGGCAACAACGCGATCGCCGTCGCGAAGCTCGACGGCCAGCGAAAGCCGCCCTGCACCTGTACCTGCGAGGAAGCAGTCCACCTCAAGCGCAGGCGCGGCAAGTACGTTGAGTGGCCGCGCGAAGAGATTGTCGAGAAAAACCTCCGGCACGATGCGCAGCGAAACCTCGCGGTAGATGCCGCCAAAGGTCATATAGTCGATCTCATAGCCGAAAGGCGGCATATCAGCCCGTTCGGTTGAGTCCAGCTGGACGGTAAGCACGTTGGGCGCGTCTTTGCGCAGGTACTGGGTCAGTTCAAAGGAGAACGGCGTAAAGCCGCCCTTGTATTCGCCCAGCGCGTGGCCGTTGATCCAGACCGTTGAAGCTGTCATGGCGCCTTCAAAGTCAACAAACACGCGCTTGCCTTCAGCCGCTGCCGGGTAGGCAAAGGTCCGGCGATAGGTGGAGACAAACTCGTACGCGCGATCGTCGAAGTTGTGCCAGGGCAGCAGGACATTGGTATGCGGGAGGACGACGCGCTCAAAGTCAGCGTCTGAAAACTCAGGAGCCTCGGCGCCTGCGACCTTGGCGGCTTTGTAGCGCCAGCCGCGGTTCAACGGGAGTACGCTGCGCGCGGATCCGGCAGCGGGCGCGCCGAACAGCGGCTCGGGCGAAAAGGATGCGGTGGCAAGCAGGGCGCCGGAGGTCTTGAGGAAGTCGCGTCTACGCATAGTTTCCTCATCTTAGCCAGAAGAAGATAGGTTTGTCAGTGTTTGCGGGTCAAAGGCGCAGCAAATCTGCATCGGCTTGGCTCTTTAAAAGTGGAAGATGAGGTCGGATGCGGCGGTAAACTGGTTGCGAGCGCGGCCGTTGTCGTAGGCAGCCCGGTCCCAGGCGTGATCGAACCGGAGCTCCGGCCGCAATTGGACGGTGCTACCGACCCAGTGGTTCCAGCTCAGGGTGTTTTCATAGTAGCGGGTCTGGTAGCCGG
>CAXTPL010000165.1:0-620 GCA_964246065.1 uncultured Acidobacteriaceae bacterium
GCGTCTTTTCGCTCCGGTTTCGCGACGCGCAGTATGGCCTGGCTGTAGGCGGGGACTACGCCCGACCGCGAGAACGCGAAGGAACGGCGGCCTGGTCGCAGGACGGTGGAGCGCACTGGTCGCTCTCGCCTGAGCCGCCAAATGGCTACCGCTCCGCCGTTTCCTGGGATCCGGACCACAAGCTCTGGATCACCGTCGGCCCTAATGGCTCCGACCTTTCGCGCGATGACGGCAAGACGTGGCAAGCCATCGAGTACGCCTCGAACGACATGGCCAAAACCGGCGAGTGGAACGCCCTCAGCCTTCCCTGGGTCGTGGGCCCGGCCGGTCGCATCGCCAAACTCAACACGGCGGCCCTGCCCAAGCCACGTGCCAGCAAGTAGCCCGGAAGTGGACAGCCGGCCTGCGCCGGCCCGTCCGGGCAATGGCTTCCAGCCAAAGAGGCGACGCAGCCGCAACAAACCCGACACGAAGGGAGCGCGGCCCGCGAAGGCGGGTCTTCGCATTACCGCTGCGTGAGCGAACCGGCCCTGCTGCCCGTCTATTAGAAAGCGAACCTGATACCCTAACCGCAACTGACCCTAAGGAGCAGTCCCACCGCGTGCGCCCTCCCCGTGCAC
>CAXTPL010000165.1:630-2068 GCA_964246065.1 uncultured Acidobacteriaceae bacterium
GCTGAATTCGTTATCAAGCTGGCTGACGAACGTGGCCGCGTGCAGGAGCAGGTCCAGTCCGCCGCGACTGCCGACGAGTTGCGCCTCCGCTACACCCAGAGCGGCTACCATGTCCTTTCCGTCAAGTCGCGCGGCGGCGCCCTCGGCGGCAAGCGCCGCGCCAAGCTTGAGACCTTTCTCATCTTTAACCAGCAGTTCCTCACCCTGGTCAAAGCCGGCCTGCCTATCCTCGGGTCGCTTGACATGCTGGCCAAGAGCCAGAAGAACCCCACCTTTTCCGCGCAGCTCCAGAACGTAGCCGAGCGCGTCCGCACGGGCGAGTCCATCTCCGCCGCCTTCGAGGCGCAGGGCGGCTTTCCTCTGATCTACACCGTCACCCTGCTTGCCGGCGAGCGCTCCGGCAACCAGGAAGAGCTCCTCCGCTACCTGTCCTTCCAGCGCATCTCGCTTACCTTCCGCAAGAAACTGCAGGCCTCGCTCATCTATCCGGCCGTGCTGATCGTGCTGGTCTTCGGCCTCTTCGTGTTCCTCATCACCTTTGTCGTCCCCCGGTTCGCCGAGCTGTACGACCAGGTGGGTACCAAGCTTCCCTGGCTCACCCTTGCCCTGCTCGCCTTTGGTAAAGCTGCCCAGCACTACTTCTTTTACGTTCTCCCGGTGCTTCTGCTTATCGGCTACGGGCTTTACCGCTGGTCGAAGACGCCCAAGGGCGCCGACATCATCGACTCGATCCGCATCGGCCTGCCCGTCTTCGGCAATATCTGGCTCAAATATCAGGTCGCTCTCTTCGCCCGCACGCTTTCGACGCTGCTCACAGGCGGCCTGCCGCTCGTGCCTTCGCTTGAGACGGCAGCCAAGTCCATCTCCAGCCCCCGCATCTCGCGGTCCGTCTTCAACTCCGTCATCAGCGTCCGCGAGGGCAAGGGCCTCTCCGTTTCGCTCAATAAAACCGGCGTCTTCCCTGCCCTCTCGACCGAGATGATCGAGGTCGGCGAGTCTACCGGCGCCCTCCCGCAGATGCTCAACTCCGTAGCAGAATTCTTTGAAGAAGACGTGCAGACGGCCCTCACCGCGTCGATGGCCCTGATCGAGCCCGCCATCCTGATCGTGATGGGCGTAGTGGTCGTTATCATCCTTATCGCGCTTTATCTGCCCATCTTCTCGCTCGGGAACTCAAGTAACTTCCAGCATTAGCACTGTGTCTGCAACGCTTACCGGCGCTATAACGTTAAGACTGGAGAGGGTCCATGGCTGATGAACAGGAAGCGGCGACAAAGCAGGATGTTCTGGTTCTCAAGCAGGATATTGGAGTTCTCAAGCAGGATCTCGAACTCCTCCGGGGTGAGCTAGGCGCCACGGAGAGCAGGCTCGTCGAGCGTATCGACGACGTTGAAAGGCGCTTCACTAACGCACTCGACGAAAGGCTTGAACGCATGGA
>CAXTPL010000165.1:2078-7852 GCA_964246065.1 uncultured Acidobacteriaceae bacterium
GCAAACGCGCCTCCTGACGGCTTTCGACAGATGGGCCAACCCCACAAACTCCCGCATCCGCAGGCTTGAGCTCACCGGCAACGTGAGTGAAGATCGCCTCACTATTATTGAATAACGACTCCGGGAGCTGTAAAACTGTAAACCCGACAACCCCGCTGCCTAGAAACGAACCACACGCTCCATCCGCACCACAAGGAAACACCATGGCCGAAGCCCCGATCCTCACCCTCCCGCTCGAAACCGACGAAGTCGATCACGCGCAGATGCTCGCGCGCCGTTATCGCTGCGAGTTTGTCGACCTGAAAAACTTCCGCATCCAGCACGACCTTTTCCGCTCCGTGCCGGTCGACATGATGTTTCGCTACAACTTTGTCCCCATTGAGCAGCTGCCCGACCGCCTCGTCATCGCCGTCAATGACCCGTCGCGCCTCATGGTGCTCGACGAAATTGCCTCGCTGCTCGGCCAGCGCCTCGTCACCCGCGTGGCTACCCTTTCGCAGATCAACGACCTGCTCAAGAAAACCGAACAATCGCAGCGCGTCCTCGACGAAGCCACTGAAGGCCTGACCTTCGACGTCGTCGCCATCAACGACCAGGACGACGAATCGATCACCATCGAGAAGCTGACGGCGGAAGAAGACATCTCCCCCATCATCCGGCTGGTCGACACGACCATCTTTACCGCCCTCGAGCGCCGCGCGTCCGACGTCCACATCGAAACCTACGACGACCAGCTCCTGGTGAAATACCGCATCGACGGCGTCCTTCACCCCGCCATGGCCCCTATCGCGCGCGAGCACCACCAGACCATCCTTTCGCGCATAAAAGTCATGTCCGAGCTCGACATCGCTGAGCGTCGCGTCCCCCAGGATGGCCGCTTCCGCGTCCGCTACAAAGGCCGGCTTATCGACTTCCGCGTCTCCATCATGCCCACCGTCCACGGCGAAAACGCTGTCCTCCGTGTGCTTGACAAGGAGTCCATGTCAGAAAAATTCAAGTCGCTCACCCTTGACGTGGTCGGCTTCGGCGAAGAAGATCTTCGCCGCTTCCGCCGCTACATCCGCGAGCCGTACGGCATGGTGCTCGTTACGGGCCCCACCGGCTCCGGCAAAACCACCACCCTCTACGCCGCGCTCAACGAGATCAAGTCTGACGAAGACAAGATCATCACCATCGAAGACCCGGTCGAGTACCAGATTCGCGGCATCACCCAGATCCCGGTCAACGAGAAGAAGGGCCTCACCTTTGCCCGCGGCCTGCGCTCCATCCTCCGCCACGACCCGGACAAGATCCTGGTCGGCGAGATCCGCGACCAGGAAACGGCGCAGATCGCCATCAACTCCGCCCTCACCGGCCACCTCGTCTTCACGACCGTGCACGCCAACAACGTGGTCGACGTGCTCGGCCGCTTTCTCAACATGGGGGTTGAAGCGTACAACTTTGTTTCCGCGCTCAACTGCATCCTCGCCCAGCGGCTGGTCCGCATGATCTGCGAAGATTGCATCCACAGCGTGCGCTACGACGACGAGTTCCTTGCGCTGAGCGGGCTCGACCCGGAAGAATGGCGCGACTTCGAGTTCAAGGAAGGCCGCGGCTGCATCGAGTGTGGCGGGACCGGCTATCGCGGACGTACCGCCATCCACGAGCTGCTCGACCTGACCGACCCTATCCGCGAAATGATCCTTGAAAAGAAGCCGAGCTCAGAGGTTCGCAAGCTTGCCGCGGCTGAGGGCATGCAATTCCTGCGTGAGTCGGCGCTGGACCGCGTGCGGCGCGGTCTCACCACCATGAAAGAGATCAACAAGGTAACCTTTATCGAAGCCAACCGCTAAGCGTTTCTCCTGCTCGAGGGCAGGAGATCGAACGCTGTCATTGTGGCCTTTCCTTGCGCGAAAGGCCGCCCGCGCAAACGCCGGCTGCGGCCGCCTACAGGAGAAACGCTGTTCCCCATGCTTGAACGTCTTCCACTGCTTTCAGCCGGCATCTCGCTGCGCCCCCTGCTCGCCTGCGAGATCTCTCACGCGGGGGTTCTGGCGGCCCGCCCTGAAGACGGCTCCCTGGTCACCCAGTTCGTTCCCCTGCCCGCGGGCGCGCTGCTTCCGGGGACCAAAACCGGCAACATCCTCAATCGCCCCGCTGTGGTTGCCGCCGTACGCTCCGCTGTCGCCGCCGTAGCCGAGCCGGGGCGCAATCTCCCTGGTGGACGGTCGCTCCCGGGCAATCGTGCCTTAACCGCCATCGTTCCAGACGCCGCCGTGCGCGTCCTGCTCCTGGACTTCGACACCCTCCCGTCCAAACGTTTGGAGGTGCTCTCGATTCTTCGTTTCCGCCTCCGCAAGCTGGTTCCGTTTGAGGTTGAAGACGCGGCGATCTCCTACCAGGTCGCCTCGCAGACCTCTGAGCAGACTCGCGTGCTGGTCACCGTGATCCCACGCGAGGTCCTGCTCGAGTACGAAAGCGTCGTCCGGGAAGCAGGCTTCTACGCCGGTGTCGTCCTGCCCAGCACCCTTGCGGCCACGCCGCTGCTTTCCGCCGAGGCCGCGCTTGTGGTAAACCGCAATGGCCATACGCTGACCACCGCCATACTCCGCGGCGAAGAGCTGCTGCTCCATCGCGCGCTTGAGTTTGAAGAGGAGACTCCTGAGAACACCGGCGTACCGCGCCTGCCTTCGCTCTCCGGGGCCACCGACGCACTCGAATCGCTACGCTCGGACGATATTCGGCAGACTGTTTCTGTCGCGCTCGCCTACTATGAAGACACGCTGGCCCAGACCCCTGCAGCCCTGTATTACATCGGCCCCGGCACCGCAGGCGAGTTTCGCGCGCTTCTGGGGGAAGCGCTGCTTGCCCCGCGCCAGCCCGGCGATCTGTCGATCGAGGTGCGCGAGCTTCTTCCCGCGGCCATGCAAACGAGCCTGGGTGCGCCGCCCGCCTACGCCGAGGAGAGCTCTGGGGCGCTTGGGCTCCTCGGCCGCAACCCGGCCCTGCTTGCGCCGGTCGCTGGGGCGCTCCTAAATGCATAGGATGGAAAGCCTTCCAGCCAAAAAGAGAACCAAAGCATGAAGATTACGCTCAATCTCGCGACGCGCCCTTACATCGAGCTCCGCCCGATCTATGCCCGTCTGCGCATCATCATGCTCGTACTCGCCGTCCTCGCGTTGCCCATGCTGCTCGCTTTGCGCGTCGAGCAGACCCGGGCGCGTGCGGCTACTGCCCGCGTCGACCAGCTTCGGCGCAATATCGCGCTGCTTGAGGCGCAAGAGCGCCATGCCCGTGCCCTGCTCCAGCAGCCGGACAACGCCGGACTTCTTTCTCAGGTCGACTTCCTCAATGAGCTTTTCCGCCGCAAGGCCTTCTCCTGGACCGCGACCATGGCTGACCTGGAAACGACGCTCCCCACCGGCGTCCAGGTCTTATCGATCGACCCGGTGATCGCGCCGGACGGCCATGTCACCATCCGTCTTCGCGTCTCAGGGGCCCGCGACCGTGCCGTTGAAGTGGTCCGCAACCTCGAACATTCACGCCACTTCGTCGCCCCGCGCCTAGCCAGTGAAGCTCTCGCCAACCAGAACGCCGGGGGCGGCGCTGCCGGCTCTGTGCGCCAGGTTGCCGACGTCGGCGGCTCGCCCACCGATGTGTCTTTCGACATACTCGCCGACTACCGTCCGCTGCCACACTCGCATGACAAGGCCGGGCTTGCCGCCGCGGCGCCTGCCTCGGCCTTGCCCGCCAGCGACGCCGAGATTGAATCCGACGGCTCGGCAGGTCCTGCGTCTACGCGACCGCGTCAGGCCAGGGGTGTCGGCCACGCACCGGCCGCCCGCACCCGTCGAGGAGCCACCCAGTGATCGCCCTTCGCCGCTACCTGACTCCCCTCAACCTGCTCGCCGCTAGCGCCCTGCTCCTGCTCGCCTTCGACCTGGGGTTGGTCACCAAGCTCTTGCTTGCCTGGCACGAGGCCGGCAGCGACCAGTCCGCCGAGTACGCCGCCGATCTGGCCACCTACACCCGTCTGCAGGGAGATATGCAGAAGCTTCGTGCCCTGCCGGCCACCCTCGACCAGTCGCGCAACGCCGCCGATACCTTCTTCGCGGCCCGGATCCCGGCCTCGGACTCGACCGTGATCGCCGAACTCGGCGACCTGGCCGACCGCAACCACGTTCGGCTTACCCGGGCACAGTACACCCTGGCACCTGCCGTTACCGGGCTGATCGAGCAGCGAATCGACGCTTCGATGTCCGGCCCGTACACCCCGCTCATGCACTTCATCAACGAGGTTGAGCGCGACAAGACCCACGCCTTTTTCATCATCCGCAGCATCACCCTTACCGGCCAGCAGGGCGGCACGGTCAACCTGCGCCTCCGGCTCACCACCTATATGCGTGCCGACGCCGCCAGCGCGGCCGTTGTCGCCGCCTCTACCCACGCCGCCACGGAGGTCCAATAACCATGGCCCTCAAGATCGGCACCGAAGACCGCAAAAAGGTGGCCGTCGCCGCCGGCCTCGGCTTTATCGTCTTGTTTCTCGCCTTCCGTACCATTTTTGGCGGCCCGGATACGCCGCCTGCCGGGCCCCCACCCGCACGTCCGGTGCCCGTCTCCGCGCTTCCTGCTCCGTCAAACCCGACGGAAACCGCGGTGCCTTCGTCCGCGCCGCGAAGCAGCTCCCCTACGCAGCTGGATGCAGCGCTGCACCCGGAACTGATGGCCGAAAATGAGGCTTTCCTCTACACGGGCTTGGGGCGGAACATCTTTGCCCGTGGCCCGGCGGCCGACGCGGCCCCGGCCATCGAGAAGGTCAAGGCCCCGATCCGCCCCAGCCCGGCACAGATCGCCGCTGCCCAGGTACCGGCCGGACCGCCGCCGCCGCCAGGCATCGACCTGCGCTTTTTCGGCTACTCGGCTCGCAAGGACGGCTCCCGCAAAGCTTTTCTGCTCCATGGGGAAGACGTCTTTATCGCTTCTGAAGGCGATGTGGTCTCCCACCGCTACAAGGTTGTCCGCATCGCGCCTACGTCGGTCCAGGTCGAAGACCTGCCCTACCACAACACCCAGTCGCTCCCGCTGGTGCAAAACTAGAGTCAAACAGAACGGGCGGGCGCGGGCCGGACCCCGCGTGCACCCCGCTCCAGCCAGGCCAGGAGACCATGCACCAGCCCGCCACAGCTCGCTCGACAGGCCGATCCAAAGGCCGAGCCACAGGCCCGTTCACAGGCCGCCCCCGAGCCCGTTCCGCCGACCGCTCGCCAAACCTCTCCAGGGACCACTCCGGAAATCTGCAGCCCGGCACCCTCGGGAACGCAGCGGCGGGCTCGGCAGCAGCAACTGCAGCCGTTTTCCGCTCCGGAGAAGAAGGCTACATTCTGGTCGCCGTCATCTTCATGGTAGCCCTGGTCGCTCTTTCGCTTGCCATCGCCGCTCCCCGCATTGCGGCCTCGATCCAGCATGATCGCGAGGTCGAGCTGGTGCACCGCGGCGAGCAATATAAACGTGCCATCCGGCTGTATTACAAGAGGTTTGGCGCGTATCCCAGCACGATCGATCAGCTGGAAAAAACCAACGAGATCCGCTTCCTTCGCAAGCGCTACACCGATCCCCTGACCGGCAAGGACGACTGGACGCTGATCCACATGGGAGAAGCCAAGGTTTGCCCGCTGGGCTTTTTCGGCCAGCCGCTGGGCATGGGCACAAGCACGCTGAATGGAGCGACAGCAGTGGGAGCGGGGGGCGCGGGGGGCGCGGCAGGGTTTGGAGCCGGCACCTCGGTCATGGGA
>CAXTPL010000166.1:0-7823 GCA_964246065.1 uncultured Acidobacteriaceae bacterium
GCGCTACTCACTTGCAGAAAACTGAAACGCCTGCCCGGATCTCGCGCCCGGTTTCCCCGGCTTCGCGAAGCTGTGCGGGCAGCGCAACAAGCCAGACCTGGTCGACGAACTTCCTCCGCAAGGTGCTCGATGCAGCCCCGCTTCGCCGCGCGCGTTCTTCTACACGGAAAAGCAGCACTTCCTCAGTTAATCTTTGTAAGAACTCTTCTAAATCGTAGGCCGATACGCACGGCATCATTTCATCCCGCAGCCTATAGTCGACTTCATGGTGCGCAGTTTGGAAGAAGTGTTGCGATCCGAGTTCGCCAGAATTGCCCTCAGACGAAGGTGTTCGTACCCTTGACCCGTTTAGGAGCTAGCAGCTTCATGACTCCGCATCATGCAGCGGATCAAGGCCTCGCGCCTGCCGCATAAGTACATCGAAGAGCTGCACTGCCATATGGCACTTCCGTCGAGAAGTACAAAGGTAATCTGTTAAGCGCAATCGCATTGTGTTGTCTCAGGTTTACTGTGCTATATCAACATTATCAACACCCGGTAATACTCGTGATGAAGTTCCTTATCCTCGCTTTTGGCTTGCTAGTCTTTCCTAAGTTGCAAGCGGCGGCTCAGGTCGGTGCTCCTTTTGATCCACAAGCATTGCAGTCAACACATCCTCTTATTGAGACAATTACACTTGAATCTTTTCAGAAAACGATTGAGGCTATGGGTTTCCGATGCACTCGAGGTAAAAACAGCCAAGGGAAAGAAGATGATTACTTTGTCTTTCGTGCACAAGGCTACAGAGTGGCGGCAGGGATCCTTAGCACAGACGCAGTACAACTTGTCCAATACATTTCCAGTCCCAAGCCGACGTTAGACCTTGTCAATCGATGGAACAAAGATCACTACTTCGCGCGAGCTTACATAGACGCTGACGGCGATGCCGTACTCGAGAGTGATTTGTCCCTAACTGGAGGCGTTAAGCAATCCAACATTGAAGATTTCGTGAATATATTCAGGGAGGGATAACGTAGGTTCTTGGTCTCAACTACTTGTCAACGAGAAGAAATAGCGATCCGCTTCTGCCACGGCTTGACGCCAGCAAATACCGCACGTACTACACCGACCCGTCTAGCACCAAATGGAATATCTTCCACTCCACTTACGCGCTGCTGCACCACCCCGAATACCGCACGCGCTATGCGGCGAACCTGAAGCGAGAGCTGCCGCGCTTTCCCTTTCCGCCTGAGCTGCACGTCTTCGCTAAGGCGGGCAAGCGGCTCCTGGGGTTGCACATCGACTACGAGCAACCCGAAAATCCGCTCGAAGATATCGAGCAGCTCAAAGCCGCCTGGACCCTGCACGTCCAACGTATGGCCCTCTCGAAACACAAAACCGAGCTTCGCTATAACGAGGCATTGACGCTGCGCGGCATTCCGCGCGCGGCCTTCGACTACAGGCTTGCAACCGCTCCGCGCTCGAGTGGGTCATCGACCAGTACCGCGTCTTAATTGACCCTCGCTCCGGTATCGTCAGTGATCCTGACCCCGCAGATGACGAGCGCTACATCCTGCGGCTGATCGGCCAGGTGATCACCGTCTCGCTGGGGACGCAGCAGATCACACGCTCTCTTCCCACGCTCGGCTTGGATCAAGCTCGGCCATCCACTCTCGACACTTAAGAGCCCGCGATACAATCAGCCCCATGAAGCTAGCCGATCCGGCGGCCGCGCTTGGGGCGGAGCACTAACCGATTGTGAGAACAGGTACTGTGAGAACGCTGGATAATAAGCCGGTGGTCGCTGCCGATGTCTGTGCACTTCCTGAAGACGACTTTGTAAACATCCTATAGAGACAAAGAGCGATGGAAAAAATAATTTCCTGTTGCTCAACGTACCGCATGAAGATTCCTATCTGGACGCGTGCAAAGGGAGCGAAGGCTACCTATACAGTCTCTTCTCTTTTTACATTACGCCGGGACAGCAAAAGCCGAAGGTGATGGTCAAGGACGTAAACACCTTTGGGATCACATCGATCATACTTAGTGCGAAAGTCGCGTACCTCAACATATCAATTCTCCCAGACGGCAGCGCAGGCGGCTCTGTCGAGCTGACATTCACTAGGCTTGATCTACCCGGATATCAAAAAGGTCGATCTCAGGGGAAGAAATCATTCCGGTTCCTCCTGTCACGTTCAGCCTTTCCTTCTCAACTTGCACAGGGCAGAACAAGTGGGTAGATCGAGACGCAAACGGCAGCGAGCTCATCAAGCGAAGGCCGGGACAAGCGTTCTGGATACAAAGAGCACAGCGCTAGAAGACGATCCAATGAATCTTAGAGTTCCTTCGTCGCTGTTAGCTGCCAGGGATAGGGCATGAGCAAGCTCAGCCTCCCGCCCTGAACCATGCATCCGCTGAGCGGCGTCGAGCAACTTCAGAGCACGCGCCCGCAAACCAGCCACGCACCGCGCGATACAATCACCCACATGAAGCTAGCCGACCTGGCGGCCACGCTCGGGGCTGAGCTCCGTTCGGCCACCGACCAACACGCTGCAGCAGATACCGACATCAACAGCGTGGCCGGCGTTGAAGATGCCGGGCCCACCCAACTTACCTTTCTGGCCAATCCGAGATATGCTCCGCTCGCCCGCACCACGCGCGCCGGGGCCATCCTGGTCGAGCCTGGCTTCGCTCCACTCCCTCTTCCTACCCTCCGCATCGCCAACCCCTACCTTGCCTTTGCCCGTGCGCTCGCGCTCTTTTACCAGGCGCCCAGCTATCCGCCCGGCATCCACCCCACCGCTTCCATTGACCCCACGGCGCTGGTCGGCGAGCAGGCCCACATCGGTCCTTTCGCGGTTCTCGGCCCTGGCGTTGTCCTCGGGCCCCATGCCGTCGTGCTCGCGCACGTCGTCCTTTACCAGGGAGCACGCATCGGCGCTCACTTTTTTGCCCATGCCCATGCGGTGGTCCGCGAGTTCTGCACCCTCGGCGACCACGTGACGCTCCAGAACGGAGCCGTGATCGGCGCGGACGGCTTCGGCTTTGTCAAGACAGCCGACGAGGAGACAGGCGGCTGGCACAAGATTCCCCAATCCGGGCCGGCAGTGCTTGAAGACTACGTCGAGGTCCAGGCGCTGGCCTGCGTCGACCGAGCGAGCGTAGGAGAAACCCGGATCGGGCGAGGCGCCAAGATCGATAACCTGGTTCAGGTCGGCCATGGCTCGACTGTCGGCGCGGGCACGCTGCTCTGCGCGCAGGCCGGCCTCGCCGGCTCCTCACGGATCGGCCGCAACGTCATTCTTGCGGGCCAGGTCGGCGTCGCCGGCCACTGTACAGTGGGCGACGGGGCGATAGCGACCGCGCAAAGCGGGATCCCCGGCGATGTGGCGCCCGGCCAGGTGGTGAGCGGCTACCCGGCTATGCCCAACCGGCAGTGGCTTCGCGCCTCCGCGGCCTTTACGCGGCTGCCGGAGACATTACGCAAGTTACAAAGCATGCGAAAGGAGCAGCAAAGTTAGCATCAGGAGCGATAACCTACGGCATCACAGTGGATTGCATGCCAGAAGACAACGACCCCTATCTCCTCGATCTCCTCGGCGTTGCCGAAGATCCTATCCGCGTCCTGCTGCTCGACGACCAGGTCGACAACCTTCTGCTGCGCGCCACCATTCTGCACAAGCACGGCTACCTGACCGAGACCGCGTCCACGATTGAGGAAGCCGAAGTGCTGCTCGACCAGATCGACATCGCGGTGCTCGACTATCACCTGGGCGCAGGCAAGTTCGGTACCGACGTTGCGGAAAAGCTCCGCGAGATACGCCCGGAAGTGCCCATCATCATCCTTTCGGCCACCCTGGAGCGCCGCTTCGGCGGCCCCGAAGACATGCACCTGCTCAAGGGCTACAGCTCGGTCGACGACCTGGTGGCTGCGCTGCGTTCGTTCCGCTCCAAGCGCCAGGGCAAACCGGTCATGGTGGATGCCCGCGACTTCTTCTACTCCCGCATCAATATGGCGATGGGAGATGAGGTAGTTCTCGAGATCCTCGACAGCCGCGGCACCTGGCACTATGTCAATGAGACCTGCGCGCGCCTGCTGGAGCGTCCACGCGAGTGGTTCCGCGGTAAAAACATGTTTCACGAGCTGCCGGAGCTCGCGCCGGACTGGCGGGAGATCATTCAGCGTGTGGCCACCACGCGTGAAACCTACATCGACCGTACCTACCGGGGGCTGCTGAACCTCCCTTCGCGCGGCGAGGAGTGGGTGTGGAACGTGCTGGCATTTCCGATCACGCTGCACAATCATGAGAGCGGCGTGGTGCTCACCGCGCGCATCCTCGAACGTAAGCCGACGCTGTGAGCAGGCGATGCGCAGGCCGCCCCGGCTGGCTGTCGAACGGTCTGCTGTGCTGGACGGCGGCCACGGTGCTGCTCGCGGCGACCGGCTGCCGGTCCCGCTTTATCCAGGCCTCGATTGAAAACGAGGGCGGCGCGCCCTTGCGTGTGGTCGAGCTTGACTACCCCGGAGCCGGCTTTGGTGTAAGCACCCTGGCCGCGCACGGGAGCTACAACTATCGCTTCAAGCTGCTCGGCTCCGGGCCGCTGACGCTGACCTACACGGACGGCGCCGGAAAGCTCCACGCCTCCACCGGCCCCTCTCTGCAGGAAGGCCAGGAGGGAACCTTGCTGGTAAAGGTCGGCCAAGACGGCCAGGTGCGCTGGCAGCCGGTACTGCACTGAGCCTGGACCCGGGCCCGAAATCGAGTTGCGCCCCAAGATCGTGTCCGGCTGGAATCGTGTCCGGCCGGAATCGCGCCGAGTCCAATGCGCACGCCTTTCCTCGATGGCAGACACGCAGGTGATGGCATCTCCCGCTCCGCTCCCAGTCGGCGGCGCGCCCCTCGGGAGCGGCTGCTGGCACTCTTAGTGGACCACGGACTGGAAGAGCGGGGACTTCAGCAAGCTCGCGAACTGGCTATCGGAGGAAGAAAAACGCACATCGAGCACGCCCGCGTTGGACGAGATGTCCGTGCTGTCAATGGCCTGCTTTTCAGTCACCGTGCCGCTCATTTTTTCGTACAGCGCCGCGGCGTTCATCAAGGACGACATGGTTGCCGCCGTGAACGTGTCAGGCGTAATGACCGCCAGGGTAAACTTCACCCCGTTGTCGAAGTTCATGCTGTAGCGCGAGCTCAGCAGCCGCTTGCGTACCGAGTCGAAGTCGGTCAGCTGCGAGGCTTGGCCCATCACGCTTTGCATCATCAACTGTGTTCCCTTCTGGTCGAGCAGGCTCCACAGCGGCTCGGTATCGACCGAGCCCATCTGATCCATCAGCGGCTGGTTGCTCAGCATGCTCGGCGCTAAACCGTCGCGCACGTTGAGCGCATATTTGATTGCGTCTGAAGCGCCAAAGATCATCGTCGTCGGATTGACAAAGCTGACGAGCATGCCGCTGCCCGCCATCGGGTATAGCTTGTTGGCCCGCAGAATCTGCGGCTTGACCTTGTTCTTCTTGAAATTTGCGATCAGATCGGGCACGGAGAACTGGCCCTGCGCAATCCCCATGATCTTGGCATTGTCGCCGCTGTCCGGGGTCCGAAAGGAGGCAAATGCCAGCTCTTCCACGTCGTGGTTGTCGTTCAGCCCGGAGTTGACCAGGGCCTTTTCCAGGTTTTTCAGCTCCGGCGGCATCACCCGCGCCTTCAGGTCCATGGCCGCCTGCGAGTTCTGCATCGCGCGGTAGTCCACCACGATGAGCTGCTGAATGTCCTTGGGAATGGCTCCGCGCGCATCGGCACTCAACTGCGCAGCCCGCGCCGGAGCAGCGCCGCACGCCGCAATCATCGCGACCGCTGCTAGCGCGCCGTAGACGCGGCTGCCTAGCCCCCACCACCCCATCTTCCGCCTGCTTGTGATCCTCACCGTGGTTCTCCTTGCCGGGTCGCCTGCAGGCTTGCTTGCCAAGCCTGTGGCCGCAAACTCTTGTTCGCCACTTCTATCCGTCACTTGTATCCGTCACCTCCATCTTAGACTCTGCCAGCCGCTCGTCCGTCATGCATGGGCGCGAGATGCGCCGCTTTCCCCCGCACCTCGGTAATCGAGGGCCACCCGCCGGCTAGTGCGGCCACGCCAGCGGCTTTGCCAGGCGTCGCTCCAGGATCTTCTCGGCCGGGATAAACCCTTCCAGTTGACGCACCCAGGCTTGGTCCTGCTCGTAGGCAGCCTCGGGGAGCAGCCCGATCAGCTCCCCGCGCACCGGCTTGGCCCCGGCTTGGCGCGCGCTCTCGCAGATGCCGGCGTACACCTTGTGCATGGGAGTCTGATGAAAGTCGGTGATATTGACCGAGATCTGCGCAGCGCCGTCGACCAGGAGCCCAAGCGCCTTGACCCCGGGCAGCCCGCCGCTGGAAGCGCGGATGCTGCGAGCCACCGACCGGGCCACCGCAATCTCTGCCGTGTCGAGGTACACGTTATAGGCGACCAGAAACTTGCGCGCCCCAATGGCGGAAGCCCCGGCGGTCGGATGCAAGGCCGGGCCGCCTACATCCGGCCTGCGCGATGCATCCCTGAGCGCGGCCTCGCGCAGCTCTTCAAACTGGCCGCGCCGCACATCCTCAAGCAGCGCCCGATCGGGCCGGCTTGCTGCCGCCTCATAAAAGTAGCTGGGCACCTGGTAGCGCCGCCACAGCTCCTGCCCGGCGTGGTGCGCAAGCAGAGCGCACTGTGCGAGCGTGGCCTGCGCTACGGGAACAAACGGAATCACATCCGCTGCGCCGATGCGGGGATGCACGCCGCCCTGGCGCGTCAGGTCGATCAACTCGGCTGCTTTGCCTGCTCCGCGCACAGCGGCCTCAAGCACGGCCGCGGGAGCGCCCGCGATGGTCACGACCGACCGGTTGTGGTCCGGGTCCAGGGAGAAGTCCAGCAGGTGCACGCCCTCGACCTGCATGGCCTGCACAATCGCGTGGACCTTGGCGGCGTCGCGGCCTTCAGAAAAGTTGGGGACACACTCCACGACCGCTTCGCGGCCATCCCCCGGGCTCGCAGCCCCGGCTGATGCTGCATGGCTCTGCTCCATCTTCAACCTCAACCGCGCCCTTTATAGGCTCCGTGCAGCGCGAGACTCAAGGGCCATGCGCCTTATTTCCACCAGGTGTAGCCGATCTGGAACTGGACCGAGGCATTAACCCCGGGGTTGCGGTCTCCCAGGCTGGCGCTGGAGACGTGCACCGCATTTGCGCTGAGGTCGAGCGAGCGCCGGTCTTTGATAAACAGGTGCGCGCCGATCCCGAACTGCGGAGTGAAGTTCCACACGCTGGTGCCGCCGGGCTCACCTTTTGCGACAAGAATATCGGGCGGATACTTGTGGTTGGTCCAGATCAGGCCGCCGGCACCCTGGAGATACGGCGCCACCCGGCTGGTCGGCTTCAGATCCCACCGCAGGATGATCGGGGTCAGGCTGACGCCGGTAAAGGTGCCCCCGCCATAGGGCTCCGGAATGAAAATGCTCTGGCCGCCGGGCAGGATCGCATGGGCGTCATGCACGTTGGGCGCGGGCGTATAGGACTGCCAGTAGGGCATCAGCTCGCCCGCATACTCGAACTGGCCTCGCAGCAGCCCCGGCAGATGCTCGTCGGTAAGCACCTTGCCGGCGCGGATGCCGCCGTTGGTAAAGGAAAAGTCAGATCGGTCCCCCACGCCGACGCCCCCGCCGAAGAACACCCCGTACTCCAAGGGGAGCGTTGCCAGGGCTGCCTTGGCCGGGCTGCCGTTTGCCGGAGCCGGCGTGCCTTGTGCCAGCATGGGAACCGGCCCGGCCAGCGTGCCGCCGAGCAGTGCGCAGC
>CAXTPL010000167.1:0-2205 GCA_964246065.1 uncultured Acidobacteriaceae bacterium
TTTGGGGGTCCACGGCTCACCATGCGAAGTATGATGACGAGCGCGAGAGCGACAATTAGCAGCCTCAGCATGATGAGCCGTGGACGTGAGCAAAACGGCTGAAGCGCGACACTAGCATTTTTTGCACTTGGCGAGGATAGCTGCCTGGAGACGATCGCGAAGATCGTTAGGCAGGTCGTAGAGCACGTTGGAGCGATAGACTTCGATCGTTTTGCGCGTGGTGGAAACAGTGATCGTGCAGTGTTCGCAGACGCCCATGTGCGCCTCCATCTCCACGCGCAGGGTGGTGTCGAGGGTGTCGTCGAGCAGGTCGTCCAGGTGGATCAGGAACTCAGAGCAGATCACTTCGCCGCACCATCCCCATTTTTCTTCTTGAAGTACCGGTTCAGCCGCTCGCGCAGCTGGAGCCGTGCGCGCAGCAGGCGCGACTTGACGGCCGGAATGCTCAACCCGAGCGTTTCCGCAGTTTCCTCCGTCGACAGCCCTTCCACGTCGCGCAGCACAAATACGACGCGAAAGCCGGGCGGCAGGCCATTGACGGTCTTCTTGAGGATCTCGGCAAGCTCGGACTGACCATATTGCATCTCGGGATCCGGGCCCCAGTCCTGCAGCTCGCGCGGCATCGAACCTTCTTCAGTCTCCACGTCTTCATCGATGGAAACCATGCGTCCGGTTCGCCGCTTACGCAGCCGCATCAAGCTCTCATTGACCGCGATGCGCACCAGCCAGGTATAGAACTTCGAGTTTCCCTGGAACTGGTGGAGCTTTTCATACGCCTTGAGAAACGCGTCTTGTACGACGTCCTCGGCGTCCTCACGATTCTGGGTGATGTGCTGCGCGATGCGGAAAACCTGGCGGTCGTACTGCTTCACCAGCTTTTCAAACGCGTGCACGTCGCCCTCTTTGGCAAGGTTGACAAGCGCGACGTCGGGGTGGACTTCCTCCGTTCCCGCGGCGTTACTGGATTGGATACTGGGCATGGGCGATTGCTTCAGAACTTAGGACCCTTTTTTCCTGATGGCGGCTGTGAGGAAGGCCGAAACGGAGCACCGTTAGGGTGCCGCAAGCCTGCCTGCGTCAAGCTCGATAGTAAACCCGGGCGCAGGTGCGGCCAAACGCAGGCTCTGCATCAGCTCCCCGCTGCGTCCGCGGCTTGGGCTCCGCGGGGGCGCGTTCGCGGCGTGGCCCAAGGCCCTGGGTTGCGTTCACGGGGATCGCGGCTGAGGCTGCCTTGGAGCAAGCTGCCGGCGTTTTCTGCTGGGAGCAGCGCCGGCAGCCTTGCCTTACCGTGCAATATAGGTGCGGTATACGTAGCCGTTGCGCCGGATCAAGACCATCCTCGGCGGCGTTGCGTACAGCGGAGCCTCAGGATAGGCGTAGGTGATGGGCTGCGAAGGCGGCGGCGGGTCGGGGATGACATACATCGGCGAGTGATAGGTAACGGGCCGGTGAAGCAGTCCGGACGGCTCGGGGCGGGGGGGCTCGGTGCCCGGAATTATGAATTCGTCCATGACCTTCAGCGTCAGGGGTGTCTCTTGTTTGAGCGTAGGCCGCGGGCCGCGGCGAGGGAGATTGATCAGGTCGATGGGCCAAAGAATGGGAATCATCCACTCGACGGTGTCGGCGACAGCGTGCCCTTTGCCGAGGATGCGCCCGTCGCGATTGACGTTATACCCGGGCACATACACTACCTTGGCGGCGAGCGGGATCACGGTGTCCGGCTCGATGACCATGCGGTCGAACTTGAGCTCCATCCAGCCCTTGCCTATCAGGTGACCGGGATCCTTGTAGTCCTCAAAGCGGCCCTCCAGATAGCTGCTGTAGGGCAGCATGGATCGCCCATAGCGTTCCATGGGGCTCACCTGGCAGAGGACCGGATCACCGATGGCAGCGGTCTTTGAGGAAAGCTTCGGCTCGGAGATGGTGCACTGGATCAGTGATCCGGCGGGAACAAGCTGCTGCGGTTGTGAAGCGTGGCTGATGAAAGGGAAGGCGAGTGGAAGAAGTGCGTACAAAAGAGCTTTCATAGCGGGGACCTCCTGGGAACAGGCGTAGCCTTGCCGAGCGGTGTGCCGAGAAGCGGCAGGAGTGGCGAGCGTACACCCGGCTCGGCAGGAAGAGCTGCCTTGGTCGATCTCCCGGGTGATCCATGATCCATCCTTCGCGGGCGGGGGGCCGGCGCCGGGGGGGGGGGGGGCGTGGCGC
>CAXTPL010000167.1:2215-7067 GCA_964246065.1 uncultured Acidobacteriaceae bacterium
GAAAGTGTCTGGGGAAAGTGTCTGGAAAAGTGTCCGGGCAAAGTGTCCGGGCAAAGTGTCCGGGCAAAGTGTCTTTGGCAGAGTATGTGAGCGACCGCGCGCAAATGAGAGCCGCCTCCCCGCGCTCACGTACAATCCAGCGGTATATGAGCGAGCCTGTTCGTCGACGCGACTTTCTGGCCGGGCTGCTGGCTGCCGCGGCAGCCGGCGGTTATTCCGCGCCTGCACGCGCATCCAACCCCCTCATGGCACCTGAAGCGCAACCGGCAGCGAGCGAGTTCTATCAGTTGAGGCGCTACCGGCTGCAGAGCGGACCCCAGACCCATCTGGCCGAAAGCTACTTCGCTGAAGCGTTGCTGCCGGCACTGGGTCGCCTGCGCATGGGTCCGGTGGGCGCCTTTCGCCTCGAGATGGGGCCGGAAACCCCTTCGTTTTACCTCCTCATTCCTTCGCAGGCGCTTGAAGGGCTGGTGATGCTGGACCTCCACCTGGCACGCGATGAAGCGTTTTTGAAGGCGGCGGAGCCGTTCTGGAGTGCGCCCGCGAGCTCCCCCGCGTTTGCCAGGGTAGACGGCACTCTGCTTTCAGCATTCCCCGGCTGGCCGAGGATCACCCCACCGGCCTCCTCGGCTGCGCCTGGGCGCATCCTGCAGCTGCGCACCTACGAGAGCCCAAGCTACCGGGATCACGTGCGCAAGGTAGAAATGTTCCACGACGGCGAGTTTGCTATCTTCACCAAGGCGGGTTTTCGTCCCGTGTTTTTTGGCGATACCCTGATCGGCGAGCGCATGCCCAGCCTTACCTACCTGCTCGCGTTCGACAGCATGGAGCAGCTCGGGGCGCAGTGGAAGAGCTTTGTCGCCGACCCGGCATGGAAAAAGCTTTCCACCTCGCCCAAGTACAGCTTTGAGGAGCTGGTCAGCAATATCTCGAACCTGGTTCTGAGCCCGCTGCCTTGCTCGGCTGTTTAGCGCGCGCGGCGTACGGGCGCAGAGTGCGTGCGTAAATTCGCGGATCGTTCACCAAAAACGATGCGTGACTCTGAAAAACTAGCGGCGTTTGACCTGCAACGCACTTCCGCGTGGCAGCACCTGTTTCGCCCGGTCTTTGGAGAACGCCATGAACTCTGCCCTTTGCACGACCAGCATCGTTTCCGCTCTGCTCTGTACCCTTGCCCTCCCCTCGGCCCATGCGCAAGCCGCGGCAACCATGCCGGTTGCCGCCAAGGGCTATACCGTTTCTGTGTTTGCACGCGGCGGCCAGTATACGGCGCCTGACTCGATTGCCGTAGACCGCGGTCACATCTTCGTGGGCTATGGCGACGACAACCTCCCTGACGGGAGCGATGGCAAAAGCACGCAGGTGGTGCAGTACAGCATGGCCGGTGCGGTGGAGTGGATCTACACCGTCAAGGGCCATAACGACGGACTGAAGGTCGATCCTTACCAGCACTACCTGTGGGCGCTGCAGAATGAGGACGCCAACCCGAATGCTGTGGCTATCAACTACACCACGCACCAGCAGACCAGCTTCACCTTTGCCGCTGCACCGCCCCACGGCGGCGGCTATGACGATATCGTCTTCCGCAATGGCAAGGTCTATCTCAGCGCGTCCAACCCGGCAAATAACCCCAATACCGGCCCTGCCATCGTCGAAGCCAAGCTCGCCGGCGGCACCTCCGTCAGCGTATCTGCCGTGCTGATGGGCAATGGGGAAGCGACCGACATCCTGACCGGTCAGCCGATCACGCTGAACCTGCAGGATCCGGATTCGATGACCACCGATCCGAGCGGCGACCTGGTGATGACCAGCCAGGCCGACGGCGAACTGGTCATTGTGCGCCACCCCGAGACCAAGAACCAGAGCGTGCTGCGGGTTCCTCTGAGCTCGCCTTTCGGTGTACCCATGGTGGACGATACCCTGTTCACGCCCGACACGGACGGCTTTATCCTGGTCGCGGACAAGCCTGCGAACACGATCTACGCCATCCGCCGGACGGCTTTCGCGCCAGGGACGGCCTACTCCTCTGCGCAAACCACGGCTAACGGCGGCACGCAGGGCTTTGTAGGCAGACTGGATGTGGACTACGGCCAGTTGACCCCGGTGATCACCGGTATGGGCAGTCCCGGCGGTATGGCGTTTGTGCCGTATGACGCGAACAACTCAATCCTTGAAGAAGCGCTGGACTTCTGCTACTCGCTTGAGTCGTACGCAAACAACCAGTAAGGCGAACCGCTCGCGGAGTCGAGGAGCGGCGTGCCCGGGGTAAACGCAAAGGGAGGGGGGCCGGTCTCGGCTCCTTCCCTTTGCGTTTGCGGCACCCTTCAAGAAAACCGCGGGGGCTCACTCGGGCGCCTCTGTCCTCGGCCGTGGCGTAGCGTCGAGGCCTACTGCCGCATCTCACTAGGCGTTTGTGGCGGGCGCGGCACCGAGTGCGCGCTCTGAAAAGGATGGCAGGATGAAGAAAGTATGCGCGATGGGTGTAACCGCGCTGGCGGCGCTGCTGCTGGCTGCACCGGGTGCGAAGGCCCAGTATGGTCCTCCGCAAGGGCCGCCGCCGGGCTACCAGGGAGGCCAGGGTGGCTGGGATGGGCCGCCGCAGGAGTTCAACGATGCTCAGCGCCGAGGGTTCCATGACGGCATCGAAGGTGCACGCAAGGATTATGAAAACCACCGCGCACCGGACGTGCGCAACCGCGATGAGTTTCGCCATCCCAACCTGCCGCGCGGGCTGCGCCATGACTACCGCATGGGTTTTCGGCGCGGGTATGACGCCGGTGTGCGCCACATGATGGGCGATCACGGTCACGATCCGCACTAGAAAGGACCGCCCTAAATAGCTGGGCCGCACCCAGGTCACGCGGATTGCCGAGCGCCCTCGCGATGGGTAAGGCCGCTCCAAATGGAAGGATGCGACCTGGTTGCGCGGATGGGCTCGCGGTGGGCTCGCGGATGGGCTCGCGGATGGGCTCGCGGATGGGCTCGCGGATGGGCTCGCGGATGGGCTCGCGGTGGGCTGAAGCTCATCCGCTTTGGTATGTTGCGGGGCAACTGTGAGGGTTTTCTTGTTGAGATGGCTGCTGCTGGTGTGCTGTCTTGTGGGATCGGTACCAGCCCTGGCACAAACCACACCCGTTTACGATGTGCGCAGCTATGGCGCCAAGGGCGACGGCACTACGCCTGACACCGCTGCGGTGACAAACGCGATCCGCGCGTGCGCCAGGGCAGGCGGCGGCACGGTGTACTTCGGTCCGGGCCGCTATGTCATCGGCACGGTGCAGCTGGCGAGCCATATCCGTTTGCTGCTTGAGAGCGGTGCCGTCCTTGCGGGCTCGCATGCCATTGCGGACTACCTCCCCTCGGCGTCGCTCGGGTTTGCGCACCACTACGGTGTGGACTCGAGCGGCGAAGGCGAGGTGCTCGGCATGCTGGTCGCGGCCAACGCCGAGGATATCTCGATTGAAGGCAAGGGCGAGATAGACGGACAAAGCGACAGCTTCATGGATACGCAGTCCTCGCACTACTCCGCGGACTATGACGCGGCCTCAGTGCGGGATGCCGCGCAATACGACGCGGCCATGCGGGTGCTGCGTTACGGGCCGGTCGAGCCGGTTCACCGCCCGGGCACCATGGTGATCTTCTTCCACTGCCACAATGTGCAGGTGCAAGGGGTGACGCTGCGCAATGCGCCCAACTGGACCCTCCACATGCAGGATGTCGACAACGCGGCGCTTTCCGGGTTTTCAATCCTCAACGACATGCGCGTGCCGAATAACGACGGCATCGATTGCATGGGCTGCCGGCGCGTCCGCGTAAGCGACTGCACCATCTCCGTCGGCGATGACGACTTCGCCATCGTGGGCAGCGAAAATATCAACGTCGCCAACTGTTCGCTCGCTTCGCGCTCGGCCGCGATCCGGCTTGAGAGTACGCAGCTGAGCACCTTTACCGGACTCAGCATGGACACCAATCGCGGGATAGCGATCTTTGCGAGCAGCCATGTGGGGGATCCGGTACGCGCGACGGATAACGTGATCTTTTCAAACATAGCGATTCGCACCCATCTGATCCCCGGCAACTGGTGGGGCAAGGCCGAGCCGATCTACATCGCGGTGCAGCCCTGCGATGTGCCGGGCACCGCCTGCCTGCCGCGCGTGAAAAACGTCGTCTTCAGCGACATTGTCGCGGAAGCGGAAAACGGCAGCCTGCTCTGGGGCGGCGAAGGCAGCCCTCTTACAAACATCACGCTGCGCAATGTGCAGCTGCATATGCTGGCGCCTGACCCGGCGATCGCTGCGGGCGTGGGCGGCAACCTGGACCTGCGCTGGACCGTGACCGACCGCAAGCAGGGAATGATGAAGAGCGAAATCCCCGCGCTCTACGCCAAGCACGTGGCAGGGCTTACGCTCAGCGAGGTAGCGGTAGACTGGCCGGCAGCGATGCCGGCCTACTTTTCAGACGGCGTGCGCGTGGAGCAGTTTTCTGACCTGACGGTTGACCGGCTCCAGGCGCGGCAGGCGCCGGTGGCAACGGGTGCGGCGCTCGCTCTGGCAGATGGCTACGGGGTTTCCGTGACAAACTCGCGCGCGCTGCCGGCAACGCGGGTTTTTCTTGAGATGGACAACGTCCGCGACAGGCGAGTCTTTGTCAACTATGACCTTGGCGGGGCCGCGCAGGCCATTGCACCGGCTGACCAGCACTTCGATGTGGAGGCTGGCATCCCGACGGCGAAGCCGCCACGCGGAAGCTCGCTGCGCTCGCCTTAGTGCGCTGACCTTGGGGTCGCTTACCTAGGAGTCGCTTACCTTGGAGTCGCTTACCTAGGGGTCGCTTACCTTGGGTCGCGTACTTT
>CAXTPL010000167.1:7077-7763 GCA_964246065.1 uncultured Acidobacteriaceae bacterium
TCCCCGGGGTATGCTTCCGCGCTCACCGACTCGAGCATGCTGAGGGAGGGGAGCGCGGCGCTCGCCGTTCTCAGGCGATAGATCCTGTAGCCGAGCGGCAAGGTCGGCTTTCCTCCCCAACTTTGCGGACCCGCAGGTCTGTGCTCGAGAGCAAGCTCGTAGCGCGCGGCAAGGTACTCGCTCAGCCAGGGCCAGCGATCGAGCTTTGTGTAGCGAAAGTCGGCAGGCCCGCACTCATCGCTGCTTGCAATGAGGATGGAGGGCGGTCGCGCCAGCAAGGCCTCGCGAAATCGGCTGCGATACCGCTCCCGCTCAGCCAGGTTGCCCGGCGAAAGAGCGCCTTGAGGGTAAAGGTAGCAGTCATAGAGGAAGCCTGTGGTTTGCTGGATGCGTAGTTGATAGAGCGACGCTATGCAGCCGCCTGCCATATCGAGGCAATGCACTTTATCATCCAGCCCCCCCCCAGGGAAATAAGGTCGCTTCGGAGTGCGTCTCCAAACAAGTCGTGCTGCCAGTCGTAATGCATGGCTTGCAGCAGCGAGCGCGGAACAAGCACGAACGTTCCAAAGAGCAAACCGGTGACCGCGAGCCCTGTGGCGAAGGGCCGGGTTCTGAAGGCTCCGGGAGCCGACCCCAGCGCGCTGTTGAAGGCCATGATGGGCGCCGATCCAGAGACGCGGATGGCC